>SVBN01000014.1 GCA_015058875.1 Erysipelotrichaceae bacterium | reverse complement strand
ATAATTAGTTCGCTGATCAGGTAGGTCGAGTACTTGATTAGCTTTTTTCATATCTCTATTTTACCGCACTTAAAAGGAGCTATAACAGCTTTTAACTGTTACAGCCCCTTTTCTTTCATGCTAGAATAACGCTATGAAAACAGTATTGATTACAGGCGGAAGCGAAGGCATCGGGCTGGAACTTGCAAAGCTGTATGCCGAAGACGGCTGGCGCCTTCTGATTGCCGGAAGAAATAAGGATAAACTGGAAAAAGCGGCACAGCTTCTGAAAAAGGAATATCACGCGGAAACCGTGATCTTTCCGTTCGACCTTTCCGAAACCGGCGCCGCGAAATCATTGTATGAAGAGATCCTCAGGCAGGGGTATGAAATTGACGAGGCTGTCAATAATGCCGGCGTTGGCTATGCCGGTGTATCCTGGCAGATTCCTGCGGAGGATGACGAGCGTCTGGTAGTGCTGAATGATATTTCCCTGATGACGCTGTCCAAGCTGATCATGCGCGATATGCAGAAAAAGGGGAAGGGACTGATTATCAATATCGGTTCCACCGGTGCATTCCAGCCGGGACCGATGATCGCCTCCTACTATGCTTCCAAGTCATTTGCCGTCAGCTATTCCAGGGCGATGAACTACGAGGCGGAAGGAACAGGCGTACATGTGCTTGCCTACTGTCCGGGTCCGGTGAATACTGCCTTCTATGAAAAATCAAAGGGGATCATGCCGCCGGGAGCCATGTCTGCACAGAAATGCGCGGAATATCTGTACCGGCACAGGTACACAAAAAAGGATGTCCTGATTCCGGGATTCGTAAACAATGCCGCCAGCCTGATTCCTTCAGGTCTGCGCATGCGGATTGTGGCGGAAATCAAAAAGAGACTGAAATAAAAAATGTCACATCAGCTGCTGTGACATTTTTCTTCGGGACGGTATGAGAAAACGCATCCGCAGTACGTCTGGCAGTAAATCTGATACTGTTCGATCAGTTCTTTGGCGCGGACCTGTCCGCCGCCTTTTTTAAAATCTGATTTCAGCCAGACCGTTTCCGGATACTGTGTTTCCAGCTTCAGACCGATTTCGTTGATCTTCTGGCTGTCTTTCTGGCGTGAGGAAGTCATGACGGTCGTGAAGTAATCAAATCCCTGTTCCTGCGCATAGGCATACGCTTCCCTCAGGCGTACTTCATAGCAGTAAAAGCAGCGCTGCCATCCTTCCGGATCGTCCTTCATCGGCTCGAGATTCTTCGTGTACTCCGCATTATTGTACGGGGGAACAATGACCTGAATGGAATCATTGAATGCTTCATGGATATAGCGCTTCAGCTCGCTGAGACGCAGATCATGTTCCGCCTGGGGCCAGATGTTGGAGTTGTTGTAATAAACGGTCAGGTCGAATATGTCATTCAGATATTCCAGGGGATAACATGCACAGACCGCACAGCAGACATGCAGAAGGAGCCTCGGTTTTCCTTCGCCGCTTTCCTGAATCTTACGGATCTGTTTCTGACCTTCCAGATGATAGTTGACTTTATGAGAACTTTTTCTGCCTTTCAGATAGGCGATGTATTCTTCCTTATTCATTTGTGATAAACATGCAGTCTCCGAAGGAGAAGAAACGATAGCGCTCATTCACCGCTTCCCGGTAGGCACGGAAGATCAGATCTTTTCCGGCAAAGGAACAGATCATCATGATCAGTGTGGACTTGGGAAGGTGGAAGTTTGTCAGAATGCAGTCTACGGTATGCCATTCATAACCCGGGAAGATAAACAATGCGGTATCTCCTGTGCATTCTTCAAATCTTCCGAAACGGTTCCAGACGGATTCCAGTGTACGCACGCTTGTCGTGCCGACAGCAATGATTCTTCTGCCTTCCGCTTTTGCAAGATTCAGCGCATCTGCGGTCTCACGGGACATCTGGTACATTTCCGAATGCATGACATGCTCTTCAATATTTTCGGTATCCATCGGACGGAAGGTGCCGAGTCCGACATGAAGCGTAACATCGAGAACAATGACGCCCTTCGCCTTCAGCTTTTCAAATATCTCATCGGTAAAATGCAGGCCTGCAGTCGGTGCGGCAGCACTGCCTTCCACCTTTGCATAAACGGTCTGATAGCGCTCCTTGTCATCCAGCTTTTCCCGGATGTACGGGGGCAGGGGAACATTGCCGAGCTCATCCAGAATCTCATTGAAGATGCCGTTATAGATCATCTTCATTTTCCGGATGCCTTTATCTCCGATGCCGACGCATTTTGCCTTCAGCCTGCCGTCATGAAAGGATACAACGGTATCAATCTTGACCGTTCTAGCATTGCCGACAAGACACTCCCAGACGTCATCTTCCTCCTGTTTCAGAAGCAGTACTTCCACATGCGCACCGGTTTCTTCCTTGGTGCCGAAGAGTCTTGCCGGGATAACGCGGGTATTGTTTCTGACCAGGACATCTCCTTCATGGAAGTATCCGGTAATATCTGAAAAATGTCTGTGCTCCAGCTCGCCTGTATTCTTATGCACCACCAGCATCCGGCTTGCGGTACGGTCCGCAAGGGGAGTCTGGGCAATCAGCTCCTGGGGAAGTTCATAATCAAAGTCACTTGTTTTCATAATAGTCATAAACATCCGCACACAGGCGGATGTTCCTTTCCGGTTTATTTTAGATGCAATTGCACAGATAATCAATCAGAAATATGTGCGGCAGGAGATGACCCGTCCTAGTACTCTGACGGGCAGGGATTTTACTTCCGCTCCGGAGAAATATCTGTTCTCCACTTCGGGATTGGAAGCCTCCAATATAATAACCTTGTCTTTTTTATAAAAGCGCTTGACCGTGACTTCATCGCCGATCAGGATGACGCCGATCTGACCGTTGGAAAGCGTGTCGGTCTGCTGGACAAGAACCAGGGATCCGTCCATGATTCCGTCGCCCTTCATGGAGTCACCGGTGACTTTCAGGAAATAGTCACCGTCCTGCCTGTCCTTGAGAGATGCTTCTTCTTCTCCGATATGATTCTCTTCGGCATAAAGGTCATAGCCGGCTTTGACATATCCGAGCACCGGAAGCTTAATGGAGATATCCATTCCTTTCAGCAGGGGTTCTACATTATAACCCATCATCTCACTCAGACTTTCCAGAGTCTCCTGGGATACACGCCGGATCTGTCCGCTGCTCCATCTTGTGGCGGTGGAGCGGGATACGCCGGTGCGCCTTGCAATTTCACTGTCATTGACACCGGTACGCTTTTTGTATTCATTAATCAGATCTTTCAGTTCCATGCCTGAATTATATATTATATGCTCTATAAAATCAAATTCACGGATCAGAAAGTTGCGTATAATGTTGAAAAATGCAACGTCCGGAGTTATACTGAACGTGCGCATAAGAGTCATGACCTGATATAAAGAGGTGAGGCAGATGGAAATATACAAAAGATATGTAGACGTGATCCTGATGCAGAAGCGTTCGGGAGATATTACTCCGCTTTATGTTGTGTGGGAAAACGGGCAGAAATATAAAATTGACAAGGTTCTGAGCAGGGAACGCAGGGCGTCTCAGGTCGGAGGATGCGGCATGAGATATGCCTGCCTGATCCAGGGAAACCGGCGGAATCTGTATCTTGAGAAAGATAAATGGTTTATTGAAAGCCATCAGCCGTAATCATTGAGACGGGACAAAAAAAATCGCACCGTAGTGCGATTTTTATATGGCGCAGGAACAGGGATTTGAACCCTGGCACCCTGTTACAGGTCTACAAGCTTTCCAAGCCTGCCTCTTCAACCACTTGAGTATTCCTGCATCTCAATGTTGCTTTACTATCTTAACACAAGATTTTAAAAGTACAAGCAGTTTTTTTCGCTCAGTCAGATAAGCAGTCCCGCAATGACTCCGGCAAGGAAACCGATGATGACATCCGAGGGATAATGAACTCCCGCGATGACACGGATCAGACATTCCAGTGCACTCAGCACAAGCAGCACGATGCCTGCCCACGGCATGAGGCTTAAGAAGGCCATGGAAATAACCGCTGCGGAAAACGCATGACGGCTCGGCATGGATTCTCCCTGCTTGTTCTTATGAATCAGCGGAGAGATTTGATGTGCCGCATACGGACGCGGACGGTTGATCAGTGATCTGATCACTGTAACCAGTACAGATGATATCCCCGGCACAAGCACAGTCCTGATCAGTCTCTCATCATGACTGAAAAGCAGATACAGAACCAGAAGAGGATACAGAACATACATGACACCGGTCAGAAACAGATCCGCATACCGGATGATTCTGATTGTACCCTGACTGCGGAAAGGGGCACTGATCCGGTTATAAAATGAGGCGTACCTGTCTTCCGGCATGGGACACCTCAATTTTTTTCGCTCAGAAGCTTTTCAAGATACAGGACCTTGTCTTCCACAAAATCCAGTTCTTCTTCACATTCCACATCCCCGGAGTCCATGCGGTCAAGATAACCCTGTGTCGCTTCTATATACATTTCATATGCCTGCTTCAGATCTTTTTCGACACCGATTCCCTGTTCCAGACACTTGGCAATTCTCAGCTGGATATCCGGAAGCGTCCAGGAATCATCTGAAATATAAGCGCTCATCAGACCCGACAGATAGCATTCATATGCCCTGGCAGGATCCTTCTGAACAAGATCGGCAACGCCGTCAAAATAAAAATCACCGAGTTTGAAGAAAGCAGTAGTGTCATTCTGATCCGCCGCATCTTCATAGCAGTTCATGGCTTCAGCCATATCTATCTGTGTGCCGTAGCCTTTTTCATAGCAGGTTCCCAGCCGGGAAAGGGCCATGGCATCACCCATATCTGCGGCTTTGCGGAAATAGATAAAGGCTTTGTCATAATCTCTGTTCATGCCCATACCGCGGAAGTATGCTTCCCCTATATCTGCCAGAACCGCCGCATCCGAGTATACTGCTGTGTTTTCCGGTTGTTCACTCATTTCCGGACCTCCTGAATCACAGAAAGCGAAGTCACTCTCTGCGCCGTAATCATAGTTCACTTGATGTACTAAAGCAACAATTGATTTTGGGTATTTTTTTGCTTTTTTTGCATTATGGGGCCATAATATTCACTATGAAATATATCAA
This sequence comes from Erysipelotrichaceae bacterium, assembly GCA_015058875.1. Lineage (GTDB taxonomy): Bacteria > Bacillota_I > Bacilli_A > Erysipelotrichales > Erysipelotrichaceae > Bulleidia. The sequence continues at coordinate 47,740 of SVBN01000014.1, read as the reverse complement.
GGTGAAAATCGGCAGAAGAAAATACCGTGTAAATGTCGATATTCTGATCCGGCTGCTTTCCGGCCTTCTCATACTTTGCGCGGCAGTCGGCGTCATATCGTTTGTATCGGGATTGGTAAATAAGGATGACAATCCTTCCGAGCCGCTTGTGCTCGCGTCGGACGATCCCGATAACGGGTATGATGCTTCCGCAGGTGTGCTGAATGCCAAGGAATACAAGGGTACAATGCTGGCGAAGACAAAAGACGCCGGACAGGACTATATTGATTCCACATTGTTCATCGGTGACTCCAATACAGCAAGGTTTATCAAAACCGCCTCTCCGGAAGGGGGAACCTTTACCGGGATTGCCAATACGATCGGTGTTGTCGGCATGGGAATTGACGCGATTTCCTCGCTTCCCTGCATGCAGTTTTCCACCGGTATGTATACGATGCCTCAGGCTGTATCAATCCTGCAGCCGGAACGCATCATAATCACATTCGGAACAAACAACCTGTACGGCTCCGATACCGATGCGACCTCATTTATCGAAAGATATGAGCAGCAGCTGAAAAACATTGTCGCGGCCTATCCGAGTGTGGACCTGATTGTCAACTCGATCCCGCCGGTCGCAAGGGTAAGAAGCTATCCGCATGTCACAATGACACAGATCGATGCATATAACCGCGCGATTGCGGATATGTGCACGGAGAATGACTGGAAGTATCTGAACTCCGCCGAAGCACTGAAAGATGAAAAGACCGGCTTTGCGAAGGACGGATATCTGGACAGCGACGGTCTGCATTTCTCACAGCAGGGACTGACTGCATTGTTTGAATACATCCGTACGCATTCCTGGATCAAGAAAGATGACAGACCGAAACCGCTGAATGCAATCCCGACGATTTACGGTGTACCTGACGGACTGATTCAGACCAATCCTCTGAACAACAAGTCATTTGAAGAGGAACCGGTGGAAGAGCCTGCCGTACAGGCAACACCTGTACCGACTCCCACACCTGAGCCTGAAGAAGACGAAGAAAAGGAAGAAACACCTGAACCTGCGGAAACTACCGCTCCGACACAGGAAACTGCAGAAAAACATGAGCATAAATATGAATTGAAAGAATCAGTTGCGCCGACCTGCGGAACAGCCGGCTCTAATACATATGTATGTTCATGCGGAGATACTTACACGGAAAGTGTGCCTGCAACAGGTGCGCATACCTGGGGAGAATGGACGATCGTTCAGAATCCAACCTATGAAGCTGATGGGATACAGGAACGCCAATGCAGCGTATGCGGCGCAAAAGAAACACAGGCAATCCCGAAACTCGAACCTGCTCCGGAGCCTGATCCTGTACCATCATCAGTTCCTGAACCGGAGGCGCCTTCTGAACCTGAATCAGTACCTGCGGAAGAAACAGGGGCTGTTGAAGAGGCAGTGATACTCAGCTCAGTTTCGGAAGAACAAACAGAAACAGCTCAGCCCGCGGGAACAGATAACTGAGAAACATGAAAAGATCATCGGATGACCGATGGTCTTTTTGCTATACTATTTATCAGAGGAAAGTGAAGGATAATTCTTATGTATTATGATGCAGTGATTATCGGTGCAGGCATTACGGGGACAATGCTCGCAAAGGATTTGTCACGGTATGATCTTCATGTTGCCCTTCTGGACAAAGAAAATGATATTGCCAATGAAACAACGATGGCAAATTCAGCGATCGTTCATACCGGTTATGACCCCGAAGACGGAACACTGAAGGCAGAACTGAATGTAAAGGGATGCCGTCTGTATCCGCAGCTGTGCAAGGATCTTGACTGTCTGCATAAGACGGTCGGCGCATGGATTGCGGCCGTCGGTGAGGAAGAGGAAAAGCACCTGGATATTCTGGCTGACAGGGCACAGAGGAGAGATATCCCTTATGCCTGGCTGAGCGGAGACGAGGCAAGGGAACTGGAACCGAATCTGGGTGATAATGTCACAAAGGTTTTATCATTCCCGACCACAGCGATCATCTATCCGTGGGAAGTGGCGATAGCCTGCACGGAGGTTGCGGTCAATAACGGTACGGAACTGTATCTGAATACCTGTGTTGATCATATCGAAAAAACAACATACGGCTACACTGTCAGAGCCGGAGAAAAGACATTTGAAACAAAGACAGTGATCGATGCGGCCGGAATCTTTGCGGATGAAATCGCAAAGATGGTAACGGAAGATCCGGGATTTGAGATCCGTCCGAGAAAGGGAGAATACTACGTTCTGGACCATGATGTGGAGTATACAAAGCATATTATTTTCCCGGTTCCTTCCGATAAGGGAAAAGGCGTGCTGGCAGTACCTACCGTGCACGGCAATACACTGCTCGGTCCGAACTCCGACTATGTTCATGGCACTGTCGATACCGGCAGCACAGTCCAGGGACTGGATTATGTCCGTGAGAATATCAAAAAGACAATGAAGAATGTGCCGTACAGCCATGCGATCCGTACGTTTGCCGGTCTGAGACCTTCTTCTTCCTCACCGGATTTCATTATCCGGGACTGTGAAGACGCGCCGGGATTCATCCTGGCCGCAAGCATCGAATCACCGGGTCTTGCCAGCGCTCCGGCAGTATCGCTTTATATCATTGATCTTCTGAAAAAATACCTGAGTCTGAAGGAAAAAGATGGTGCTGTCATGACAAGAAAGGCTCAGCCGGTCATGAAGAATCTTTCTGTTGAAGAAAGAAACGAATATATCCGCAGGAATCCGAAATACGGTCACATTGTCTGCAGATGCGAGCAGATCAGTGAAGGTGAGATTATCGACAGTCTGAAAGGACCGTGCGGTGCGACAACGATCAAGGGCGTCAAGAAGCGTGTAAGACCCGGTATGGGAAGATGCCAGGGCGGATTCTGCGAACCGCTTGTATTAAACATTCTTGCAAGGGAACTGCATAAATCGCCGCAGGAAATCCTGCTGGATGGGCTTCATTCAGGAATTCTGGAAAAGGAGAACCGGTAATATGCGTAAATATCAGGCAGTGATTATCGGGGGCGGCAGCGCCGGTCTTGCGGCAGCCGTCACGATGAAGCAGAACGGAATTGATGATATTCTGGTAATTGAAAAAGACAGGGAACCGGGAGGAATTCTCCAACAGTGCATCCATAACGGATTCGGTCTGCAGACATTTAAGGAACAGCTGTCCGGTCCTGCATATGCGGAACGGTTTATCGATCAGGCGGAAGAACTCGGTGTAAAGATCCTGCTGAACACGATGGTCACGCATCTTTCCAAAGACAGAGTCATTGAATATGTGAATCCGGAAGAAGGCTGTGTTCAGATCCAGGCTGATGCGGTCATCCTGGCGGTCGGATGCTACGAACGCAGCCGCGGTGCTCTTGCCATTCCGGGTGAGCGTCCCGCCGGCGTCTTTACCGCAGGACAGGCACAGCGCTATCTGAATATCGAAGGATACCTGGTAGGAAAGAAAGTATTTATTCTCGGATCCGGTGATATCGGACTGATCATGGCAAGAAGAATGACGCTGGAAGGCGCAAAGGTATACGGCGTGGCGGAACTGATGCCGTATTCCAACGGTCTGCCGAGAAATATCCAGCAGTGTCTGAATGACTTCAATATCCCGCTGTATCTGAGCCATACCGTAACGCATATTTACGGAAAGGACAGACTGGAACGCATCGAGCTGTCCGCAGTGGATGAGAACAGGAAGCCGATCCCGGGAAGCGAACAGTACTTCGATGTCGATACGCTTCTTCTGAGCGTCGGACTGATTCCGGAAAACCATCTGGCGGAGGAAGCCGGCGTGAAACTGGATCCGAGAACCAAGGGACCGGTTGTGGATGAAGACTACATGACAAATGTCGAAGGCATCTTCTCCTGCGGAAACGGACTGCATGTCCATGACCTGGTTGACTTCGTTACACTTCAGGCCCAGCGTGCTGCCGCAGGTGCTGTCCGCTATCTGAAGGAAGGACAGAAGACAAAGCCTTCCGTCAAGGCGGAACCGGGAAACGGAATCGGATATGTCGTACCGGCAGTGATCCATCCCGGAGAAGTATCCGGAACCAAGGAATTCTTCTTCCGCATCAAGGCACCGGTGGATAAGGCGGTTGTGAAGGCAGTGTGCGGCGGCCGTGTGATCCGGCAGAGGAACCGCACCAAGATGGTTCCGTCCGAAATGGAACGGATTACGCTTACAGAAAAGGAACTCAATGAACTGGACGGAGATCTTGTCATTGAGATGGAGGAAATCTTATGAGCGAGCGCAAAGAACTGATCTGTGTCAACTGCCCGATGGGATGCAGAGTCACTGTGGAACTGGAGAGGAAGGAAGTGCTTTCCGTGACCGGAAACAGCTGTCCCCGCGGCAGGGAATATGCGATACAGGAATGCATACAGCCGATGCGCATTCTGACTTCCACGGTCCGCATCGAAGGAGCAGGCGCCAGAGTGCTTCCGGTGATAACCGAGGAGGCAATTCCGCTGGAAAAGATGGATGAGGCGATGGAGGAAATCCGGAACGTAACTGTCCATGCACCGGTACAGATCGGCACGGTTATCCTCGATAATCTTGCCGGTACAGGCGTGAAACTGACCGCATCCAGATCAATGCATTAATAAAAACAGGCTGTCTGAAGAGATAATCTCCGGACAGCTTTTTATATGAAAAAAACAGCTGAACAGGTATTCAGCTGATCTGAGAATTTAAAGGATTCCATCTGCCGCTGCGGTAGGCTCGGACATACAGCAGGAAGAGAATCATATTATGCGTGATCATGCACGCCCAGGCGGACACAAGTCCGAAGTGCAGGAAGCGGATGCAGATAAATGTACCGAGGATCCTTACCAGCCACATGCCTCCGACATTATACCGGAACGGCGTCTTTGTTTCTCCGGCTCCCATGAACATGCCTTCAATCACGATGGATACACCGTAGAAAGGTTCCGAACAGGCAACCATGCGCAGCACGCGTGTGCCCAGCGCAATGACTTCCGGATCATGTGAGAATACGGATACCATTGCCGGTGCGAATGCAAACAGCAGGCTGCCGGAAAGAATCATCAGGGATACTTCGCAGAAGATAATGGAAACGGCCAGCTCTCCGACTTTCTTCCTGTCCCGGGAACCGATCGCATTTCCGGTCAGTGCCGCCGCGGCAGTCATCATGCCGTATCCGGGAATGTAGAATGCGGACTCCACCGTATTGGCAACGGTATGCGCTGCGGTGGAAAGACCGCCGAGTGAATTGATCATTGCCGCAAAGACAACATAACCGAATGAGGTCGCAAACCGCTGCATCATATTCGGCAGCGCAACCTTCAGACACGGCCGCAGCACTTCCGGATCCGGCTTCAGCGGATATCCTTTCCAGGAAGCACGGGGATGCGCATAGAGCCTTAATGTGACCAGAACGCCGCCGATCACAAACGCCAGCGCACTTGCGGCAGCCGCACCGATGACGCCCATTCCGGCACCCCATACAGGTACTGACAATGATCCGATATGCATTGTCCGCGGACTGTAGATCAGCAGGAAATTCATGATTACATTGGACAGATTGACAATGATGCCGACGCGCATCGGAGTTCTGGAATCACCGAGGGCACGCAGGACGGTTGAAAAGATAACGGATGCACTGCGGAAGAGCATCGGCAGATACAGAATCATGAAGTATTTTGCCGTAATATCCCGGATGGCGGGATCCACCCGCATCCATACCGGTATCATGCCGGAAACGGAAACGGTCAGGGCGGTGAAGAAGAGTCCGCAGACAATGACTGTCAGAACAGACTGGGCTACGGCACGATGCACGCGTTCACTGTCCCCGGCGCCGTCCGCCTGGGAGATATAGGAAAGAAAACCGACGCCGAGCGCGGAGATGCTGGATCCGACCAGCCAGCTGACGGTGGCAGTGGAACCGGCTGCTGCGACAGCCTGGGTGCCGAGACTTCCCACCATTGCAGTATCCACATACTGTACTGCCGTCTGCATCAATTGTTCCAGCATGGTCGGCCAGGCAAGTGAAACAACCGCGGGCAGAAGCGACAGGTTGATGTTCAGAAGGTTCTTTTTCATAACGCACTACATTTTATACGATCACAGCCGAAAAGAAAAAGCATATCCGTGAAAATATGCTTCACAGGAATGCTTCAAGAATCAGAACCACCGCACATGCGGCTGCCGCTACGGGCAGAAGTCCGGCGTTCTTCCAGGCAAGAATGATGCCGGTGATCAGCGCTGCGGCACCGGAACAGACCGATCCGGTCGCATGGATGATTGCCGGGAAGGTCATGACCGACAGGGTCACATACGGCACATAATACAGGAATGAGCGCAGGAAGCGGTTTGTGATCGGCTTGCGGATCAATGTCAGCGGCAGTACCCGGATGATAAAGGAAACGCCTGCCATGATCAGAATATATACATAGGGATTGCGCATTTACATGTCCCCGCTTTCTTCATGCGGAAACAGCAGAGCGGCTGTTCCGGAGATCAGTACGGTCAGAATAATTGTCCGGGTGCCAGAGGAAAGGGAAGATACGGCCGGCAAAACCGAAGAGAGCCAGGAGAGCAGGAAGCTGATCAGCACCAGTGCTCCGATGATTTTGTTCTCCCGGGAAGGGGGAATGACGATCGCCAGGAACATCCCGTACAGTGCTACGGACAGGGCGCTGACGATTCTTGCCGGCAGAAGGTTGCCCATGATCACGCCGAGCAGCGTTCCGAAAGCCCAGCCGGGAATCGATACCAGCATGGCGCCGTAATAGTAGGCGGGATTCAGCCATCCTTTTCTGGCAATGCCGATGCCGAAGAGCTCATCGGTTACATCAAAGCCGATGATCATCCGCTTCCATGAGGGGACGGAAGGATGCAGCTTCTGGGAAAGCGATGCGCTCATTAACAGATACCTGGCATTGGCAATCAGGGTCATGACGGCGCATTCCAGATACGGGGCATTCTGGCCGATCAAAGTGAAAACCGCATACTCTCCGGCGGAAGCGTTTGTCGAAAGACTGGCAAGAAATCCCTGCATGGGGGTCATGCCGGCGTTGCGGGCTGCGATTCCCAGCGAAAACGCCACAGCAAAATAACCGAGCCCGATCGGGATTCCGTCTTTCATTCCGTTCTGCCATTCCATACGGTCTGAAACTGTCATATCAAAACCTCACTGTCAGAAATAGTATCTGAAAAACACTGTTATGACAAGAAAAAAGGTGCCGCAGCACCTTTCTCTCAGCCTTCGTATGTGTCACTGATCGGACCGGTCAGCGTGCATTCAAAGGTCATTTCCTCTCCGTCACGGACAACTGTAACTTCGATCGTATCGCCGACATTCTTTTCCTTCAGAACTTTCCGGAGATCCTTGTATCCGCTGATCTGCTGTCCGTCTGCGGACACGATGCGGTCATAGGACTGCAGTCCCGCTTCCTCGGCGCCGCTGTTCTTCATGACCTCGGTAATATACAGACCCGCTTCATAGTTGCCTGTGCTCTGTGCAAGCTCCTGGATATAGACGCCCAGGGTTGCACGGTTTGTGACTGCACCGTATTCGATCAGCTGTTCGGCAACATCCATTGCCTCGTTGACCGGGATGGCGAATCCGAGACCTTCGATGACGGTGCCGCTGGATGTGTACCCGGAGTCCTTGGCGTTGACGATGCCGATCAGGTCTCCGTGTCCGTCAAACAGTCCGCCGCCGGAGTTGCCGGAGTTGATCGCCGCATTGGTCTGGATCAGATTCATCGTTTCGTCGTCGATCGTAATTTCACGGTCGGTTGCGGAAATAATGCCGTTGGTGACGGTTCCGCCGAGGGTTCCGAGCGGGTTACCGATCACGACCGCGGTATCGCCGGTCTGCAGTGTATCGGAATCACCGATCTCTGCGGCCGTCAGTTTATCTGCACTGATTTTGATAACGCCGATATCGCTCTTTGCGTCGGTTCCGATCAGCTCTGCTTCATATTCTCTGCCGTCAAACAGGGTGACGGTAATCTTTGTGGCATCTTCGACCACATGGTTGTTTGTGATGATATAGCCGTCATCCGAGATAATGACGCCGGATCCGGCTGCCTGGGTTGTATAGGGCTGGTTGAAGAATCCGCCCCATCCGCCGTAGCCGCCGTATCCTCCGGATACTTCTGCTTCGATCAGAATCTCAACAACGCTCGGCTGCGCCTTAGCGGCAATATCGGAAATCGACATCTCCGTGCTGACAACCGGTGCCGGTTCCGGTTCGGCAGGAAGCGGTGCGGCTGCCTGCTCTTCCGGTTCTGTTTCCGGTACGGCATCTGCGACTGCCGGTTCCGGGGTTTCCGGAGCGAATGTCCGGACAGCAAGATATCCGCCGCCGAATCCGGCCGCAAGTGATACCGCCGCGCTCAGCAGTGTATTGAGGACCGGATGGGATTTCCTGGCCGGAGCAGCCTGCGCGCTTTCGCGGTAAGGTTCCTGATACGTATATGCCGGTGCAGTCTGCCGTTCCTCTTTCACAGCCTGTTCTTCAACGCGCGGCGCTTCTTTCTTTTCCGCAGCGGGAACCGTATAGACGGGTTCCTGTACCGGTGCGGCTTCTTCTGTTACCTGTTCTTCCATTACGGGTTCAATATGTACAGGCTCTGCATGAACCTCTTCCGCCGCTGTTTCTTCTGTGTCTGCTTCGGGGAACAGTTCACTCACTGTTTCCTCAGCGGCGTGGACTTCTTCATGATGCGGCATGTAGGCCGAATGATCCTCATTCTCCTCATCCGCTCCGTAAAGAAGGGCGGAACCTGTTTCCAGCGGTCTGCTGTATCTTTCCTGATTCTCCGTAATGTCCTTTTCGATCTGTTCAGCTGCCTTCCGGGTTTCTTCCTTCATATGATCAGCTGCAGCCTGTGTTTCTTCCGCCACGGTTTCAGCTCTCTGTTCTGCATGATGAACTGCTTCAGCAGGAGTGCCGGACCCGTCGGTTGTTTCTGTCATTTCTTCAATTTCTTTTTCGCTCATGATACCAAGCTCCTTTCTGCTTACGGGTTCAATATAGGTTCCCAATGTGAACTTCATGTGAACAAAAGGTCAAGTTTCGGTAAATCATTTTTTCAGCAGCATCCCGTAGCCCATGCCGACCAGTCCCCCGGCAATATGCGTCAGCTGGGAAATGTTGTCGTGTACGGTCACGCCGGACCAGATCTGCTGGCTGATATAGATCAGCGCAACGATGATCAGCGTGACGGGAATGCCTTTCCCGCTGCCGGTCACGCTGGCCAGCAGGATAAAGGCGAAGACGATGCCGCTGGCTCCCATCAGCGCTGTGCGCGGGAACAGGAAGATGTGCAGCAGTCCGGTCACAACCGCGACAACCGCCATGATTTCCACCAGCATCCGGCTGCCGTATTTCTCCTCCAGCATCGGTCCCAGCACCAGAAACAGCATCATGTTGTTGGCGTAATGCGATACATCCGCATGTCCGAGGACATGGGTGAAAAGACGAAGGTACATCCAGGGATCCGTAAAGGATGTGCGGTAAATGCTGAAATATCTGTTCATTGCCCCGCCGGTAACCGTATTGATAATCAGAACCGCGGCGCTGATGAGGGCAAATGTCAGCACCGCCGGCGAATTAAAAGTTATTCTGCGCTTCATAACGACCTCCCGTTACGAATGCCATTATAATACAGTTTGCGGTACGTACCGATTGAGAAACAGAAAGATGTTGGTATAATTACTGCGGAGAAAAGGAAATATGGCAAATAAGAAAAAAGTGAAAAAGACAGTTGCTCCGATTCAGAACAACGCATTGAAGAATGCGATTGCGGCGCTGAAAACAGGAGCGGATGAGGAAAAACAGCAGAACTTCCTGAAGGAAGTGATGAAGGCAAAGTTCCTGGTACCGGCTTTGTTCAATACGGATTTCAAACCGGATGCGCAGGGAAGAATGAAGGTTCCCGCCAATACCCAGGTCAGCTTCCTGATGGTAAATACCAATCAGGGCAAGAGCTTCCTGCCGGCATTCACGGATATTGAGGAAGCGAAGAAGCTGAATGTGAACCGGGAAGGAAACCTCCAGTACATTGTCCGTACGCTGAAGGAATACGAAGGAATTCTTTCCGATCCGCGCAATACGGCGGAAGGCGTCGTGATCAACCCGATGAACGAGAATATCGTCCTGCCCAAGCCTTTGGTACTCGCGCTGATCCGCGGAACGGACATCAAAGCTGTTCCCGCCCAGGCTCCGGCTGTTCAGAAAATTGAACCCGGCCAGGTTCCTCCGGGAATGACGGCGGTATATTCCGAACCGAGAATCTATCCGACCGCGCTGGTCAATGCGGTTTATGATCACTGCACAGGCGTGCCGGAAATCAGCCGCGTCTGGCTGCGCCAGCAGCTGGCCGGAAATGAAGTGGCGTTCGCGCTGGTTGTGGAAGCGGATAAGAAAGATGCCGCGCTGCTGGAGAATGTGCGCAATGCGGCGCTGCCTCTTGCCAAAGAGGTGCCGGTGGTTGTCATCAGCTGGTCGGAAGCCATTGACAGGACAGTCGTGCAGGGAGCTGTTCCGCTGTATGACCGGGAACTGGAGATCTGATGAATATCCGCCTGCTGGATACAGATGAAAAGCATGATGCGCTGAATCTGGTCAAAGAAGTATTCTTTCAGGAAAACAATCTCGGATATACCCCGGAAGGAGCACGCAGCTTTCTGAAGCTGCTGGATGAAGCGGGACTGAAGATGATGTGGCTCGGCGCCTATGAGAAGGCGCTGGAAGGCGTGATCGGCTGGGATCCGGATACGATGCATATTCTCTGGCTGTTTGTCCGTGAGGAAAACAGAAGAAAACGCATCGGCACCTTCCTGGTGCAGGAACTTTCAAAGATTGCCTTTACGGAAGGCTATGACCGGCTCACCCTCAGCGGAAGATGCGAAGTCCGGGAATTCTATGACTTTCTCGGCTTCCTGCCGGAAGGTGAGGAATATATCAGGGACGGCGTGCGTCTGCAGCGGATGGAACTGATGCTGGCGGACCGCTTCCTCGGTACGCAGGCCACGGTATGCATCGAGCATACGATCGGCGAACTGCACGGCGTATTTGCGGATGAGCAGTATCTCTGCAACACCGGATATATCGAGGAACTTGCGGCGCACAGCGGCCTGTTTCAGGACGCCTATGTGATCGGCCAGACGGAACCGGCTGAGAGCTTCACGGGAACCGTCATCGGAATTGTTTACCGCAGGGAAGGCGGATCGGCGTGGATTGTTGCGGATGGCACGGATTATGACCATGCATGGATTATCGATCAGATCGCTTTTCAGGAACAGTATTATGAAACCAGAATTGTCTGGTATGAACAGAGAGCTTAAAGCGTATCCGCGGATGCGCTTTTTCAGAAAAAGGAGGCAGTATGGCAAAAGCATGGATCAACGGGCATATTTACGGTTCGGACGGATCGGCGCTGTATGCGCGTGACGGCGTGATCGAAGCAATCGGGAGCGATGAGGAAATCACAGCCCTGATCAATGATGCGGATGAAGTGACCGATGTTCAGGGCGCCTGTATTTATCCCGGTTTCATTTCCGCGCATGTCAGCCTGCTGGAAGCGGGAAGAAACGCCATGCGGATCAATCTTTCCATGATCCGCGACGCAAAAGAAGCGGTGCGGAAACTGACTGCTTCCGGACAGGGAGGATGGCTGATCGGATACGGTCTGGAACAGGAACTGGTCAGTGAAGAATTCCGGACCTTGCTGGATACGCTTACCGCTCCGGTTTATCTGCAGATCGGGGAAGATGCGTGCCTTGTCAATGCGGCTGCGCTCAGGCGTGCGGATATTTCCGGGGATACGGTGATTCCCGGCGGAAAAGTAGACGTGAAAACAGGACTGCTGGAAAAGGAAGCAGTGAATGTCATGCGGGCGTTTCTTCCGAAATATACCCCTCAGCAGACGGAAGAGGCGCTGCTGCATGCAATGAAGCGGATGAATGCGCATGGGTTTACCGCCTGCGGCAGTTCGGATTTTCTGCCTTCGGAAAGCTGGGGAGATATCCTGGATACAATGCTGAAAATGGGAAGGAAAGGGCTGTGCAGTCTCAGAATCGATGAGCAGTGCACATTCGATGCACCGGAAGAGCTGGCACATTTCCTGGATGAAGGATATACCGCGGAAGTCGGCGAGGGCCTGTTCAGGATCGGCAGTCTGAAGATCGATGAAACGCAGCCGGACGGGGATGTGATGATCCGCCTGGCGGAAAACTACAACATGCCTGCTGTTTTGAAAACAGAGAAGGAAGGGGAACTGACGGATCTGATGAAAGAAGCAGCCGTCGGAAACAATTTCCTCGGCTACGCTGTGATCTCGGGGAACGGACAGCTTCCGGCAAAGATGAAAGAGGCAGGCTTCCCGTGCGCATCGGAAAGCATGGTCGGTCCGGATTACGCGCTGTGTGCGGACGGGATCCGGGAAAGCGTGCCCGAGATCGTTGCCCGCTATGTTTCTCAGGGATATGAAGCGGACCAGGTGATCCGGAGCCTGACGGCTGAGGGAGCACAATTCCTGCGTTTTCAGAATGAAACAGGTATGCTGAAACAGGGAATGAAGGCGGATCTCTGCATTATGACATCTCCGCTGGAATCCGATCCGGAAAGCATTCGTTCAGCCGAAGTGCTGATGACGGTATGCGACGGGAAAACGGTATTTGAGAAATGATCAGAAAAATAGAACAGAAAGACATTCCGGTCTGCCTGGAATGGTACAACCGGTATATCGAAAACAGCACGGCAACATTTGAAACGGAACAGCTGAGTCTGCCGCAGTTTGAAGAGCGCGTCAGAACCGTGACGCGCAAGTACCCCTGGCTGATTCTGGAAGAAGAGGGCCAGCCGGCCGGCTATGTATATCTTTCACCGTTCATGAGCCGGGCCGCCTATGACTGGACGGCCGATGTATCGGTATATGTGGATCCGGAAAAAAGAGGCCGCGGATACGGCCGGGTCCTGCTGGAGGAAATCATCCGGATCGCGAAAGAAGCGGGATTCCGGAATCTTATTTCCATTATCACTTCGGAAAATCATGCTTCCCTGCACCTGCATCGGAAGCTGGGATTTCAGTTCAGCGGCGAGCTGAAATCCTTCGGCTATAAATTCGGAACCTGGCTTTCGGTATGCAACTATACGCTGGAAGTGAATCCGGATGCGGATGTGAACAGACGCCCGTTCAGTGATCAGTGGGGCAGTGAGCTATGAGGACAGCCGTACTTGCGGCAATCCGTCTGCGGACGATCCGCTCGTTTGAAAACCGGATGGAGGAATGCCGGCGGCTGTGCGAGGCGTGCGGCATTGAGATCGTTTCCGAGATTGTCCAGAATTCCCGGACAGCGGATCCGCATACCGCGTTCCGCTCGGGCAAGGTGGAAGAGATATCCGCAGCCGTGAAGATGCTGGAAGCGGACTGCGTGGTGGTGTTCAACCAGCTTTCGGTCGCGGCTTCCGCAAGACTGGCCGAAGCGTTCGGCGTACCGGTGATGGACCGGACCGCGCTGATCCTTGATATCTTTTCCCTGCGGGCAGGATCCGCCCAGGCAAAGATGCAGGTCGAACTGGCGCGTCTGGAATATGCGATGCCCGCCCTGATCCGGAATCAGGATGAAGAGGAATCGCATGAAAGAGGCGGCGGAACGGTGAACCGCGGCGCCGGTGAAATGCGGGCTGCGGGACTCAGACGCAGATACCAGAGAAGAATCAATGATCTGAAGAAGCAGCTGAAGGCAATCGAAGTGCAGAATTCCCACGCGAAGAAGCACCGGAATAAATCCGGACTCAGACGTGCTGCAATCGTCGGCTATACCAACGCCGGAAAGAGTTCCCTGATGAACGCATTGCTGCAGGTGACAGAGAGCACCGCCGGCAGGGTGAATGAAAAGGATATGCTGTTTGCGACGCTCGATACCAGTATCCGCAGAATCGATTATGCGGGAAGGGCGTTCTATCTGTATGATACGGTCGGATTTGTCTCCGACCTGCCGCATGAGCTGGTTGAAGCATTCCGCTCCACACTGTCTGCGGCTGCCGATGCCGATCTTCTGATAGAAGTGGCGGATGTCAGCGATCCGGAATGGCCGGTGCATACGGAAGTGACGGAAGAGACGCTGAAGCAGATCGGCGCCGGTGAGATAGAAATACTCAGAGTGTTCAACAAGGCGGACCGCTACGAAGGCGAGCGTGATCCGGATGCGCTGTATATCAGCTGCCGCACCGGTGAAGGCATCGCGGAACTTGCACGGACGATTACGGAGCGTCTTTATCCGGAAGAGATACGGATGTACTGTCTGGTGCCGTATGACAGGATGGCGATGATAGCGGACAATGTTTCGCTGGATATCCGGGTGATCGAAAGCTTTGAAGATGGTATGATGACGGAGGTATGCGGCGAGCGGGTCAGAGCTCTGCCGTTTATGAAATACAGAATCGAGGAGGAAGAGTATGAAAACCGTATGGGAAAGAATGAATGAGGAAGAATCCGCAAAGCTGACGCAATTCTGCGAGGAATACCGTCAGGCAATTACAGATGCCAAAACAGAACGGGAGTTTGTCACAAATTCCGTAAAGCTGGCCGAAAGCATGGGCTGGCGCGATCTGAAGACAGTGAAGGGCCCGCTGAAGGAGGGCGATAAGGTCTATGCCGTCAACCGCGGAAAGAATCTCTGCATGTTCCTGATCGGAAGCGAAGATCTGAGAAACGGCATGAATATTCTCGGCGCGCATATCGATTCACCGCGCATCGATCTCAAGCAGCATCCCGTTTATGAAAAAGACGGCATCTGCCTGTTTGATACGCATTATTACGGCGGAATCAAAAAGTACCAGTGGGTGGCGCGTCCGCTTGCACTGCACGGCATCGTCTGCCTGAAAGACGGAACATCCGTAAAAATCACCGTCGGCGAGGATGAGAGTGATCCGGTCGTCGGCATTTCCGATCTGCTCATCCATCTGTCTGCGGAACAGCTGAAAAAGCCGGCCGCAACCGTTATTGAAGGTGAAAATCTGGATGTGACCGTCGGAACCATTCCCGCAGCCGGCGAGGAAAAAGATCCGGTCAAGGTTCAGATCCTGGCGCTGCTGAAAGAAAAGTACGGCATTGAGGAAGATGACTTTGTCTCCGCCGAGATCGAAGTTGTTCCGGCAGGAAAAGCAAGGGATTACGGACTCGACCGTTCCATGATCATGGGTTACGGACACGATGACAGAGTGTGCGCATACACAAGCCTCAGAGCGATTCTCGATACAGAGCAGACAAAGCGCACCGCCTGCTGCATTCTTGTGGATAAGGAAGAAATCGGAAGCGTCGGCGCGACCGGCATGCAGTCCAGCTTCTTCAAGGACACGGTTGCCAGAATGCTGGCGATAAACGGAAATACATCGATCGTGGATCTTGCGGATGCGCTGACCAATTCCAAAATGCTTTCCAGCGATGTATCCATCGCCTACGATCCGCTGTTCCCGGAAGTTATGGAACCGAAAAACAGCGCCTACTTCGGAAAGGGCATTGTCTTCAACAAATATACCGGCAGAGGCGGAAAATCCGGCTCGAACGATGCGGCTCCCGAATTCATTGCCCAGGTACGCGCGGCAATGGAAAAGGACGGTGTCATGTTCCAGACGGCGGAACTCGGCAGAGTGGATGCCGGAGGCGGCGGAACGATTGCCTATATCCTTGGCAATCTGAATATGGACGTCATGGATGCCGGCATTGCCGTGCAGAACATGCATGCGCCGTATGAAGTGGTATCCAAGGCGGATGTATGGGAAGGCTACCGCGCATATATCGCATTCCTGAACAATATCGGCTGAGATTTAAAGCAGAAGAAGCGGAATTGTTGACAAAACGGCCTGTCAGCATTAAAGTTGGATATAGCAACAGTTGTAACATTCAATAACAGTGAGGCTGACTATGGCAAAAATGGAACAGTTAAGAAATATCAGCAACCGCATCGACATCCTCGAGCGCTGCCGCAGAAGATATCTCAACAAGCACCTCAGCAGTACCGGTCTGAAGGGGCATCAGTTTCTGATGCTGCTGATGATCCTGCATGAGCCGGGAATCAGCCAGGAAGAGCTTTCCCGGCGGATCGATATCGACAAGACCCGCATTGCCAGGAGTTCGATTTTCCTGGAAGAAAGCGGATATATCGAACGCCGCAGGGATACTGCCGACCGGCGGAAATATCATCTGTATCTGACGGCGAAAGGGGAGGAACTGATCCCGGTGATCCGCTCGACGACAGCGGACTTCGGACGTATTATTACCGCAGGCATGAGCGATGAGCAGATCGGCGTTCTGGAGGAAATGATCGCCGTGATGCTGACGAACGCCCGGAACAACGACGAACAGGAACGAATCTGAAATGTGCAGGATGCCCGACGGCATCCTGCTGTTGTTATGAGGTGAAGCATGATACTCAATACAGGCAGCCGGACCGACATTCCGGCCTTTTACAGCAGATGGTTTATGAACCGCATCCGGGAAGGATATGTGCTGACAAGAAATCCATACTATCCGAAAAAGATCCACCGCTACCTGATTGACAGGGATCATGTCGATATGATTGTCTTCTGCACGAAGAATCCGGAACCGATGCTGGAATATTTTCCGGAGCTTTCCCGCTTCCCGATGTTCTGGTTTGTGACAATCACTCCGTACGGGAAGGATATCGAACCGTATGTGCCTGACAAGCACCGGGTGCTGGAATCCTTCCGCAGACTCTCGCAGCATGTCGGAACGCAGGCGTGCGCATTCCGCTATGATCCGGTATTTCTTTCGGAGCGCTACAGCAGGGAATATCATCTGCGGGCGTTTGAGAGCATCTGCCGGGAACTCTCGGGATATACGGAGTTCTGCGTCGTCAGCTTTATTGATCTCTATGAAAAGACAAAAAAGAACTTCCCCGAAGTCAGGGAAGTGGATATGCAGACTCAGAAGGAGATGTGCCGCTCGTTTTCTGAGATTGCCCGAAGATACGGCATAAGTGTGCGCATGTGCCTGGAAGATCCTTCGCTTTCCGCATACGGCGTCAATACCGATGGCTGCATGACCCGGGAAGTACTGGAAAGAGCGCTCGGAGAATCCCTGCATGTGCCTTCCTCCCTGCAGACAAGACAGGGCTGCCGGTGTCTGCTCGGCAACGATATCGGTGAATACAATACATGTCTGCACGGCTGCCGCTACTGCTACGCCAACTACGACATGAAGCTGGTCCGTCAGAACGCCGCCCGCCATGATCCGAAATCGCCTCTGCTGATCGGCTGGCCCGAAAAGGATGATGAAATCAGCGATGCGAAGCAGGTGCTGTATTCATCCGGACAGATGAAGCTGGATCTGTAAAAAACGGAACTCTTCAGAAGAGTTCCGGGTAAAGATACTGAATAAACACAGGCACGATGGTTTCCCACGACGCCTCGCTGTGCATGCCGTCCACAACAATATGCGGATAGGTTTTCGCTCCTTTTTCGCTCCATGCGTGATTCAGCCTCAGCAGGTTGTCGACGCATCTTGCGAAGGAGCTTTTTCTTTTGACTTCATTCGATCCGAAATCAAGATAGATCCGGGTGGAAGGAAGAATTTCGGAACCGGCAATCAGATCCAGAAGACTGTCAAGGCAGATATCCATGGAAGAGGATACGCAGGCAGCTTTGGAATAGACGCTGTTGTATTTTGTGACGCAGTACATGGACATCAGTCCGCCCATGGAGCTGCCGCCGATGCCGACGTGTTTCCGGTCCCTGCGGATCCGGTAGCGCTTTTCGCATTCCGGCTTCAGCGTATTCACAAACCATTCCGCGGTGATTTCCCCGCTTGTCGGAATATCGGGGAACCATTCACTGTCTCTGACCGGCAGCGGGCAGTATTCGCCCAGCCGGCTGTATCCGGTATGATTGCAGTCCTGGCCGATCACGACCAGAGGGATATCATTCTGTTCCAGGTATTCACGGATGCCCCAGGATTTCCCGTAGGTTGCGGTGGCGTTGTCGAACAGATTGTGCCCGTCAAACATATAGAGGACCGGATAGGTCTTCTTTGACGTGTCATAATCATTCGGCAGATATGCATAGATTGTCCGCGGACTCTGGCCCAGCGGAGCGATGTCCAGTTCGAAAGTCTCAACTCTTCCCATGACTCAGCCCATCCATCTGATCTTGTTTTCGGTTCCGTTTTTCACCCGTTCCAGATTGGATCTGTGGCGGTAGGTGATAAATGCCCACAGCACCAGCACACAGACGCCGAGCTTCATATCACGGTTCACGGCGAAGCAGACAACAGCTTCGGAAAGAATCGCGCTGAGGCTGGAAACGGATACCATCTTCGTCAGATACAGGACAGCGAAGAAAACGATGATCGGGAACAGAAAGTTCCAGAAATACTGATGCGTGATGAGCGCGCTGATGCCGAGGAAGAAGCCGTATGCGGTCGCAACCGCCTTGCCGCCCTTAAAATTGGCGAATACGGGGAAGCAGTGGCCGATGCAGCAGGCAAGACCGGCAAACAGCACAGCCTGCGGAGCGAGCATATTCGCGACCAGCATGCTGAAGAAAGATTTGAGCGCATCGAGAACGGTGACGGCGACCGCCGCCTTTTTGCCGAGCACGCGCCCGGCATTGGACGCACCGAGGTTTCCGCTTCCTTCGGTACGGATATCTTTATGGTAGAATACTTTGCCTATGACCAGTGCCCACGGCACGGACCCGAACAGATAGCTGATCAGGATTGTGAGGATAACCTTCATAATTTTGCCTCCATGCAGAATATTCTAGCACAGTTTGATTCTTCTACAAATGACAGGTTGACAGACGTCAAAAATGCGCGTTTTTTGCTATAATGTTGAGAGTTATTGAAACGGAGAAACAGATGGCTGGAAAAAAGACTGAAAACATAAATTATGATGACAGCAGCATCCAGATTCTCAAGGGACTGGATGCGGTAAGAAAACGTCCCGGCATGTATATCGGTTCCACCGATTCCCACGGTCTCCATCACCTGATCTGGGAGATTGTCGATAATGCGGTGGATGAAGCCCTGAACGGATATGGAAAAAAGATCAGCATCACGCTCGAAGCGGACGGTTCCTGCACGGTTGAGGACGAAGGCAGAGGTATGCCGACCGGCATGCATGCCAGCGGCGTCAATACGCTTCAGGTTATTTTCACCGTGCTGCACGCCGGCGGTAAATTTACTTCCGAAGGCGGGTACCGGACAGCCGGAGGACTGCATGGCGTCGGTGCTTCGGTCGTCAATGCATTGAGCGAATGGCTGGTGGTTGAAACGGCGCATGAGGGCAGGCTTGTCCGCATGTCGTTTGAACACGGAGATAAAAAGATTTCAAAGCCCGAGGATCTCGGCAAGACAAACCGTACCGGTTCGAAGGTAACGTTCAAACCGGATCCGAAGATTTTCACGACGGTTGATTTCAAATTTGATACGGTATGCGAAAGAGCCAGGGAAGAAGCTTTCCTGCTCTCCGGCATTACGCTTGTCGTTACGGATAAGCGCGGCAAAAAGGAACAGAAGGAAACCTTCCTGTATGAGGACGGCCTGAGCAGCTTCCTGGATTACCTCCATGAAGACAGAACCGTACTGATGCCGCCGGTCAAATTCTCCGGGGAATCCCAGGGAATCAGGGTGGATGTCGCGTTCCAGTATACGGATGATTACCAGGAGAACACCTACAGCTTTGTCAACCTGGTCAGAACCCTGGACGGCGGCACGCATGAAGTCGGCTATAAGACCGCATTTACCAAAGCGGTCAACGATTACGCGAGAAAGTACGGACTGCTGAAGGAAAAGGATAAGAACCTGGAAGGAAGCGATGTCCGTGAAGGACTGACATCGATCATTTCCGTTTCCATTCCGGAAGAGATGCTGCAGTTTGAAGGACAGACTAAGGGAAAGCTCGGCACGCCGCAGGCCAAGCCGGCCGTGGATGCCGTGGTTTCCGACCGCCTTGCATTCTGGCTGGAAGAAAACCGGGATCAGAGCGACATGCTCGTGCGCAAGATGATGAAGGCGTCCCTTGCCAGGGAAGCAGCCCGCAGGGCGCGTGAAGAAGCCCGGAAGGGGAAGAAGACCAATAAGGCCGAAAAGGTGCTTTCCGGAAAGCTGGCGCCCGCCCAGTCCAAGGATTCCAGAATGAAGGAGCTGTTCCTGGTCGAGGGTGATTCCGCCGGCGGCTCCGCAAAGCAGGGAAGGGATTCCCACTATCAGGCAATCCTGCCGCTGCGCGGCAAGGTGCTGAATACGGAGAAGGCAACGGTTTCGGAAATTGAAAAGAATGTGGAGCTGAATACGCTGATCCATGCGCTCGGCGCCGGAGTCGGCGCGGATTTTGACTATACCGAATCCAATTACGGCAAGATCATTATCATGACCGACGCCGACGACGACGGCTCGCATATTCAGATCCTGCTTCTGACATTCTTCTACCGCTACATGCGTCCGCTGCTGGAGCAGGGCATGGTATATATCGCTCTGCCGCCGCTGTACCGCGTGACCAAGGGAAAGCTGCTGGAATACTGCTATACCGATGATGAACTGGACGAGCTGAGAAAGAAGCTCGGAAAAGTGGATATCCAGAGATACAAGGGACTGGGTGAAATGAATGCCTCGCAGCTGTGGGAAACAACCATGGACCCGGCCAGCAGAACCCTGATTCAGGTCAGCATCGAGGACGGAATCCTGGCGGAACGCCGTGTTTCCACACTGATGGGAGACAAGGCGGATCTCAGAAGAAAATGGATTGAGGAAAACATCTCCTTTACACTGGAAGATGATTTCAGGGTGGAAAGCTGATGGCAAAGAAGAAGGAACTGCAGGACAACACGAAATATATTCCGGCGCTGCTGGAAGATATTATGGGCGACCGCTTCGGACGGTACGCCAAATACATTATTCAGGAACGTGCGCTCCCGGATGCCAGAGACGGTCTGAAGCCGGTCCAGAGACGCATTCTCTATGCGATGTATCATGACGGCAACACCTGGGATCATGCCTACCGCAAATCCGCCAAGACGGTCGGTCTTGTCATCGGCAATTACCATCCGCACGGCGATACCTCGGTATATGACGCCATGGTGCGCATGTCGCAGGACTGGAAGGTGCGTCTGCCGCTGATCGATATGCACGGCAACAACGGCTCCATCGACGATGACCCGGCCGCGGCGATGCGATATACCGAAGTGCGTCTGGCCAAAGTAACGCAGGTCATGGAGAATGACCTGGACAAGGATACGGTTGAATTTGCGCCGAACTTTGATGATACGGAAACCGAACCGACAGTTCTGCCGGTGCCTTTCCCGGTCATGCTGGTAAACGGCGCCAACGGCATCGCGGCAGGCTACGCCACAAACATGCCGCCGCACAATCTCGGCGAGGTGGTTGACGCCACGATCTTCCGGCTGAACAATCCCGAATGCACGCTCGAAGCGGTCATGGAATATATCCAGGGACCGGACTTCCCGACCGGCGGAATCGTCCAGGGTGCCCAGGGCATCAGGGATGCTTTTGCGACCGGCAGGGGAAGAATTGTCGTGCGCGGAAAGGCTGAGATCGTCGATGCGAAATCCATTCAGCAGATCGTCATTACGGAAATCCCGTATGAAGTGATCAAGAGCGAGCTGGTCCGCAAGATGGATGAAATCCGGATCAACCGCGATATTGACGGCATTCTGGATGTCCGTGATGAATCCGACCGGAACGGTCTGAGAATCACCGTGGATATCCGCAAAGATGCGGATGCGCAGATGATTCTGAATTATTTCTATAAGAATACGGATCTGCAGGTCTATTACAGCTACAACAATGTAACGATTATTGACAAGCGCCCGGTCCAGGTCGGACTGCTCGGTCTGCTGGATGCATTTATCGGATTCCGCAAGGAAGTGGTGATCCGCCGCTCGCAGTATGAGCTGGCAAAGATGGAAGCCAGATGCCATGTCATCGAAGGCCTGATGCGCGCCGTATCGGTGCTTGACAGAGTCATCGCGATCATCCGCGCTTCCAAAGACAAGGCGGATTCGAAAAAGAACCTGATGGCGGAATTCGGCTTTACCGAGCCGCAGGCAGAGGCAATCGTATCTTTGCGTCTTTACCGCCTGTCCAATACCGATATTGTCCAGCTGCGTGAGGAATTTGCCGAGCTGGTGAATAAGATCGAAGAGACCAAGGCAATCCTTGATAATCCGAATGTGCTGCGTTCCGTCATCGTGAAGGAACTGCGCGATGTGCGCAGCGAATATGCGGATGAGCGCCGTACCAGGATTGAGGATGAAGTGGCGGAGATTAATATCGACCGCTCCTCGATGGTGGTCAACGAGCATGTGGCCGTCACAGTTTCCAGAGACGGCTATGTCAAGCGCGTCTCCATGCGCTCGTATGGCGCAAGCGCAGGAACGGTGACCGGTCTGAAGGAAGGCGATGAGCTGATCGGCGTGATCGAGTGCGATACCGTGGACAGGCTGCTTCTGTTTACTTCCAAGGGCAATTATGCCTACCTGCCGGTATGGCAGATTGAAGAAGGCAAGTGGAAGGATATCGGCTCGCATCTGAACAAGCATGTGCGCATTGAAGGCGATGACAAGATCCGCAATGCCGTGCTGGTCACAAGCTTTGATACCTACGCCTGGATCGTGACGGTTTCTTCCGCCGGAATGATCAAGAAGACGGAAGTCAGCCTGTTTGAAGTGCAGCGCAACAGCCGCGTCATGCCGGCGATGAATATAACCGGCGGAACGATGCTGAAGGCATTTATGGCATATGAAAACCAGCAGATTGTACTGGTGACAAAGGACGGTCTTTCCTGCCGGTACAATGTCAGTGAAATTCCTTCCATGGGCGTCAAAGCAAGAGGCGTTAAGGCGCAGAATGTCGGCAAGGGCGATGAGCTTGCCAGCGCCTGCGCAATCGACAGCGATGCACCTGCGGTGCTGTATCTCACGCAGAGCGGCGCCATGAAGCGTGTGCGTCTGGAGGAAATACCGCAGGTCGGCCGTCCGGCAAAGGGTAACCAGATCTGCAAAAAGGTCAAGTCGAATCCGGCGGTGCTCAGCTATGTCAGGGGCATTACGCCGTATGATGAGCTGACATTCATGGATCCTGCCGAAAAGAAGCTGCACGGATCGGATGTTCCGATCAAGGCGACGGATTCTTCCTTCAGCAATCCTCTCGAGCTTTCCAAAGACTGGTATCTGGTCCGGGGCATTGAGGAATGCCGGATCATGGACCGTCCGGAAGGCGCCGAGGAAGTACATGATGAAGTGGAAAAGATCTCATTGTTTGACGGAGGCGGAAACGCATGAGGGTATGCAAGGGATGCGGGGCAGTACTGCAGGACACGGATCCGCAGGCTGCCGGATATACGCCGAAAACAGAAGCGGATTACTGCCGCAGATGTTTCCGGCTGATACATTATGATGATCTGACGGTATCGATGCGTACCGGCATCGATCCGGATGCGGTGCTGAATGAAATCGCCGCATCGGATGCGCTGGTGCTCTGGGTGGTGGATCTGTTTGACTTTGAGGCCGGCATGATTCCCGGACTGAGCCGGAAAATCGGCGACCGGGATATCCTGATGGTATGCGCCAAGCGGGATATACTGCCGGAAACGCTGAGTCATGATAAAATCGCAAGATTTGTCTTCGGACGCCTGAAGGAAATGGGCATACATATCAAGGGCCTGGTCATGACCTCGATGAACAATGAAGGCATCGATGAAGTGCGCAACGCCGTCAGCCTGCTGAGAAACGGCAGGGATGTCATTGTCATGGGCCGGGCAAACGCCGGCAAGAGCACTCTGCTGAACCATCTGGCAGGGGAAACGATTCTGGCTTCCAGCCGTTATCCCGGCACAACGCTTGCCCTGAACAGGCTGGAGATAGACGGCGTGACGTATATCGATACGCCGGGTATCGAAATTGAAAACAGCCTGCTCATGCAGGTGGATGAAAAGGATCTTAAAACGATTCTTCCGTTTACGGCAATCAAACCGCAGGTCTATCAGCTGCGCGGCGATCAGTCGTTTGCGGTGGGCGGTCTGTTCCGGCTGGATCTGAAGGGATGCGACCATGCGTCGTGCGTCTGGTACATCGGAAGCCGTCTGAACCTGCACCGCTCCAAGGTATCGGCTGCGGATGCATTATGGGAAAAGCACTACGGGGAACTGTTTTCACCGGTTCCGCTGAAAAACAGCTTCCGCACCCTTACAATCCGGAAGGATCTTGATAAGATGGATATCGTAGTGGACGGACTCGGCTGGGCCAGCGTCAGCGGCCAGATTTCCACAATCACCGCCAGAGCTCCGGAACATGTGAATGTAACATTCAGAAAGGCAATGCTGTAATATGCTGACAGGAAAACAGAAACGTTATCTCCGCTCGCTTGCGGAGACGCAGCCGGCAATCCTGCAGATCGGAAAGGACGCCCTCAGCGACAACCTGATCGATACTGTGGACAAGGCGCTGGCCGCAAGAGAGCTGATCAAAATCAGAATACTGAAAACCGCACCGGAAGATACACAGGAACTGGCGTTTGATCTGGCAATGCACACGCACAGTGAAATCGTGCAGATCATCGGCCGGACGCTGATCCTCTACCGCAGGGGAAAGCAGCCGGAGATTGTTCTTCCATGAAAATCTTCTTTGCCCGGGCGCCGTTTGATCCGGTGACCGAAGCCGAGATGGCGCAGATTCTTGCCTGCCTGAAAGAAGAGAAGCCGGAGAGGATCATCCTGAAGCCTTCAAAGGAAGGATATGCGGATTATGCGCAGAGGATGCGGATGCTGAAGGCTGCCGCGAAGCCATGGCGGAAACTGACGGTATCGGATAATATACCCTCAGGCGCGGAAGAGCTGGCGGTCGATGCGTCATCGGAAGAAACAGTCCGTGGAGGCCGGTATGATCTTGCCGCACCGGGAATCCGCAGGATCCTGATTGAGGAATGTCCGTATCTGGAGGCCACCGTGGACCATATGTGCAATCCGCACCGCGCCGCCCATTCCCGTGCTGTTGCCGGAGTGTGCCGGGATCTGGCAAAAGCCCACCATATGGATGAGGAACAGGCATACCGGGCAGGACTGATGCATGATCTGACCAAAGGATGCAGCGATGAATACAACCGCAGGATTGTCGCGGTATATGCACCGGATATGCTGTCCGTCAGTCCGAAGGTCTGGCACAGCTTCACAGCTCCGGTATATCTGCACAGATATATGGGACTGCGCGACAGGGCGATACTGAAAGCTGTCTGGCATCACACACTGGGAGACGGAACATCGCCGCTCGATCATATCCTTTACATTGCCGATAAAACCGAGCCGACGCGCGGCTATGACGCTTCCCATGAGCTTGACGTCAGCCGCAGAAGCCTGAAGGAAGGTGCAGCTCTGGTTCTGTCGGAATCAAAACAATACATGCGCGAAAAGGAGGGACTGAATGTCTGAACTGCTGCAGTTAACCGAACATACACTGAGCGAAAAGCTCGCAGAAAACATCGTTGCGATTGATATGCGCACGGTAAATCCTTTCACCGACTGGTTTGTCATCTGCACAGCCAGAAACCTGCGTCATGCATCGAGCCTGGCGGACGATGTGGCGGAAGCCGCACAGAAGGCAGGATTTGAACTGAGAACCAGGGAAGGCGCGGAAGGAAGCACATGGATTCTCGTCGATCTGAATGAAGTGGTTGTCCATATCTTCACCGATGAGGCAAGAGCCATGTACCGTCTGGAGAACCTCTGGGCGGATCTGCCGGGCACAAGATACGAAGAATAAACATATGCCGAATCCGGAGAAATCCGGATTTTCAAATGAAAACCGGCTCAGTGGGCCGGTTCGTCAATTGTATCTTCAGGGTCTCCGTCATACAGATTGTTCAGCTGCAGCCAGCGGTTCAGCTGAAGCTCGTTCATCGGTGAAGAGGGATTCCATTCCAGGCGGTTCAGCACTTCAATGCCGTCTGCGGTATTTTTTACCGCGATAAACGCCGGGTAATTCGTGATGCCCCATTCGGTTTTGATGCGGTTTGTCTGCAGCTTCTGTTCCAGTTCGGTGACATCGACATATTCGATCAGGTCGGCGATATTCACGCTGGTTGTTCTGGCGGAGCTTTTCAGAATGGTGTTTTCCACATATTCGCAGTCCGGGTTGTCAAATGAACAGAAGTAATAATAGTGAATTGCGGAAGGCCCGCTGCTGAGCGTGTAATCCTTCAGGGAATCATAATCGACGACCATGTTCAAGAAACCCGGGACGCCGGATTCATCCGGCTGCTCGGGCTCAAACATCATATATCCTGCAAGGGCCGCACTGTGTATGACCAGCAGAGTGAACAAAATAAATAATATTCTTTTCAGCATAATCAAAAGCCTTATAATACTACCACCAGGCAGAGGTATCTTGCAAATACTGAATCTTTACGCAGGCGGCTCTGATATAATGAAACAGCAGGTTGTTAACTATGAAATGGTATGAAGAAAAATATGTAAATCATCGTGACTGGGTCCTGGATCATCTGGAACTGCTCGGTCTGAGCGCCGAGGAAACCGTCATGGTGATGCTGATAGATTTTATGAATCAGCACGGGACGGAAATCACAATGGAGGTGCTTTCCGCAAAAAGCGGACTGAGCATGGAAGATACGGACAGGGTGATTTCACTGCTGTGCGCAAAGCAGTATCTTGAAATCCGTGCCTCCAGCAGGAATGTTTCTTTCCTGCTGAACGGTCTGTTTGAAACCGACACGGCAAGAACCAGAAGGGTTATGGATACGCCGCTGTTTGAGACGTTCGAAAAAGAATTCGGAAGGCCGCTGAACAGCATGGAAATGCAGAAGATATCGGAATGGAACCGCACGGCAGACCGGAAGATGATTATCCTTGCCCTGCGTGAAGCGAGCATGTATCAGAAGCTGAGCCTCCCGTATGTGGAAACCGTACTCAATAACTGGATCCGGAAAGGTTATACGCCGGAAATGATTGAGGAGGGCAGGCGATGAAAGAAAGAGTGCAGAAGGTCCTGGACGGACTGGACAGCCTGTTTCCGGATGCGCACTGCGAGCTGGAACACCGCAGCAATTATGAAATGGCGGTTGCGGTCGTGCTGTCAGCGCAGACGACGGATGCCTCCGTCAACCGGGTAACGCCGGCACTGTTTGAGCGCTATCCGGATATTCCTTCCCTGGCTGCGGCTGATCTGAAGGATATCGAGCAGTTGATTGCTTCGCTCGGACTGTACCGGAACAAGGCAAAGGCCATCCGGGGCATGGCGCAGGGAATGCATGAGCATTTCCATGATACGGTACCCGATACGATGGAGGATCTGGTGTCACTGCCGGGTGTCGGCAGGAAATGCGCCAATGTCATCCTGGCGGAGTGTTACGGAATCCCGGCGCTGGCTGTGGATACGCATGTGGAACGCATCTCCAAGCGTCTGGGACTGGCATATAAAAATGATACCGTGCTGAAGGTGGAAGAAAAACTGCGGAAAAAGATTCCGCAGGAACGCTGGATTATAACGCATCATCAGATGATTTTCTTCGGAAGATATCTGTGCCATGCGAGAAATCCGGAATGTCTGAAATGTCCGTTTCAGGAGATATGCAGAGAAAAGAACAGACCGGCACTGAACAAGACGGAGGAATAAGTTTATGGCAGTGATTCATCTCGATTTTGAGAGCTCCTTCACCGGCTGCAACGAGGATGTGGACATCATCGTTCCCGACCGCAAACGCACCGAAACACCTCAGCAGTTTTATCTCAGCGGCAGAAAGTATCCGGTATTATGGCTGCTTCACGGAACCTTCGGCGGACACAGCGACTGGCTGCGCAAATCAAACATTGAGCTGTATGCCTGCGAGCACGATCTGATCGTCGTGATGCCGTCGGTCATGAATACCGATTATGAAGCGTGGGACAACTTCACGCTCGGCTATGACTCCCACAGGTATATTACGGAAGAACTGATGCCGTTTGTATACGGCTGGCTGCCGGCCTCTTCAGAGCGTAAGGACAACTTTATCGCCGGTCTTTCCATGGGCGGAGGCGGAGCGCTGAAGCTGGCGCTGTCGCATCCGGACCTGTTTGAGGCATGCGCCGTTCTGTCCGCGATTCCGAGGGAATTCGATGAAAAGCAGCTGGAAGAACTCTTTGCGAAAAAGCGTGAGGACGTCAGTACCTCCGGCAGCTCCCTGAAGCCGATGCTGCGGCAGTACAACAGCATGCACCGGTTTGCCAGCGTACAGGAATATATGAATTCCAGTGCCAATACCTGGAGAATGGTAAATGAGGCGGCCGGAAAAGAAAATCTGCCGCGCTTCCTGTTTGCCTGCGGGACGGAAGATCCGCTGATGTACACAAACGGCAATTATGAAAAATTCCTCAGACACTGCATGAAGATCGGGTTTAAAGCCGAGTTTATCAGCGGTCCGGGAAGCCATGAATGGCGCGTCTGGGACAGGGATATCCAGAAGGCTCTGAAATTCTTCGGCTTCGGCAGTGAGCAGCAGGGAAACGCATTCTGAATATGATCGGGCTCAGTATCATCTGAGTCCTTTTTTCTGCATGAAAAAGGTTCTCCTTTTCCGGGAGAACCTGTGTGTGATCAGTTGTCTTTTGCCCGGAATGAGACGCACAGTTCATTCGATACACTGTCGTTGTTCTCATATCCGTAGTAGCCGCATGCCTGGACATCGATGCCCGGCAGAAGGCTGACATGCGACACCGTGCTTTCGGAGTCGCTTGTTACAGTTGCGACAGTCTTGCCGTTCTGGACAATCCTTGCCTTATACCGGATCGGACCGTAGATCCAGCTGTAATCAAACAGCCGGTTGCCGTATGCCTCCACCAGCATATTGCCGGCAGCGTCATACAGACTGATATCCATCGTCTGATCCGCGACTTCAAGTTTGGATGGATCGGGATACGGCTGCCAGCTGAGCTCAATCGTATTGGCATCCTTCTGTACTGCCGTAAAGTTGTACAGCGGTGAGACGGATGCTTCGTTGACCGGCACGAGGTTGTACCTGTCGCTCTTGATCATTCCGTAGGCGGTCAGATTCTGGGCCATGCCGGGAAGCGGCTGGGCGTACGGGAATGTTCCGAGGATATGCGTGATATCGGAGATTCCGTCCGGACGCTCAATGCCTGCGGGATGCTTGTCATCCGTCAGGGCGCTGAGAATGTGGTTGGAGATATATCCCGCAATATTCAGCTTCTGTTTCTCGTTGTCGAAGTATGTGTTGGCATCCTTGACGCCTTTTTCATATCCGACCCATACCGCGGTTGTATACATGCTGGTTTCGGAGACCATCCATTTATCCTTGGCGACGCCGCTCGGGATATTGTATTCCAGACCTTCATCACCCCAGTCGGTCGTGCCGGTTTTTCCGTAGACCGGATAATCTCTCTGCAGCAGCTGCATGTAGTTGTAGAATGGGCCGTATACGGCGCGATACATCAGATGCGCCGCCAGATATGCGGCCTGCGGGGTCAGAACATTGACCGGCTCATAATACGGTTCCACCGGCTCGTACAGACCGTTGCGGAATTCAATGCGTCTGACCGTATGCGGACGGATATAGTTACCGCCGTTCATCAGAACCGCATGCGCCGCCATGAGTTCCTCGCATGAGACAACCATGTTGGATCCGCCGATCGCAAAGCCGATATCGAAGCTTTCTTCCGTGATCTGTGAAAATCCCAGGGAAAGCACATAATTGACAACGGTCTGCCATCCGGCCGTGTTGATGACATCCTGCAGCGTCTGGATTGCCGGTGTGTTCAGCGAATTGCCGACGGCATATTCCAGCGTCATCTCGCCGCCGTAGGATCCGTTGGCATTGCGGACAATGATGTTGGTGCCCTGATACATCAGCGGCCGGTCGGTTACGACATGGCTTGTCGCCCAGCCGAGATATTCGAAGGCAAGCGCGTAATCCAGAATCGGCTTGACGCTGGATCCGGGCTGCTTGTACTGGCTTGTCGCGTGGTTCAGCAGCATGCTGCCGCCGCGTCCGTAGTTTCTGCCGCCGCCGATCGCAACGACTTCTCCGGTCTGATTGTTTTCGGAAATCATGCCGACTTCCATGAGCTCATCAGGGAAGACAACATCTTCGTAATATCCTTTCTGGATATCATCCATGACCTGCTGGACAGAGGGATCCATATAGGTATAGATCTCCATCGCAACGGTATAGGGATCCTGTCCGGTAATGGCCTCGGCTTCACGGATGGCCGTATCGATATAGGACTGGAAAGCATATGTATGTCCATGGATGCGGCTGTCGGAAGGATCCACCAGCGTATCCTCGACGCTGACGGCTCTTGCCAGCTGATATTCCTTATCGGTGATATAGCCGTGACGCTTCATCAGCGAAAGCACGGTATTTCTTCTTGAAGTGGCGTAATCCAGGAAGTTATGCGGATCATAGTAGTAGGGGGAGTTGATGACGCCCGCAAGCAGTGCTGCCTCGGGAAGATTCAGCTCTCCGGCATGTTTTCCGTAGTAATACTGGGCCGCCATCTCAATGCCGCGGATGTTTCCGGTTCCGCCGAAATTCAGCTTGTTGAGATAGAGCTCGAGAATCGCTTTTTTATTTGATTCGGCTTCCAGCTCTCTTGCCAGGGCAATCTGCTGGACCTTGTATTCAATGTTCTTGGATCTTGTGACGCCGGTTTCATCATTCTGCCAGTAGGTCAGCTTGACCAGCTGCATCGTAAATGTGGAACCGCCCTGTCTTGCCGGGTTGTGCGTCAGAATATTCTTGACGGTTGTAATTGCCGAAACCGTGAAGCGGGCCAGATCGAATCCGTCATGCTTGAAATATCTGGAATCTTCGGTCGCCAGGAAGGCGTCGATTACCGCTTCGGAAAGCTCATTGTAGGTCACATTCTCACGCAGCTGGGTGCCGACATCGGCAATCAGCTCGCCGTTCATGTCATAGACATGCGAGGATTCCTGCGAGAAGAAGTCTTCATAGATCAGGTCCGGCTTGTCCTTCAGCATATTGCCGAGCATCGTGAATCCGGCGGCTGCCGCTATTGTCTCAAGGACGACAAATACGATCAGCAGCATGATCAGCAGATTATAGACCTTCAGCTTTTTCTTTCCCTTTTTCCGGGTGCCCGAAGACTTTGCGGTGCTTCTCTTTGTTCCGGTCTTTCCGGCGGTGCCTGATGAGGACGCTTTTTTACTTCCGGCAGAAGCGGTCTTCTTCGCACCGGCGGACGATGTCTTTTTTGCGCCGCTTTTCGCCTGGGCCGGTTTTTTTATGCTCTGGGTCTGGGAAACCTTCTTTTCGGTTTCCTTCTTCGTTTCCTCACTCTGCTTCTTTATGGCGGCTGTCTTTCCGGTTCTGACAGTTTCCTTATCTGCATCGCTGCCTGCAGCACTCTCTGCTTCAGGCACCTCTGCTTCCTGAACCGGTTCCTCACCTTCTTCCGCAGCCTCTTTGGCTCTTTCGGCAGCTTCTCTGAGCTTTGAAATCACCCGGCGGATCCTCAGCCTTTTTTTCTTTCTCTTCCGGACAACTTTTCGGACAGTCTTCGGTGCCGCCTGAGCTGCTTCCGCTGCACTCACGGGGGCTTCCTGCTTTGGTTCCGCTTCCGTGGATTCAGGGGTCTTGTTTGCGGCTGCTTCCTTTGCAAGTCTGTTCTTTTCAAGTTCTTCCGGATCCAGTTTTTCTATGCGCTGTGTATCACTCATTCACTGTCTCCTTGAAGTACAGATCATCAACAATCTTCAGATAATCCACCGGCTTCACATAGCTGTAGGGGATCAGGATCCCGTGCTCCGTGAACCAGGCGTAAGGGATGGAGCTGCGTCCGCAGGTACGGACGTATTCCACCATTTCCATTGCTTTTACCAGAAATGTTTCATCGCTTGCCGTAAAGCGGACAATCACAAATGCGATGCCGCCGTGTCTGGTGACGGCTTCCAGATGAACCATCTGATGGGCGTGGATCGATTTAATCGGAAAAGAAGTGCGCAGCGCACATTCTTTTGCTTCGAAATCAATGTATTTTCCCCGGTAAATGCCGTTGTAGTCGGTCGTACTGGGGAGCTTGAAATACGCTTCGGTAATCTTTGCGGCAGAACGCATTGGGTAATCAACCTTGACGATCTGAACCGGTGTCGGTTTTTTATGGATGACTGCGATATCCTGGTTCAGATACCAGTCATTGGTCATATTAATCTCTTTTTCCAGCTCCATGCCTCTGCGGCCGGCACCGGTTTTTTCGTGATGGAACGTATTCTTTTTTCCGTTCGGATAATTGACCATGAAAAAAACCTCACCTGCTTATTATACCTGCGTTCACTTAAATAAGGAAGTGCGGTTGATTTTAAACGGCAATCCTGCTTTAATTATTGTCAGGGGAGAAGTGATATGGCGGAAAAGGCAAATCTGGATATTCAGGCACTTCTGGATAAAGAATTCAATATCGATTTCAAAGGCTACAACGCAACGGAAGTGGATGCGTTTCTCGATCTGGTAATTCAGGATTATCAGTATTTCCGGGAAACTATTTCCGCTCTGCAGAGCAGAAACGGCGAACTGGAACGCACAAATGCTTCTCTTCGCGCAAAACTGATCGAGCTGGAAGGCAGAACCAAGGCGCTTGCGGAAAACAGTCCGAGTGCGCAGGGCCAGGCAAATATTGATATTCTGAAGAGAATTTCACGTCTGGAAGAGAAAGTATTCGAACAGCAGAAGTAAAAACAGGATGACTCGAGGCAGCCGCTGGGTCTTACGATTCAGAGGAAAGTCCATGCTCGCACCGCCTGCGACGGCGGTAGTGATTGTGCCGGTCCAATCAATAAGACCGGGCAGCGCAAGCTGACGGCGGAACCGAAGCCTAAAGACGAAAGTCCATGGCGGAAGTCCTTAAGGTGTCACAGTGACGAAGCCGGCGGGGAAACGCGCCGGGTGGAACGAGATAAACCCCTCAAGCGAGAAATCCAAATTTGGTAGGAGAATCTTCCGATGCGAAATGAAGCGGAGGAAGGGCGGGAAACCGCAGATAAATGGCTGCCATGTCCTTCGGGACAGACAGAACATGGCTTACTGAGTGTGCCTGTTTCAGGGAAGAATGAGAGTTCTTCCTTTTTTTGCGCTTCAGACCCGGATCGTCAGAACATTCAGACCGAGAAGATTCTGGCAGCGGATTTCCTTCGCCAGACGGAAGATCATCCGGATCCCGATATTCTTCGCAGGATCCTGAGGCTTTGCGGACTGAAGCCGCTGGGCGGGATCAAACGGAACGCAGTCAATCTGTTTATAAGTTGATGCCGGTGGGAATGACATTGCATAAAGAAGAAGTGCGTGAGACGTTTCGGGAACGTCTGAAGAAATAAAATGTGACATAAATATATATGAATCCGGTAATGAGTTGCATATTGTTGCATATTAAGCGACAATATGATAATATTTTGCTTGCGGAGGCAGCTGTGCGTGCGCACAACAGACGGAGGACGCCGCCGGAGAGATGCAGAGGTATCTGTATAGTGAAACAGGACGGATGTGCTATACTATCGTGAGTGAAGGAGAGTAACTGTTATGAATCTTCCGAATCGGCTTACGGTATTCCGGATCATCCTGGTACCGGTCGTTATTTTGGTATATATCTTCCCGTATGCACAGGCGGGCATTGAACCGAGAATGTTTACTGTCGGATCTGTCAATATCTCGGTGATCAATCTGATTGCGCTGGCAATCTATGCAGTCGCTGCATTTACGGACTTTCTGGACGGACATATTGCCAGAAGCCGCAATATGCAGACAACGTTCGGCAAATTTGCCGATCCGATTGCCGACAAGATGCTTACGACAACCATGTTCCTGCTGTTCCTTTCCAGAGGCATTATCCCGGTCGTGCCGGTCATCATCATGGTATGCCGCGATACGGTCGTGGACGGCTGCCGCATGCTGGCGGCTTCCAACGGCAAGGTGGTCTCTGCCCAGATGATGGGAAAACTGAAGACGGTCCTGCAGATGCTGACGATTGCACTGATTCTGCTGAACAATCTTCCGTTTGAGCTCTGGGGGCTCCCGGTCAGCGAACTGATGCTGTGGTTCTCCGCATTTGTATCCCTTGCGAGCGGTATTTCCTATTTCTCGCAGCTGAAAGGCGATATTCTTGAAAGCAAATAAGGGAATCTGCAGAAAAAAGACAATATTATAAGCAGAAGGAGAAATGCAATACATGGCAAAAGAAAAAACAACTGTATCAGCAGAAGACAAGAAGGACCAGCTGCTTCAGGATGCGCTGAAAGCGATTGAAAAGGAATACGGCAAAGGCAGCATCATGAGACTCGGCGACAGAGCCGATGTATCCGTTGATGCGATTCCTTCCGGAAGCCTGGCACTGGACGCCGCGCTCGGAATCGGCGGATATCCGAAGGGCAGAATCATCGAAATCTACGGACCGGAATCTTCCGGCAAGACAACCCTCGCGCTGCATGCGATTGCGGAATGCCAGAAGGCAGGCGGCAGATGCGCATTCATCGACGCTGAAAATGCGATCGATCCGCTGTATGCGAAGAATCTCGGCGTCGATATCGACGAACTGATTCTTTCCCAGCCGGATTCCGGCGAACAGGCGCTCGAAATTACCGAAGTGCTGATCAAATCCGGTGCGATCGACCTGGTTGTCATCGACTCGGTCGCCGCGCTTGTACCGCAGGCGGAACTGGACGGGGAAATGTCCGATGCTTCGGTCGGTCTGCAGGCCAGACTGATGTCCAAGGCAATGCGCAAGCTTGCCGGTGTCATGAACCGTTCAAGCTGCACGGCAATCTTCATCAACCAGCTGCGTGAAAAAGTCGGAATCATGTTCGGCAATCCGGAAACAACCCCTGGCGGCAGGGCACTGAAGTTCTATGCATCCGTCAGACTGGATGTGCGCCGTGCCGAAACCCTGAAACAGGGCAGCGATGCGATCGGCAACGTGACCAAAATCAAGGTAGTCAAGAACAAGGTTGCTCCGCCGTTCAAGACAGCGCAGGTTGACGTGATCTACGGCGAAGGCATCAGCCACGTGGACGAAGTGATCAATCTGGCTGTTGAAAACGAAATCATCGACAAATCCGGCGCATGGTTCTCCTACAAGGGAGAAAAGATCGGACAGGGCTTCATGGCTGTCCGTGAGTATCTGAAAAATCATCCGGAAATCGATGAGGAAGTAACGGCGCAGATCAAGGAGAAGCTGTTCCCGAAAAAAGCCGAAGAACCGGCGGAAACAGAAGCGTGAAAGAGAAGCGGATTCAAGTCCGCTTTTTTCGTTTCCGCATGCGGAAGAGGCGTGTTCCGGCATGGAGAATTCTTCCTTGTGAAATATTGACTTTACGGTATAATTGATAAGAGAGTTTATCTCTAACAACAGAAAAAATGGAGGAGTGGAAAGTATGAGTCCTATTTTATCCGCCATTCTTGCTGGTGTTGTTGGCATAGTTATTGGTGTTGTCATCATGACGATGACAAGTAAAGCCGGTCTGGACCGTGCAAAGACACAGGCCCAGGCGATTCTTGAAGAATCAAACGCGAAAGCGGATAACATTGTGCGTCAGGCAACGCTTGACGGAAAGCAACAGGTCTACGAGATGAAGACGCAGGCTGAAAAAGAGCTGAAGGATCAGAGAAACAGGATCCAGCAGACGGAAAATAAGCTCCTGCGC
This sequence comes from Erysipelotrichaceae bacterium, assembly GCA_015058875.1. Classification (GTDB taxonomy): domain Bacteria; phylum Bacillota_I; class Bacilli_A; order Erysipelotrichales; family Erysipelotrichaceae; genus Bulleidia. Next base: position 12,061 of record SVBN01000014.1, on the reverse strand, counting down.
CGTGAAGACAGTCTGAATTTCAGGGAGGAGAATCTCAATACAAAAGAGAAAAAACTGGAAGAGAAGACCAGAACTGTTGACGAAGAGCTGGCTAACATTGACAAGATGCAGATTGAACTGCAGGCGAGAATCGACAATCAGATTACAGTACTGGAGCGGGCCGCAAAACTGAGCCAGGAAGATGCCAAAAAGGAACTGATGGAAGCGGTCGCCAAAAAGACCGAGAAAGAAGTTGCCGAGTATCTTCACGAGCAGGATGAGATCGCTCAGGAAAAAGCCGCGCAGAACGCAAGGAATATCATCGCTACAGCAATTCAGCGTTATTCCCAGGATGAGACAATTGAACGTACGGTATCTGTCGTAACCCTTCCGAGTGAAGATATGAAGGGCAGAATCATCGGACGTGAAGGAAGAAACATCAAGGCAATTGAACAGGCGACAGGCGTTGACCTGATTATCGACGATACGCCGGATATCATCACGGTATCCTGCTTCGATCCGATCCGCCGCGAGATTGCCAGACAGTCACTTGAAACCCTGATGAAGGACGGCCGCATCCAGCCGGGCAGAATCGAGGAAGTGGTTGCCAAGGTTACCCGTGAAATGGATGAAACCGTTCAGAAGATCGGTGAGGAAGCAATCTTCAAGCTTTCCATCGGACGCATGAACAAGGAACTTGTACGTCTTCTCGGAAGACTCCGGTTCCGCTACAGCTACGGTCAGAATGTGCTGGAGCACTCCATGGAAGTTGCGGTATTCTCCGGAATCATCGCAGCTGAGCTCGGACTGAACCAGAGCCTGGCAAAGCGTGCCGGACTTCTGCACGATATCGGCAAGGCGATCGACTTCGAGCAGGAAGGCAGCCATGTGGAACTCGGTGCGAAAGTAGCCAAGAAATACGGCGAAAATGCAATCGTCGTCAATTCCATTGAATCGCATCACGGCGATGTTCCGACATCCGATATCATCGCGGAAATCGTATCCGCGGCCGATACACTGTCAGCCGCAAGACCCGGTGCCCGCTATGAATCGATGGAGAACTACATCGAGCGTCTGGAACAGCTGGAAAATATCGCGACAAGCTATGACGGTGTTGAAAAGGCATATGCAATCCAGGCCGGCCGTGAAATCCGTGTCATGGTTCAGCCGGACCGCATCAACGACATCACAATGGTCAAGGTTGCCCACGATATCAAGGAACGCATTCAGAACGAACTGACTTATCCGGGACAGATCAAGGTTACATTGATCCGTGAAGTCAGAGTTCAGGAACTTGCCCAGTAAAAGCACTCAAAAACGCAGTTATCAATCAGTGATAAACTGCGTTTTCTTTCGGTCAGTGAACGATTTCCGGATCTGCCCATGACTCACCGGTCGCGTAATTGATATTCACTCCGGGCTGGACATTATAGCAGAACACACAGAAGGAAAGCTGATCATCCTCAACGGACTGTGCTTCCAGCAGGACGCCTCTTGCGACCAGTTCGCTTCCGGAGAATACCGGCGTCACCCGGTAGAGTACGGAATGATCCGTCCGGTAGATATAGGAGGCAATTCTGCCTTCGAAATTGCGCATGCCGTCGTAATTCAGATACCGGGTGCCGGTGATCAGATTGTTCGGATTCGCATTTTCTCCGGTCAGGGCATAGGCGATCAGGTGACAGCGGTTATAAAGGTACTCATATGGAACAAAATCATATTTGGTCCATTTCCATCCGCTCGGAATAATGTCCCGGATTTCACCGCGTTCTTCCTCGGGCATGGTGTCCCGTGATACAAGCGCAAAGGCATATGTGCATCTGCCCAGGGAATCCAGCTGTCCGTATTCCTCAAACGGCGTCAGCCTCAGCTGATCATCCGTAAAGAAGGGCCGGTTCCCGTTGATTTCGATATACGGCTGTGATTCGTAAGCGGGGACAGCTTCGTAATCAAAGGATCCCGGATAATCGGGATGGGAACTGTAATAAATGCGGAATGTCAGAACCGCACCGGCCAGGAAGAACAGGATCAGCAATGCTTTCAGCAGATTTCGGAACAGCTTTTTCATACGGAAATTGTAAGGTATTGCATCGGAAAACAAAACAGGCAATCTGTCATATCCGGCATGTTCGGCGGTTGAATTCCGGATGGACCGGAATGATAATAGGGAAGGTTCGGAGGTGAATTATGATCTGCGGATTGACATATTATGAGATATTTCTTTATTTCCTGATTTATTCCGTTCTCGGGTGGATGACTGAGGTTGCGTATCACGGCGTAACGCAGGGGAAGGTCATCAACCGCGGCTTTCTGAACGGACCCGTCTGTCCGGTATACGGATTCGGCGTGCTTGCGGTTTTTATGGGACTCGATCTGTTCGCCAAAGCACATCAGATTGAAACGCTTAACGGATTCGGCATCTTCTTTGCCGGAGCCGTGATCTGTTCATCCATCGAGTTTCTTGCCGGCTGGGGACTGGACATGCTGTTTCATGCTAGATGGTGGGACTACCGCGACTGTCCGTTCAATCTGAACGGCTATATCTGTCTGAAATTCAGCATTCTGTGGGGACTGGGGACGGTGTTTGTTGTCCGCATTGTCCAGCGGACGGTAAAGCTGCTGGCTTTCAGCCTGATCTCTCCGGAAAACGGCAGATGGATCCTGCTGGGATGCTATATGGTCCTTGCGGCGGATCTGGTTCTGACCGTCAGTATGATAGCCGGACTGAACAAAAAGCTGAAGGAGCTGGATGAGCTCCAGAAAAAGATGCGGATCCTCAGCGACCGGATGTCGGAGACAATCGGCACCGGGGCGATCCATACCGCGCAGACAATTGAGCATTCCCAGGTACAGGCGTCTCTTGCCCGTACGCAGATGCTTGAAACGGTCGGTGAAAAGAAAGCACAGATCGATGCCGAACGGGAGGAATTTATCCGGCAGAGACATGATGAGGCTCAGCAGTACATTGCGGATGTGCAGAAACAGATTGAAGACATCAGAAGCGACATACTGTCCGGGAACTCCCAGGCCGTCCGTCTGCTGCATGCCTTCCCGAAAATGCGCCATGAAAAGTATGAGACTGCGCTTGCCTATCTGAAGGACAGCGTGAAAAGTCTGAAAAACGGAAACCATTGAATGTAAAAAGATGCAATGATACAATAAAGTCATGGAAGGAGATAATTAACATGCCTGTTACAGTAGATAAGGATGTCTGCATCGGCTGCGGAGCCTGTGTAGGTGTTTGCCCCGTTGGAGCTCTCGCTCTTGATGATGAGGGAAAGTCCCAGTGTGATGAAACAGTATGCATCGACTGCCATGCCTGCGTCGGTACATGCCCTGTTGAAGCAATTTCTGCAGACTAATGAAAGAAAGCTGAAAAAAACCGGGTCATCCGGTTTTTTTCTGCATTTCCGGACTGTTTGTGGCATAATATTTCTCTATGAAGAAGAATGAATATATCCTGCCGGACCAGAAAGCGGCAGGCAGAAGAAATCTGAAAGAACAGGCGGAGCGTGTTTCTTTTTCCATGCCTGAGCATCTGCACAGGCTCGGAGAAGGAAAGACATATTTTGTGCGTACCTACGGCTGTCAGGCAAATGTCCGTGACGGTGAAACACTGGGCGGACTGCTGGAGGAAATGGGTTTCTCTCCCGCAGCTGCACAGGAAGAAGCCGATGTGCTGATCTTCAATACCTGTGCGGTGCGCCGTGCGGCAGAGGAACATGTGCTCGGTGAAATCGGCAACCTGAAGCCGCTGAAGGAAAAGCATCCGGAAAAGATCTTCGGCGTCTGCGGATGCATGGCGCAGGAAGAGGGGATTGTCCGGGAACTGATCAACAAGTATCCCCAGGTGGATCTGATCTTCGGGACCCATAACCTCGATCAGCTTCCGTCTCTCATGGAAAAGGTGCTGCAGGGGAAGCGCAGCATCTCTGTGCTGTCGGAAGAAGGCAGAATCATCGAAGGCATGCCAGCGGTCCGTACAAAGCCATACAAGGGATTTGTCAATATCATGTACGGATGCGACAAGTTCTGCACTTACTGCATCGTGCCGTATACCCGCGGCAAGCAGCGCAGCCGCCGCATGGAGGATATCCTTGCGGAAATTACACAGCTGCGCGAGGCGGGGGGAAAAGAAGTTCAGCTGCTGGGACAGAATGTGAATGCATACGGGAAGGATCTCGGCATGGAAGACGGTTTTACGGATCTGCTGAGAGCATGTGCGGAGACCGGCATTGAACGCATCCGCTTCTATACATCCCATCCCCGCGACTACAGCAGCTCGACGATAGATGTCATGCGGGATTACCCCAATGTCATGAAGGCGCTGCATCTGCCGGTGCAGAGCGGATCGGATGAAATCCTGAGACGGATGAACCGCGGCTATACAGCCGAATCCTACCGGAAGCTGGTCGATGAGATGAAGGCGAAGATTCCGGATATTACATTTACAACCGATCTGATCGTCGGCTTCCCGTCGGAAACCGATGAGCAGTTTGAAAAGACGCTGGAACTGGTCGATTACTGCCGGTTTGATTCGGCATTCACTTTCATTTACAGCCCCAGGGAAGGAACGCCTGCCGCACGGATGGAAGATGATATTCCTCTTTCCGTGAAAAAGGAACGCCTGCAGGTGCTGAATGAGCGCATTACAAAGTATGCCCGGGAAAATAACGAGGCATATGCCGAGCGTACGCTGAAGGTGCTGTGCGAGGGACCGTCCAAAAAAAGGGACGATGTTTTCTCGGGGTACAGCGAGGAAAACAAACTGGTCAATTTTACCGGAAAAGGGATCCGCGAAGGGGAGATTGTACCGGTCAGAATCACCGGCGTGAAAAGCTACAGCCTGGACGGGGAAGCCCTGTGACAGGGGTGGCTGAATCAGCTGAATTAACGTATAATATCAGTGATTGAGCATCAGACACAAGGAGGATCATATGAGTAAAATCAGAATCTTTGCGCTCGGAGGCCTGGACGAAGACGGAAAGAATATGTACATCGTCGAAAATAATGACGATATTTATGCAATTGAATGCGGGCTGAGATATCCTGATGCGGATCAGCTCGGAATCGAAAAGATCATTCCGGATTTTCAGTATCTGACAGAACATGCTGCGCAGGTGAAAGGCGTATTCATCACGCACGGACACGATGATGTCATCGGTGCGCTTTGCAACCTGCTCAAGGATGTGAATCTTCCTGTATATATGACGCCGCTGACAGCGCGCATGTTTGAAAGAAAGGCGAAGGCGGCAGGCCTGAAGGATCTGAACATCCACAGAATCCGCCGCAATTCGACATTCAAGATCGGAAAGACGGAAATACGCACATTCGGAACAACCCAGTCGATCGCCGACGGCTTCGGCGTGGCAATCCGTACGGAAGACGGCTATGTCGTCTATACAAGCGAGTTTATCGTTGACTATGATATCAAGAATGATGCGTTCCGCTTCGATCTGCTGGATGTGACGGAGCTCGGCTCCAAGGGCGTTCTGGCCCTGATGACAGAGTCCGTAGGATCGACACGTGAAGGCCACAGCGCGCCGAATCACCGGATTACCCGGATGGTGGAGCAGTATTTTGAAGAAGCGCCCGGCAGGATCGTGGTCAGCTGCTACAACAGCAACCTTTACCGTGTCATCGAGCTGGTGGAACTGGCAAACAAATACAACCGGAAGGTCATGATCTATGACGAAGAGCTGCGCAATCTGATGAAGGATATGGCGGCGCTGGGCTACTACAGGATTCCCGCAGGTCTGGAAATTGTCCCTCAGAATTTTGATAATGATGCGGACAATGTTCTCCTGATCATTGCCGGCGACGGTTCCAGCATCTTCCGCAAGGTCCATAAGATCGTTACCAAGGAAGACGATATGATCCAGCTGCGTCCGAGCGATACCGTGATTATCGCTTCCCCGGCGGTGCCCGGCACCGAACGCGGAGCGGCCGGAATGGAAGATGAAGTATATAAGGAAACATCGCGCGTTCATGCGATTGACTCCAAACGTACTTTCTCCATGCACGCATCGATTGAGGATCTGAAGATGATGATCTATCTGATGAATCCCCAGTACTACATCCCGGTCAAGGGTGAATACCGCCAGCTGATTTCCAATGCGAATATCGCGCTTGAAATGGGCTATCCGGCAAACAATATCATCGTTCTGGACAACGGTCTTGCGGCGACGATTGAAGACGGACAGCTGAAGCGCGGATATGATACGATTCCGGTCGACGATATCCTTGTTGACGGAAATGACAGCCTTGACGCGGCCGGCATGGTCCTCAAGGACCGTGAACTGCTGAGCACGGACGGCGCGATTGTTGTCGGGGTTGTGATCAACCACGCGACCAAGGAAGTCATCGGCGGACCGGATGTGCAGAGCCGCGGCGTTATCTATCTGAAGGATGCCGACTACATTATCAAGGAAGTCGGAAATATTATGGAACGCACGATTGACGAAGCCGTTGCGGAAAAACGGTATGACAACCTGCAGTGCCGTTCCGAAGCAAGAGAAAAAATCAGCAGGTATGTTCTGAAGGAGACAGGAAAACGGCCGATGATCCTGCCGGCAATTGTAGAGATCAATACGGCTGATTAGAATGTGAGGAATTGTGGCAGCTAAGAAATCAACAGGAAAATCAGCTTCCCGCAGCAGCAGTGCCCGCGCCAGACAGGCAGCTGCGAAAAAGAAAGCGCAGGAAGCGGAATTAAGAAGATATATACTGATTGTCCTGATCAGTGCAGTGACGATCATTGCCTATATGCGGATGGGACTCGTCGGCGTTGTGCTCAACAACGTCCAGCGGTTTCTGTTCGGCCGGTTCTATTTCATCGTGATGGGAGTGATTCTGCTTCAGATCGCGATCCTGATCATTAACGGAAAGACCGGAAAATCTGCAGGAAAAAATCCCTATGCGATCATTCTGATCCTGATGGGATTTCTTCTGGTGTGCTCCTACGTCGATACGCCGGAGACACTGCGCGGATGGGATATCTGGTCGGCATATACGGAAGATCTTTCACAGTATTTTACCCAGCCTCCCGAGGAAATCGGCGGAGGCGTTTTAGGTGCGCTCCTGCTTTCTCTGACAACCATGCTTGTCGGCAGAGCCGGAACAATAGTCATAGTTGTCGTTCTGTTTGTGATAGCGGCGTTATTGCTGGTGAATCTTGAATCCTACAAGCAGGCGTTCGCAACCATCGGGGAATATTTCTCGGTCGCATTTGAAGAAGATGACGATGAGGATGAAGAAGAATACTACGAAGAGGTCGAGGAAGGACCGAAAAAGCCGTCTCTTCTGCAGCGCCTGACCGACCGCATCTTCATTGAGGAAGATGAGGAAGAAGAACCTGTACCATCAGCGGAGCCGGCTCCCGCAAAGCGTTATCTCGTGCCGGAAAAAACGGAAGAAGCGCCGGTGAAATCATTTGATATCAAGGCCGACGTGACTGTGCCGGCCATTGAGGATATGGTGCCGGTGCGCCCGAAGGCATCGCCTGAGGCGAAATCCATCTTCATGAGCGTCGACGATCTCGTCGACCAGAATAAAGGTCCGGCTCAGAAACGGCAGGAAGTGAATCTGTACGAAGAGCCGGAACCGGAACCCGTCATGCCGGAAGAGGAGCCGGTTTACGAGCCTTCTCCCGTGCTGAGACCGTTTGAACCGGAAGAAGAGGAAGTACCTGTGCAGACGCCGCCTGTACCTGCCGCTCAGCCTGCATCCCAGCCGGTAAGCACGCCTGCACCCCAGCCGAAGCGGAACCGTCCGTACGTGCTTCCGAAAGTGACCCTGCTGGATCCGGTGCCGCCGAAGCCGAAGGATGATCCGAACCTTGAAGCGGCGCAGGAAAAGGGCGAGCTGCTTATTCAGGTGCTGCGCAACTTCGATATTGAATCCAGGCTGATCGATACCCATATCGGTCCGGCTGTCACCAAGTTTGAAATCCGTCCCGACGCCAATGTCAAGGTATCCAAGATCCTCGGTCTGACCGACGATGTCAAGATGCAGCTGGCGGTGCGGGATATCCGTATTGAAGCGCCGATCCCGGGACATAACGCCGTCGGCGTGGAAGTGCCGAACGTCAAGCCGATCCCGGTCAAGATGAAGGAACTGATCCAGAAGATTCCCGAAAAGGATCAGAACCAGCCGCTGCTGTTCATCCTCGGCAAGGACCTGCTCGGCAATGTCGTTACCTGCCGTCTGGATAAAATGCCGCATCTCCTGATTGCCGGTGCTACCGGTTCGGGAAAGAGCGTGTGCATGAATTCCATCATCACATCGCTGCTCATGCGGACCAAACCGGATGAAGTCAAGATGCTGCTGATCGACCCGAAAAAGGTCGAATTCACGCCGTATCAGAGAATACCGCATCTGATCGGACCGGTCATCAACGATCCGACCAAAGCCAACAACGCACTCAAGGTGATTGTCCGCATCATGGAAGAAAGATATGATATCTTCTCCAGATGCGGTGTCAGAAACATCCAGGTTTACAACGAAAAAGTAAAAGACGGTTCCATCAACAGAAACAATACCGAAGCCCAGCCGGACTGGAAGTTCATGCCGTATATTGTTGTCATTATCGATGAGCTTGCAGACCTGATGGCCGTTGCCGGGAAAGAAGTCGAAGGCAGCATCCAGCGCATTACCCAGCTGGCGCGTGCCGCCGGCATCCATCTGATCGTTGCGACCCAGAGACCATCCACCGATGTCATTACCGGCATCATCAAGGCAAATATCCCCAGCCGCATCGCATTCTCCGTTTCTTCGGGAATTGACTCCCGAACGATTCTGGATCATGTCGGTGCGGAGCGCCTGCTCGGAAACGGCGACATGCTGTACATGCCGATCGGCCAGTCCGCCGCCACCCGCGTGCAGGGCGTATTTGTCACCGATGATGAGGTGCACAGAATCACCGAGTACTGTTCCTCACTGGCAGTACCGCTGTATGATGATGCATTTGTCCTTCTGGACGGGGTAGACGGCAATGAGGATACGGCCGTTATGGGAGCCGACAGCGATCCGCTGTATGATGAGATCCGGGCGTATGTCATCGACGCACAGAAAGCTTCCACGTCACTGCTTCAGAGAAAATTCGGCATCGGCTACAACCGCGCTGCCAGAATGATTGATCTCCTGGAGCAGAAAGGAGTGATCGGTCCTGCCCAGGGATCCAAACCCCGTGATGTCTATATCAAAAAGGACGCTGAATAGCGAAAAGGGAGACAAGAATGTTTAAAATGCTTTTGTGTTGCGGAGGAGGCTTTTCTTCCAGCGCCATGGCAAAGCACGTTCAGGATGAACTGATTGCCGAAGGGAAAGGGGAAGAGGCGTGCATTGATTTTTCGCCGTTCTCACTGATGCCGAGAGTCATTGATCAGTATGACATTATCATCTGCTGCCCGCATCTGCAGATGGAGATGCCGGCATTCTTCAAAAAGTATGATGTTAAGGTACCGCTCTACATTCTTCCGACAAGAATGTACGGACTGATGAAGTTTACGGAAGTATATGAAGATGCACTGGATGCCGTGCAGATTTTCAAAGAAACAGGAATGAATCCCGTGCATTTCCCGGGTGAGAATAATCCCCTGACGGTCAAAAGGTATCTTTCATACCGGAAAACACACGGGGACTGGCACGACGCGGAAAACAAATAGTTAGTGCGTACTAATTGACATTTTCTCCGGCATCCTTCAGAATGAGGAACGTAAGGAGGATGTGAATATGAATCTGTCAACATTCATCATCTCGTTAATCCTTGCGGTGATTGTCATTCTGGATATCCGCTATCTGATGAAGAACGGGATTGAAGGATGCAGCGGCGACTGCAGCGGAAGCTGCCACGGATCCTGCAAATGGGTCGGAGATGTTAAAAAAGCGCAGCGCCATCTGAAATGGAAAAGGCGTATTCGGAACATATTCGGATAAGACGGGACTGTAACATGCAGTTCCGTTTTTTTTGTACTTCCGAAATTGCCGAAGTATCCGCGGACAGGCACGTCTGAGTGCCGCAGAATTGCTTTTCTGTCCCAAAAACGGCATTTCCGGGCTTTTGAAGCACTGCTTTCTTTCTGAAATAATCCGCTCAGAAAGGAGGCATGCGAATATGCTGAATACATGTGTCATTGTCGGAAGGGTGATTGAAACGCCCCAGATCCGTACAACCTCGAAAGGCCAGAACGTTGCCAATCTGATTGTCGAATGCGACAGGCTGTTCAGGAATGATGATGGAACGCTTTCCACTGATTTATTCAGTGTCACTTTATGGCGGGGCGTAGCTGAAGAGTGCGCTGCGGTATGCCATGTCGGAAGCGTCGTGGCCATCAAGGCAAGAATGCAGTCGAATCAGGTGGAAAGAGGCGGGATGACCTTTTACAACGTCGAGATCATTGCGGAGAAAGTCGCGTTCCTCAATGATGAGCCGCCGCAGGGTATCCCATGATAAGTACGGAATGACAAACTGCGCTCAATCGTTTATGATAGTAACGATCTGATAAGGAGACAGTTATGGCATTTGATTCACTGAGTGAGCGATTGAATAAAGCGCTTCGGGACGTTGCCGGCAAAGGCACACTGACCGATAAAAATATGGAAGATATGCTGAAGGAAGTGCGTCTTGCACTCCTGGAAGCGGATGTGAACTATCGTATTGTCAAGGACTTCCTGGAAGAGGTCCGCACCAAGGCAAGAGGCGAAGACGTGCTGAACAGCGTCGAGCCGGGTGAAATGCTCGTCAAGATTGTGCATGACGAGATTATCAGCCTGCTCGGCGAGAATAACGAAGAGCTTCATTTTAAGGAAGAGGGCATCACTGTCATCATGCTTGCCGGTCTTCAGGGTACCGGTAAAACAACCAGCGTAGCCAAGATCGCAAGGCTGTGCAGAACAAGATGGAACAGAAATCCGCTGCTGATTGCGGCAGACGTCATCCGTCCCGCCGCGATCGAACAGCTCCAGACACTGGGTAAAGAAATTGATACGGAAGTATTCACGCTCGGTACGGAAGTTTCCGCATTTGAGACGGTAAAGCAGGGCATGCAGTATGCGGCGGAAAAGGGATACGATACCGTATTCATCGATACCGCCGGCCGTCTGCATATCGACGAAGCTCTGATGCAGGAGCTGAAGGATATCAACGAACTCGTACACCCTGACGAAATTCTGCTTACGGTTGACGCCATGACCGGTCAGGATATCGTCAACGTTGCGTCGGCATTTGCCGAGGCACTGCCCCTGACGGGTCTTGTCGTCACGAAGTTTGACGGTGACTCCAGAGGCGGCGGCGTTCTTTCCGTCCGCAAGATTACGGGGGTACCTGTCAAGTTTGTCGGTGAAGGCGAAAAGATCGATGACATGAGTCCGTTCTATCCCGACCGTATGGCAGACAGAATTCTCGGCATGGGCGATATTGTTTCCCTCGTCGAGCGTGCCCAGGAAAAGATGGATATGGAAGAGGCTGAGAAAGCCGCCGAGCACATGATGAGCGGCCAGTTCACCATGGACGACATGCTTTCCCAGTTTGAGCAGATCCAGCGCCTCGGCCCCCTGAGCGGCATTCTGAAAATGTTCCCGGGCTTCAGCCAGTATTCCGATCTGATTGATGAAGCCAAGGCAACGGATGCCATGAAGCATACCAAGGCGATCATCCAGTCCATGACGAAAAAAGAGAGACAGAATCCCTCCGATATGCGCGGCTCCATGAAGCGCAGGGTTGCGGCCGGATCCGGAACGACCGTACAGGATGTCAACCGTCTGATCAACCAGTTTGAGAAGATGAAAGCCGCCATGGAAATGGTCGGAAACATGCAGAAGAACGGCAATCTGAATGAAGAAACCATAAACAATATGATGAACAACATCGGCCCCGGCCAGCAGCCGGTCCGCCGTGTAAAGCGGAAGCGCTACAAGTTCTGATTCAGTGAATCGCAGGGCAGTCCCGGAGGATTGCCCTGTTTTTCTTATGGACTAGGAAAGTTCTGTTTTGGTCGTGAAATAAATTTCAGAAGAGAAAAATGAGCGGACAATATCAAAAGACGTGAAAATCGATGTATGATTTAAACGCATATATGTGTAC
>SVBN01000106.1 GCA_015058875.1 Erysipelotrichaceae bacterium | reverse complement strand
AGCTGAGTGACCTGATGCCGGAAAATGCAGACACAGATATCGAGCTTGTACTGCACATGTACAACATCAATCCGGACGCAGGATGCGAATTGCTTTTAAAAAGCAGACCTCTTTACGAATACAGCCACTTTGTTAAGGACACATCTGATCTGTGTGATAGGATAAAAGCAGAAACAGGACTGCCGCATAATAAGGCACTGACCATAGCTTTGGATCAGATATTAATGAACATGGACAATACCGTATCCATAAAGGAGGTTCTCATGAAACACCGCAATGAAGCATACATGTCACTGCTGTATGAGTATGACTCAGAACTTCATGATGAAACGCTGAGAAAAGAAGGAAGAGAGCAGGGATTTCAGCAAGGCAAAGAGGAAGGCAGAGTGGAAGGATTGCAGCAAGGCAAAGAGGAAGGATTACAGCAAGGCAGAGATGAAGAACGCGCCGGTAATATCCGTACGCTTTACAGCAGTCTGCGTGCTTCCATGTCTAAGGAAAATGCCGTCAGGTGGATCAGTGACAATCTCAGAGTACCATTGGACGAGGTTTCAGAAATACTGGAGGCACCGGACAGACAATAAAACGAGTATCTTTCACTGCTGTATATGTATGATGCCGATCTTAATACCGGATCGCTGAGACACATCTGCGAAAAAGGAGAATTGTTTTGACCGCTGTCTTATTTGAGGGATTCTCTAAAAGAAGATACCGTGAAAAGGATCAGTGATAGCCCGATCCGTAAATTGATTTTCAAAAATAGTTCATTACTTCAGGATCAGACAGAAAGATCCCATTTTTCCGGCATGCCTTAATTATCTGATTCTGCATATGTTTGAAAACCTTCTTTGCGCAGGCCGCAGAAAGGATATAATGGTAAGGCTTAAGCAACGGAGGATTTAACTATGATACTTGATCAGATCGATAAAAACATCCTGGAACTGGCGGAACAGTCTGACCATGACCTGGATGAAATCTATAAAAGCATTGACAGAGTATGCCTGACAAATTCCAACCGCATTCTCTCCGCCTTTATTGCAAACCAGGTATCCTATACCGACTTCAGCGATATCAACGGATACGGCAACTATGATTCCGGAAGAGACAAGCTGGAAAAGATCTTTGCGGAAGTGCTCGGATGTGAGGATTCACTTGTCCGTCCGCATATCATGAGCGGCACGAATGCTCTGTATCTCGCCTTCTCCGCAATGCTGAAACACGGGGATACGATGATTTCCCTGACCGGACTGCCCTATGACTCCCTGCAGGAAATGATCGGCCTTTCCGGCAGTTCCACGCAGTCGCTGAAGGCAGCCGGTGTGAAATATGAACAGATCGACCTGAAAGACAATGAATTTGATGAGGAAGTTATTGTCAGCCGGCTCTCCCGAAATGATGTGAAGCTTGTTGAAATTCAGAGGAGCCGCGGCTATTCTTCCAGGAAGTCACTGACAATCGCAAAAATAGAACATGTAATCCGGAAGATCCGGGAAGTCAATCAGGATGTGATTATCATGGTGGACAACTGCTATGGCGAACTGGTGGAAGAAAAAGAACCCGGACATGCCGGGGCAGATCTGGTTGTCGGATCATTAATGAAAAATCTCGGCGGCGGCATTGCCTCCACCGGCGGATACATTGCCGGCAGAAGCGATCTGATCGCAATGTGCGCGGACCGTCTGACCGCTCCGGGTCTCGGCAAGGAACAGGGAGCGAACTTCAACCTGAACAACTCCTTCTTCAAAGGTCTGTTCGCAGCGCCGGGTGCTGTCCGCATGGCATTGAAAACCGCCGTGTTCTCGGCTTATATGATGGAAAAGCTCGGCTACCGCTATGTTGACCCGCGCTATGATGAATATCGTACCGATATCATTCAGACTATGGAACTCGGGGATAAGGAAAGCCTCGTCAGCTTTACGCAGGGACTGCAGGAATCCTCACCCGTCGATTCCTTTGTACGGGTTGTTCCGGCACCGATGCCAGGATATCCGTTTGATGAAGTCATGGCCTGCGGCGCCTTTACGCAGGGCAGCACCATTGAACTGAGTGCAGATGCGCCGGTAATCCCTCCCTATACGCTCTATATGCAGGGCGGCCTGTCATTGGAATACGGGAAGCTTTCCGTTATGCTGGCGCTGACCAAAGCAAAAAAACAGGAAGCTTAAACACTCCCTGTCTGCCCTCCGTCAATACGGATAATCGTGTTATTGATATAATCCGCCTGATCGCTGATCAGGAACCTGACCAGGTGGGCAACCTCTTCCGGCTGTCCGTACCGTTTCAGCAGGATCTTATCTGTTTCTTCTTTCAGGAACTCCGGGGTATATCCCTGCAGTTCCTTTTCTGTTCCGATGAATCCCGGGGCGATTGCATTGACATGAACATAAGGTGCCATCTGGACAGCCAGATTATGCGTCAGGGAATTCAGTGCCGCTTTGGATGCATCGTAATCCAGACATACCGGATAGTAGGTATTGATTCCGTTGGTGGACGAAATATTGATAATTCTTCCGTATTCCTGTTCCAGCATATGCCGGTATACCCGCTTTGCACAGTTGAATGCACCGATTACATTCACATCCAGAACCCTGCGGAATGTCTCCGCATTCTTTTCCGGGAACAATTCCGGAAGATCGATTGCGGCGTTATTGATCAGAATATCCACACCGCCGGTCCGCCGTTCTATCTCTGATATCATCTCATCAGCAGCTGCTTCATCCGATACATCCGCCTGCACGCACATGCAGAACACCGCATACTGCGCTTCAATCCGCTGTTTCAGCTGTTCCGCCTTTTCCTTTGAGGAATGATAATGGATCACAATATCATATCCGGCTTCCGCAAGTTCAAGGGCAATTGCACTGCCGATGCCTCCGGAAGCGCCGGTGATCAATGCTGTTTTCTTCATAGCTGAAAAAAGAGCCTGAATCAGGCTCTTCCGGAATACTTGCCGTCGTCTGTGTTGACGAGAATCTTTTCACCCTGCTCGATGAACTGGGGAACTCTCAGTGTCAGACCTGTTTCGGTTGTCGCATCCTTGGACTGTGTGGACGGAGCGCCTTTGATTGCCGGAGTTGTCTCAACAACTGTCAGTTCAACCTTGGAAGGAAGTCCGATATCAAGAACCTGTCCTTCGAACATCATCAGAACAGCTTCGATGCTGTCGATCAGATAATACTTCTTGTCTCCGATATGTACGGAATCGAGCTCATATGTTTCATATGTCTCGCCGTCCATGAAGTAATAAACACCGTCTGCTTCGTAGGAGAAAGTCGCATTCTTCTTCTCAATGTTCGCTGTTTCGAACTTTGTGGAAGCGTTGAAATTTCTCTCCTGTGTGGAACCTGTCTTCAGGTTTCTCATCTTTGTCTGCAGGATTGCCGCGCCTTTGCCCGGCTTTACATGCATAAAATCAAGAACGACCCACGGATCGCCGTCAACCATTACTGTTAATCCTGTTTTGAAATCGCCTGCATCAATTGCCATAATCTACACCTTCTCTTTTTTACATCGCTTATTCTATCAATTTTATGTTTATATATCAATTCCAAATTTGCGGCGGATCAGACGTGTATGATTCATTAAAATTCTTTCTGCTTTTCTCATGTCAGCCTGGTAACACAGATTAAAAATGCATCTGTTCTTAATACAGGGCATCATATCCTGCTTTTCATATGAATCACTATTGCGGCTGCCGGTTCCGGTCCGCAGATCGCTTCTTATATCAATACGGAAACCGACCGCTTTATGTCTGACAGACTTCACCGGCTGACTTCTTTAATGCTTCGGGGACAGCCGGCATCCGGCACCCTTTTTCATCGTTCTCACAGCAGACGCGTGTATGATTTTGATGCTGTAAGGATATCTGTTTATTCTGAACGGCAGGTACTGTCTTCCATAAATCAGAACAGTGAACCTGTTTCTTCCGCATGTGTGCGGATATAGCGGCTCCATCTGATGTACCCGTAGGTTGTATTGGTGAAATAGCCGAGTTTCAGCACCAGCAGGACATACTGTCCGGCAAGAATATTCATGACAGCTTCCAGCGCCGCACAGATATACCATGCAATCCACTGTTCCCTCATCCGGAAGAAGATAAACAGTCCGTTGGCTATACCGACTGCCGAGGCACATGCATCCAGATAAATCATCAGAATTTCAAGATTCCGGTTTCCGCCCAGAAAGTCCGTGGAAATATCAAGACCGCTCATCAGCCATCCGACGGCAGCGGTCCAGAGTGCGATCGCAATGATCACCAGGATTTCCTGCCAGCCTTTCAGTCTTCTGACCATGGTCAGCTCATCATTCTGTTCATCCCTGTGTCTTGTCCAGTTGATAAAGCTGATGATATCGATCGGCAGCCAGAACAGCAGTGTTACGATCATTGTCGCAAACCTGTACATCAGCACCAGGCTGATTGCAATTTCCGTGATTTCCACTGCAACCGATACCAGAAAGTTATAACGGGACTGCTTGGAAATCAGCAGCTCGCACAGGATATTCAGAAATGTATCGAGCAGATACAGCAGCATGATCCGGATGCCGCTGACACCGTTTGCGCTTTCTTCCGGAAAGATGACCGATATGATGACTGCCAATGTCATGATCGACAGAAACCAGCATTTTTCATATGCCGTAAAGAATACTCCGAACAGCAGCATAACTGCAAAACCGGCAGCCAGGACTGCCAGCGCATTGGCCGTATTGAAGCGCGGCATCAGCTGCTCAGCCAAGATCTGACGGTATGCCGTCCTGATTTCCCGCGCATCGGGATTCATACGATCAAAATACAGGATCGTTCCTTCCTGCGTACTGTAAGCATAAGCATTGATCCTCTCCTCTGAAGAATCCTCATGCGGACGTGACAGAATCAGTCTGCCGTCTTCATTTTCATAAATGATTTCGCACACTTTGCTGTCTTCATCGCAATCGTAATCATCATTACGGAACATCACGGCTTCACCCGCAAACCGCACCGTTCCCGGATCCCTGTTCAGCTGCAGCGCTCCGCTGATATATGCGCTCACTGAAACTGCCGCCAGCATGATCAGAATCACGATTTCCGCAGACCGGACCTTCCTGTCCGGTTCCATGCATTCTTTTATTTTCCCCTTCATTGATTCAATCCCCCGTTTATTTCAACCGGACTATTATATACGGAAATCCGGAAAACAGAAGATGCGGAATACTTTACAGAGAGATAAGAAATGACTGCGGACATCGCAAAAGCCGCAGGCGCGGCTTTCGATCGGATGATACTCCGGTTATTTTATTTTTTCAGGAGTTTTCTCAGTTCACTGTTCAGTTCCTTATAGACGCCTTTCGGAGATACCTCATCCAGAAGTTCGCTGATTTTCTGTACCTGATCATCGGTCAGATCCCTGTTTTCGGTAATATTGCGGAATTTCATTCCGGTAATATAACCTCTGATCTTTGCGGCACCTTCTCCTTCGGCAATCATTTTGCGGACGATACTGCTCGAATGAGCAAACTTAATCATGTCCCTGTTGATCAGATCGTAGGACAGCTTCCCGTTTTTATCAGTATAATGCTCAACAATTTTCTGGTAATCGGAGCTGTCAATGACGACATCCTTTTCTTCCGTTTCCTCCCCGATCGGTTCGGCAGCCATTGCCTCCGTTACCCTGATATTCTTCTGTTTCCTGTAAGGCATGCCGGCTGTCAGAGCGATGGCTTCCGCAAACGCTTCGGCAGGATACAGCTTTCCCGGTGTATTTGCCGCAGGAATGGCTTCGCCGCTGGTTTTGCTGATGGAGGCTATGCCCGGCTGCTTTGCATCGGGACGAAGAATCGTAATTCCGGATCCCCCGGAAGTCAGTCTCTGCCGGTAGGCAAGAGACGGAATAACACTCAGCTTCACTGCATCTGTTCTGTACATGATATTTCCTCTCTTTCTTTCGGGCGGCACCCTGCTTCATTCACTTCATGCGGAAATGATAATCTCTGTTTCAATCGGATGAATTACAAAAAGCGAAGGAACGGAA
Source organism: Erysipelotrichaceae bacterium (assembly GCA_015058875.1). Taxonomy (GTDB): domain Bacteria; phylum Bacillota_I; class Bacilli_A; order Erysipelotrichales; family Erysipelotrichaceae; genus Bulleidia. Next base: position 1,599 of record SVBN01000106.1, on the reverse strand, counting down.
ATAAAATGAAAATGAAGTCAGATGCCTTATCTGACTTCATCGAATTATGTTTCATCAATCCGTGAAAGCAATGATGCATTTACATTCCTGCAGATATGTACAGCGTATTACAGAAATCTAATGATATTTCCTGCTGTTTTATGATTTCTGAAAATTATTTCACATTGTCGCATCATAGATATACCGCTCCTTCCGCTCCTCTTTTTACATTCCTGTCAAGGTATGCGGAAAGACGCTCCCGCTGCCTTCCGATTTCCTCCAGCATGCGCTCCCGGTCGCGCATCAGCCATCCCTGCATGCGGATGATATTGGAAGGATGCAGTCCGAAAAAGAATGTTTCCGGCAGATCCACCAGAGAAAGAAAGAGTTCTTCTTCCAGATATTCACCGACGGTATTCTCACAGAATGTACCGTTCTGCATTTCCTCATGCAGTTCGCATCCCGGATCGGCGTGAATTGTCCCGGTGAAAATCAGATACGGGTGCGTCCGGTTCAGCAGGTCCGCCGTAGCCCGGGCATGTTCCTTCCTCAGCGCTCTTCCGGCACATCCGAAGATGATATTCGCCCCGTACAGGATGCCGGCTTCCTCCAGCCTGGTGAGCTGGCGCAGTGCCTCAGAGGCGGAATATCCCTTGTTCATTTTCCGCAGCGCATCATCCAGACCGCTTTCGATGCCGATATTCAGCTCATTGATGCCGGCCGCCCTGAGTTCTCTCAGTTCCGCATCCGTCTTTGTCCGTATGTTATTGATTGAAGCATACATGGCAATGGTCCGTACCTGCGGCAGATACCGGTGCACCAGGTCCGCTGCCGCAAGCAGACGGCCGGCACTCAATGAAAACGGATCGCCGTGCTCCAGAAAGACCCTCTCAATCCGGGCAGCATATGGCTGCGCCTTCTTCAGCTGATTCTCCACAGCTTCCGTTTCAAGCATGCGGTATGGTACGTCCCGGTACATTGTGCAGAAGCTGCAGCGGTTATGCGAGCAGCCTTCCGTCACTTCCAGCAGGAAGGAATCCGCCTCAAACGGCGGACGGTACATGACGGAACTCATTCCTTTTTCCAGCTCCCGAAGGCAAGCATCGCATTGGTATATGCCGGATCATCCGTCACTTCCCTGCCGAACCATTCCGGCGCTTCGAATCTCTCTGCGTCGGCTTCGTCCTCAAATTCCACTTCGGCGACCATCAGACCTTCCATCTGCTGTTCATAGATGTCGATTTCGGCAGTATGCGCTTCATCCAGCGGCAGATAATAACGAACCTTGTATACGCCGTTTCCGATCCGCTTCCGTACGAGCTTTTCAAAGTCTTCCGCGGAGATTTCAAATTCCTCTTCCTGACGCACCATGCCCATGCCGCTCTTATAAGTAAATATGTGTTTTTCTCCGGCTTTCCGGATGCGCAGCACGGGATCCACGCTGAGATAATGCTGCTGCATGACGGTATGTTTCAGTCCCTCAAGTTCCGGCTTTTTCTCCAGAAGATATTTGCGTTCGATTTCCATAAGTAAATTTATTTCTCCTTTCAGAATAACAATCGAAATAAACTCCTCTAAGAACCGTACGTGCAGTTTTCCCGCATACGGCTCCCCACTATC
>SVBN01000105.1 GCA_015058875.1 Erysipelotrichaceae bacterium | reverse complement strand
AAGATCTCCGCACCCATTGCGACGATTGCCTCAACCGGCAGATGGAAGAAGAACCCGTAGGCGGGAATCAGTACCGCATAGTTCAGCAGCACGCCGATCAGCGCTAAGCTGAGGGTGCCGCAGACCAGACCTTTCACCGCTCCTTTTCTGGTTCTGTTGTTTTTATAAATCAGTGCCGCCGGCACACAGAGCGCGCAGCCGATCAGGAAATTCGCCGCTTCTCCGACAAACATGGTTGCCGTACCGGAATAAAGCAGATTCAGAACAATCTTCAGCGCCTCAATAATAACTGCGGCAGCCGGTCCCATGGCGAATCCGCCGATCAGTACCGGCAGTTCGCTGAAGTCCATCTTGTAGAACGGCGGCGCAATGAACGGTACCGGGAATTCAATCAGCATGAGAACGAAGGCAATCGCTCCGAGAATGGCAACTTTGGCAATGAATCTGACGTTGATTTTTGATTTGGAATTTGATGCTGCGGATGCTGTCATAGGTTTTCCTCCTTGGCCTCAAAAAAAGAGGCTTCTGATAAAAACCTCGGGGTTAAACATAAAGAATAAAATACTCTTCCATCCAGACTTTACTGTCGCCACCGGAATCTCACCGGTTCATTCTGCAATGCAGGTCGCGGGGTTTACCGCCGGTCGGGAATTTCACCCAGCCCTGAGTTTTATCGAATATAATATAACGCAATGCAGAACAAAAGGAAACAGATATGCTCTCAGGCAATTCCGAAAATGATGAAAATGAAACGGCGGGAATCAGTTCCCTGAACTTTTTTCTTACTGAAAAACAGCATGACCGGGCATGCTGTGAGGTTTATATTCTGCGCTGCCGGGCAAATCTTGCGGCATAATCGATTGCATTCTTCAGGCTGGAGGCATCAGCTGTTCCCTTTCCTGCCTGATCAAATGCTGTTCCATGATCAACGGATACGCGGACGATCGGAAGCCCCAATGTGATATTCACGCCTTCAACCGACTGCCATGCACCTCTGTCCTGATCATATACAAATCCGACCAGCTTCATCGGGATATGTCCCTGATCATGATACATGGCGACGACTATGTCATACCATCCGCCTCTTGCCTTGGAGAAGATCGTATCCGGCGGTACCGGCCCCTCAGCATCGATCCCTTCTGCACGGGCGGCCCCGATCGCCGGAATGATCTCTTCGATTTCTTCCGTACCGAACAGACCATGCTCCCCGCTGTGGGGATTCAGGCCGGCAACACCGATCCTGGGGTGTTCGATCCCCAGATCCAGACATGCCTGATGAGCGATCCTGATCACTTCCAGAACACGCTCTTTTTTCACCCTGTCACATGCCTCGCGCAGGGAAACATGAGTGGACACATGAACGACACGCATGCTGCCAAGCGCCAGCATCATCGTGTATTTGGCGGTTTTTGTATATTCCGCATAGATCTCGGTATGTCCGGCAAAATGATGTCCGGCAAGATTTATCGCTTCTTTGTTCAGAGCGTTGGTTACCGTTCCGTCCGCTTCACCGTTCATGGCGAGCGTGATTGCTTTTTCCACATAGCGGAAAGCAGCTTCCCCGGCTTCTGCGGACACCCTGCCTGACGCCAATGTTTTGCTGTCGACCAGTTTCATGTCCAGCACATCGATCGTCCCGTATTCAAAAAATGCTTCCGCCGGAGATGATACTGAATGGATCTTCATTTCTTCATGTCCGGTAATGCCCAGTGCCTGTTCCATCATGCAGGCATCGCCTATGATCAGAGGGCGGCACTTTTCAAGGACTTCCGGATCAGCCAATGCCTTGACGGTGATCTCCGGGCCGATGGAGGCAGGATCTCCCATGGTGACCGCCAGCAGCGGTCTTTCAGTTTCTTTCATGATGTATTTCTCCCATCCATTGTTTCAGATCTTTCAGCAGTGTTTCTTTTCCGAATCCGCCGGATTTACTGATAAAAAGATGCCCCGTTCCGTTTATGCTTATCCGGGAAAGTACGACGCCGGGGAATACTTCCGTGATCATTTTCATCTGTGTGCATCCGAGCTGCTTCAGGACTGCCAGCAGTGTGTCACCGCCGATGATCATGAGCGTTCCCCGATAGTTTTCAAGCATCCTTGCGGCCAATATGCCGATATTGTACGCAATCGTGCTGCGTACAGCTTCATTACAATTCCCGGTTTCTCCTGTTATGCTTTCGCGATGATCAAATGAGTCCAGGATCGTCCAGGGTCCGCTGATATCAGGCAGAACTGCATGCATTGCGTCAGCTTTCTGTTCAGGACTCAGGTGCAGCCTCCGGAAGCCGCAGGCTTCAGCCTCATCCAGCTGCAGCTGTGTGACAGGATTCAGGCTTCCCGATATTACAAGCAGGTGATCTCCCGGATCAGGTATTTCCGGAGCATCTTCTGTTTTCAGTTCCAGCAGTTCCGGCAGGTATTTCGCAAAACCGGCACAGCCTGCACTGACTTTCAGCAGTCCCGCCTGTTTCAGATGTACTCCCACCTCATACAGTTCCTCATCGCTGCGTGCATCAGCTATAATGATGCCTTCTTCCGGATTCCCATCCAGGCTGTGCACGGGTATTTCTGTCTGCAGATTGATCAGCTTTGCAATATCCGACTCGGTGACCGGGTTAAACGGATCCTGTCCGAAGATGCTTTCTGATAATGGGATATCATCGACATAATGAATACCGTTTTTTGTGATCCGGTTCATTGCCGGATAGGAGGGAACAAAAGCAAGACTGTCCGCCTCTGACGCCTGCAGTGCCGCACCGAGTTCTGCGCCGATATTGCCTCTCAGCACTGAATCGGTTTTTTTATATATACAGGGAATTCCTGCCTGTATTCCCAGAGACGCAATCCGGTATACGGCATCATATGCCTGCTGCGGGGAAAGATGGCGTGAGCTGCTGTTGACTGCCAGGACTTCGCAATCTGTCATGACTGCATCGGAAAGTGATTCCGGATTTATAACAACTGATACGGTGATTCCCTGCTTGGCAAACTGTATGCCTGTATCCAATGTACCGGTCATATCGTCTGCGATGATCAGAAGCTTTGTTTTCATCTTTCCGGCTCCTTCTTATTCAAAATCCTGCAGGAAACCTTCTTCATCAAACTGCAGAGGATAAGGTTCACTCAGGAATTCAATGTCCGGCACATCACTCAATGTTTCCGCAAGAGCAGCGGATACTTCAAATTCATTCAGGGACAGGGTATCCCTGATCCTTGCAATCCTTGCCTTTGCATAATCGATGCGCGGGCATGTCCTCAATGCCGTGCGCAGTGCGTCATAGTCATTGTTCATGTACAGAGGGATCTTTCCGCCTTCAATCATCAGATTGGTCGTTACGTTGATTCATGTGCTCTGCCAGTCGACGGAATTCAGACATCTGCTGGTCGTGATATCTGCCAGACCGAGCCCGCAGGCATTATGGTGGCTCTGCTCACTCAGTCCCCGGATAAAAAGTCTCTTTGTATGGAAATCATCCTTAAAGTAAGGCATAAATCCCCTGCCTGTAACATTCGGATCTGCACCTTCACCGGATATATCCTTGCCGATGCGGTCAATGACCAGCACATCGATATTGTCAAATCGGAAGCGCGGAAAACGTTCCTTTGCAATCTCAAGCAGCTCGGCATCCCCGGCGATGATTTCATTATGCGGATATACTTTCAGATCACAGATCCGGTCATAGGCATTCTGTACGGCACCTACCGCAAATACAACATTCATTTTATCCAGGAATACTCCGGCGGACTTTGGGATATTATCGGCAAATGTGTCGAAACCCCGTTTATGCAGTTCCGAGCATCCTTTATGCTTTGCCAGACCGATTGCCATCATTTTCAGAAGACCGCTCTCATGTTTTCCTTTGAAGTCTGTATGCGGCTTAACCTTGTTGTATATGACGATCCCGTCTGCTTCATATGCCAGGCGGTCGCAGTATACCGGCGTTTCTGTTTCATCATCCAGTGTTCCGATCTGTACAACATCCATGGACGCACATACCGGCACACCGATGCTGTCCTCTGTTATACCGTATCCTTCCAGGATCTCCAGGTTTCCCTCTGCAGTGCCGCCGCCATGGCTGCCCATGGCAGGCACGATGAAAGGACTGGCTCCCCATTCTTTCAGCTGTTCACAGATCGTTCTGACGATCAGAGAATTATCTGGGATTCCCCTGCTTCCGACAGTGATTGCGATCCGCTTTCCCTGAACCAGCGGAGCATAGTCATTCCGTTCAAATTCTCTTTTCAGGTGTGCGGGAATATCCGTGATTCTGTCGGAGCTGAACTTCTGCCGTATCCTCACCATGTCCGGCAAAACAACGTCATCAAGTCCCTGTATGGGGATACTGACAGACGGAAAATAAATATTCTGCATGATGCGGTGCCTCCGTGTTTCCTGATTCCAATATACCACATGAGACAGGCTTAATTGTTTCATACGGTCATGCATATCATCAAAAGCTGCTGTTCTTTCAGTATCCGGTGATCATTATGTCCGGAAGAAACAGAAAAGAGATTCCGATTTCAGGAATTGATGACTGCAGCCTCTGCCAGGACTGTGAATCCGGATGGGGAATGAAAACAGTCCCAAAGAAAATGCAAAAAAGATACTAATCCAGGTATTGCTGCAAAGCAGTATGAGATTAATATCTTTTTTATTGTTCGTTCATCAGGAGCAAGCTGAAGGAGAAACCAGCCAGAGGAGCTGTCCGCCTTCCTGCTTTTTACAGATTCATGATGATTTTGAAGATTTCAATAATATCCGGACAGGCAATCATAATCCAGGCACTGATCACTGCGCCTGATACCAGCATCCCTGCGACAGCCGACAGAAACGCAGCCGATACGGAACACTCTTCCGACGTCACAGCGGTATACCATCTCAGAACCGCCGCTGCCGCAAACGCCGCAGCAGTTCCGGCAACGCCCGGAACCGGATGCACGAGCAGCAGTCCGCCTCCGATCAGGAACATCAGTCCGCACAATACGGAGCCTTCGCCTTCCACAGTCAGAATCTTTTTTACGGACGGCTTGCGGTTTCCCCTGCACACCAGCTTAATCAGCAAAGCGCCGAGCAGATCGCCGATCAATCCGGCAACCACAAGACGGAACCAGAGCCAGCTGGCTGAAGAGAACGGCATTCTGGCATAGCTGAAGGGCGATGTATTCAGATGAATCATCAGGAATGCCACATAAGGCAGCCAGACCATTCCCCACTTCACAAACAGATCCCAGCTTACTTTCAGAACGCCTGCCGCAGTCCGTTCCGCAGCGGCATCCATGCAGCCGAGAGGATCGGATATTTTCCTGAGCAGTGAACTCTTCTGATAGCTGTTCTCCTGATATGTGACGGAAGGTTCCGGAATCGGAGCCGCAGCCGCAGCTTCAATGGATGAAAGTGAAATACTGCGCGTATGTCCCTGTACATCCTCATTTTCTGCCGCTGCCGGCAGATCAAGAGGAATCACCTCTTCCGTATTCTTTTCACTTTCCGGTTCTGCCGCAGCTGATTCTTCTGCAGTATCTTCAGACACAGCTGCTGCATCTTCCGTACCGGTTTCTTCTGTTTCATCAGTCTGAACTTCTTCCCGCACTGCTTCTGTCACTTCTGCTTCAGCTGTTTCAGCCGACTGTTCAGTCTCTTCTGCAATGACTTCTTCCGCAGTTTCTTCAGTCACTGTTTCCGTTTCTTCTGCAGGTATTTCTTCCGTTTCAGCGGACTGAACTTCTTCCGGTCTGGTTTCTGCTGTTTCTGCTCCAACCGTTTCAGCCGGCTGTTCAGTCTCTTCTGCAATGACTTCTTCCGCAGTTTCTTCAGTCACTGTTTCCGGCTCTTCTGCAGGTATTTCTTCCGTTTCAGCGGACTGAGCTTCTTCCGGTCTGGTTTCTGCTGTTTCTGCTCCAACCGCTTCAGCCGGCTGTTCAGTCTCTTCGGCAATGACTTCTTCCGGACTTTCCTTTATTTCTTCAGGCGCTGTTTCCGTTTTTTCCGCAGGAGTCTCTTCTGTTTCTGAAGGAAGAACTTCTTCCTGTATTATCTCTGCCTCTTCTGCTTTCACATCTCCGGCAGGTTCTGATGTTTCTTCCGCCAATGCCTCCGTTACTTCCGCAGGAAGTACTTTCGTTTCATCAGGCTGAACAGCTTCCTCTGCCGCAGGTGTCTCTGCTTCTTTCTTCGCAGAGACGGATTTCTTTGCAGATCTGGTTCCGGTCCTTCTGGGTTTAGCGGCAGCCGCATCCGTTCCGTTTTCTTCAGATGCAGTCTTCTTTCTTCTTCTGCCGCCTTTTTTTGCCGGTTCTGTGCCTTCTGTCTGCTCTGCTTCAGCTTTCGGCTTTCTTGTACGTCGTTTCGGCTTTTCCTCTGCAGCCAGTGCTTTTGCGGCCCTGTCCGCTTCTATTTCAGCTTTGGTACGGCGCTTTCTTCTTTTTTTCTCCGGTTCAGCCGGTGCTGCGGACTGAACTGTTTCATTGATTTCGCTCATTTTTGTCTCCAGTTGAACAATTATCCGGAAAGAATTCATTCACGGATAATCCTTCAATCAAACAGTATATCATCTGCGATATCGGAAAGTATTCCGAAAGACTTCGAAAACAGCATATTTTTCTTTAATTTTTCCGTAATCAGATGTACTGTTTCCCCTTCAGGCGGATTTTCTTTGCCGCAGGCCTTGAAAAAAGTGCATTTCTGCACTTTCTCATGCTCTTCCGTTGTACTTTCCGTCTGCTGTTGAAATGATAACCATTTCACCGTTCTGAATAAACAGCGGAACCTTGATTTCCAGTCCTGTTTCAAGAACGGCATTCTTCAGAGCGGATGTTGCCGTATCGCCTTTGACTGCGTTTTCGCATTCCACAATCTGAAGTTCAACCTTATCCGGCAGGATTACGCCCAGCACTTCGTTTTCATACATGGAGATGACAACATTGCTGTTTTCCTTGAGGAATTTCAGTTCCCAGTCCAGATGGGACTTTGGAATTTCTACCTGCTCATATGTATCATTGTCCATGAAGACCAGGCTCTCCCCGTCATCATACAGATACTGCATTTCCTTGCGGTCGATATGGGCGATTTCCACTTTGTCCCCGCCGGTAAATGTCATTTCATTGATGACGCCGGTTCTGAGATTCTTTACCTTTACTTTAACAACCATCTGACGCATTGCTGTTTTGTTCAGATCGCGTCCGATTACCTGGTAAATATTTCCGTTCTGCTGGAAGGTATTACCTGTATTCAGATCATTTACAAGAACTACTTCTGCCATAATTCACACTCCTACGCAATCATTTTACAGGAGCGGAAAAGTTTGTCAACGAAACCCGCCTGATCATCTCAGGCAGCTGTAGTCATATACGCTGCCTTCTTCCGCGTCATATTCCACCTGCAGCACTTCCCTGACCGGGTCATCGATCACTGCCGTGCAGATATCCCCGTTCCAGGAAAGGGAGAAACTGACGCCGCCTGAAAAGATGCTTTCATCAATCAGCTGATCGTTTGCCAGGTGACAGCGGATGCAGCGTATCACTTCGTGTTCCGCCGCCAGATATGCCGATGCCGTTTTCAGGTTTTTCATCGTTTCCGCCCGCAGGACGACTTCCCCGCTCAGAAAGGAAACAATCACCAGTACC
>SVBN01000013.1 GCA_015058875.1 Erysipelotrichaceae bacterium | reverse complement strand
TCCGCCGTAAATATATGCCGTGTCATAATAATTGACGCCGCTGCGGTATGCCTCCATGATTTCCTGCTCGGCTTTATCAATATCAATTGCATTTCCCTTTTTGGTAAAACGCATGCAGCCGTAACCGAGTATGGACAGAGGCTGTCCGTTTCTGTCATTTCTGTATAGCATGATATACTCCCTGTTTCTCCTGCATCCAATGATACTATATTCTCCCTGAAACACAGCAGAAGAATGCCCGGACTTCAGCAGTGCAGAAAATAGTACAATAAGATTATGAAGAACGATGTACGCAGAATACTGATTGCTGTTATTATTCTCGGAACCGGTATTGCCGAAATGTTCCTGATGCACCGTTTCCCGGGATTCTTTTTTCCCAGTTACAGACTGCTGTCGAAGAAATGGCTTTCCGCACTGGCCTTTCTGATGTCGTGGACACATTTTTCCGTCTGGGATGCCGGCGCACTGTGTCTGGTGATTCTGCTTCTGTATTTTCTGATCCGCTGTATCCGGAACAGGAGCGGATTCCTGCATGTCCTCAGCATTGCCCTTCTGACCGCATCCGTTCTTGCTTTTTCCGCACTGCAGGGATGGCTTGGAAATCATTACGCTCCGAAGCTGTCGGAAGAACTCTCCCTGGAAATCAGAAAGTACAGCGTGGAAGAATTATATGAAACTGCGGAATACTATTACCTCAAAGCCGCGGAGTATGCGCCTCTGATTGAACGTGACGCAGAAGGACATGCCCTGAAGCAGGATCTGAATCAAACCGGCAATACTGCCGGAGCTTCGTACCGGAATCTTGCCGGGAAATATTGGATTTTTGAGGGTTCCGCCGCACCGGTCAAGCACTTTACGCTGATCGGTGAATATCTGCTGTACAACGGAATCACAGGCATGTTCATGCCGGTCACGGCGGAAGCCTCCGTTCCTGCCAATGTCCCTGTCATCCCGCTTCCGTTCACCATGTGCCATGAGGCTGCGCACCGTCTGGGCATCGCCAGTGAGCAGGAGGCAAACTTCTGCGCATTTCTGGCATCTGTATCCAATGAGGATCCGTATTTTATTTACAGCGGATATTATTCCGCATTCTCCTACTGCTATTCTTCACTGTATTCCGCAGATCCGAAAAAAGCGGCGGAGCTGTATCATCTTCATGATGACTTCAGCGGTATCCTGCTGGTGCAGCTGGACCGCCGTGATACCAGTGAGGCATATAAAAAGTATGAATCTCCGCTGAAAGAAATCAGTGACAATATCAATGACACCTATCTGAAAACATTCTCCCAGGAAAGCGGCATCCGATCCTACGGAGAAGTGACCGACTATCTGATTGCATGGTATTTCTCAGGAAATGAAACCAATTGATTCCGAGCATAAAAAAACACATTCGCATAATGATACGGATGTGTTTTCAGTATGATCGGATTGATTATTTGATCAGCTTGAACGGCTTGACGTCTTTGACTGCTTCAGCCGGTGTAATTCTGACTTCGTCATTGTCCAGGTCAATCAGAATGTATCTGCTGTTGCCCATGCCGAGTTCATTCATGTAGCTCAGCTGACGGAAACCGTGTCTGGATTCCATTCTTTCCCAGAGATCATGATTCTGCTCTGCAGTCATTGCATGAACCAGGTCAACGCATGCTGTATCGATTGCACAGATATCTGTGGATGCCAGGATACCGACATTCGGTGTGACAACCGGTGCGGCGCCGACGCCTGCGCAGTCGCAGTCAACGGACATATTTCTCATGACGTTGACATATGTGACATTCTTTCCGAAGAAGTCGATGGTTGCCTTGGTGGATTCCGTGATCTTCTCCATCAGTTCTTCCTTGTCAACACCCCAGTCATCGCCATTCTTTGCATGGATCATGCCCTTGCCGATGCGGCCGTCTGCACAGCCGATACCGATGTTCTTGTTGGATCCGCCGAAACCGCCCATGGTGTGGCCCTTGAAATGTGTCAGTGTGAACATGGAATCATAATTTGTCATGTGGGAACCATGGGTCATATGATCAAACCACTTGCCGCCTTCCACAGGCAGATCAACAGTTCCTTCTTCATCCATGATATCTACCGGGCAGAATGTCCAGCCGTTGACCTTCAGCGTTTCACGGTGCTGTTCGGTTGTATAGCGGTCGCCCTTATAGAATGTATTTGTTTCAATGATTGTGGCATCCTTCAGGCTTTCTTCGCTTTCCATGACTTCCTTCACCCATGCGGCCGGTATGAAGTTCGGTCCCTTGGGTTCGCCGGTATGGAGCTTGATAGCGACTTTGCCGCAGATATTTGCATTTACCTTTTCATAAGCTTTCTTAATGCCTGCCGGAGAAAGATCTCTTGTGAAGTATACGATTGATTCATTTCCTGTTCTTTCTTCGTAAGGAATATACTTTGTAACGTCTGTCATTCATGACTCCTTTCTGTTCTTCTGAACATCTTTTATAGAATAATTTTAACAGAATACATTTTTTGATTCATCCATTATGCAAAATAATTCTGTTTCCGGTTTTATTTCTGCAGCGTAACTGTAATCAGAACATTATCCAGATTTGTCTCAAGCGCATCATAGGGGGCTTTCAGGTCCACGTCTGTAAAGAAGGAACTGCCGTCTTTTCCTGCCGCAATCAGCATCAGTTTCTGTTCTTCCTCATTCCGCAGCAGCTCATAGCGCTGATATGCCAGCGTAATGCCGTCATATCCGCTGACTTCAAGTGCATATTTTCCGATTTCTTTCCTGTCGGTCACAACCGTAATGCGGTCGTTTATTTCTGCTTTGGAAGCCTGCAGAATCACATTCAGTTCATCCTCTGCACCCTTCTGAGCGATATCAAAATACCATCCCTCCTCAGGTACATAAGTGAATTCTTCCAGCAGCTCCCAAATATGATTTTCCGTCCCGGAATGATACATCCGGATCAGAACACTGCTGTATTCATGCAGGTCATATCCCGGAGCGTTGGGATCAAAGGGAATCGTTCCGATATTACTGCAGGATGAAAGAAGAATCATGCATAGTGCTGCTGATAATAACTGCTTCAGATATCTGTATATTTTCATCAGGGATCCTTTCATTGGGGTGAACCGGTGTGAATCGTCTTTATTGTAACAAGAATCAGATCATCACTGCCTTCCAGATATGCATTCAGACTCCCATTCAGGAAATGATTTTCATCGATGCATATGATCTGTTCCTGTTCACCGGGTACAATATATGATCTGCCTCTGATCTTCTCATACAGCTCAGGATCAGGCTCAGATCTGACGCCGGCTGCTGCAGGTTTTATTTCTGCCCAGACAGGATAATCCGCTGAAAGCATAATGTCGGCATAGTGGAAATCCCTTTCCGGAACATAAACGGTACTGCTCTTCAATTCTCCGTCCTGACGCCGGTAAATCTTCAGGATCATCTCTTCGCAAGGAAGATGGTACCGGATACGGTAATCTGTTTTCTGAAGCTGATAAACAAACGGCGAATCACAGAGATACCGGAATCTGCCCAGAATCAGACAGGGAATAAACAGAACCGCCGCAAAGATACCCGCAAGCTTTTTCTTCCCGTTTTTTCCATGCAGAAGCTGTTCCGAGAGATATCCGGAAATACCTGTCAGAAATCCCAGTACTGCAGCACATAACAGTATCAGACCGGTATGAGAGATAAGCTGCATCAGCACAAAGACTGTCTGTTCCGGCATCTGAGTTCCGCTTCTGAAACTCCTCATCAAAGACCATGATGCGGCAGCCGGAAATGCAGACAGCATGACAGTCAGTGCAAGTGAAATCATATGCATGCTTTTTCTGAAGCCCTGATGCAGATTCAGTCCTGACTGCGCAAGCTGTCCGGCAAAATATAAACCTGCGAACAGACAATACGGCAGTACGGCCATACGGATTACATATGGCTCCGGCAGACTGATGAAATGATTTCTGCCGCGCAGAAACAGGGAATTCATATACAGGTATGAGACCATACCAGCCGCAGCCGAAAGGATCATTCCGGCAATCATAAACAAAGATGAAGTATGCCTGTCTGCGGAAACAGTTTCTTTTCTGACTCCGTATATCACTTCATTGATATCTGTGCCAAGCGCCTCCGCCAGCATGGTCAGTGTTTCAATATCCGGCTGGGATTTTCCGGTTTCATAGTTGGAGATCGTCTGGCGGGTGACATGAATCTTTTCCGCCAGATCTTCCTGTTTCATTCCGGATCTTTTTCTCAGTGTTTTCAGATTTTTACCGACTGTATTCATTCAGAGTTACCTCTTTCTGATTTCATCATTTATCAGATCAATCGGAATTGTCACGCAAAGAAGCTTTGCATTCGGAAATGAGCCGTTTTTTCTTCCCTGCTTCATCGGTTCGGGAAAGAATCTGTTTTCATTTTATACACGATTCAATGCAGACTCCACATCCGCATACCTGATGATTTGTCCCATCTGAAGCGCAAAAAAGACCGCAGCATATCACATACCGCAGTCTGATGAAAAATCTGATTATTCCGCCGCAGCGTTTGTACCGGCTGTTCTTCCGCTGTACAGTACGATGGTCAGGCAGTAGCCGGACTGGTGCAGATCACCTTCGAAGTTTCCAACAGTGTCACCTGCCGCATACAGGCCCGGAATAACATTTCCTTCTGTATCGAGTACATGTGTATCTCCGTCAACGGTCAGTCCGCCGAATGTCAGATGATATGCACTCTGCAGCTTGGCAATATAGAACGGTCCCTCTTCCACTTTGCCGTTGAATTCCGTACGTCCGAAGTCGGCATCATTTCCTGCATCCACATAGCCGTTGAACTTTTCAACTTCCGCTTTGATCTGTTCGGGATCAAGACCTGCGGCTTCCGCAGCCTCTTCCAGTGTATCTGCCTTCCAGGCAATGCCGCGTTCGATCAGCTTGTCTGCAAGACCTTCCGTCTTTTCATTCATGCCGTCGATCATCTTCTGATCGCCGATCGCAAACATGATTGCCTCAGGCTGATCATTCAGCGCATAGCGGACAGCAGCTGCCGGACCGCTTGCCGGTTTGTCATCAATGAAGCGTTCACCGTTGATATTGACTGCCAGCTGGGCCGCACCGTAAGTGGTGGCTTCTTCACCGCTGGTCGCCTGATTCTGATAGCCCTTCAGCATGGTTGTGATGAACTGCATATCAGTTGTGCCGGCGCCGATCTTTTCCGCCATCAGGATGCCGTCGCCCTGAATTGTCGCAGGCTGATTGGAAGGATTGTTTTCATTCATGCCGGTATACATATTCTGTGTTTCGGCAACCATTTTCGTGTTGGATGTGTAGCCGCCTGTAGCGATGATCACTGCCTTGCCTGCATGATATTCCACTTCACTGCCGTCTTCCGCGGTTGCTTTGACACCTGTGACTTTTCCGTCTGTCACAACCAGTTCGGTTGCTCTGGTATTGTACTGAATCTCTGCCTTGTCCGCCGCCTTTACAAGCGCATCGACCATTGCCTGGCCGCCGCCGTCCGGTGTGCTGAAGTGCTTGCCGGCAGTGGAGCCCGGCTTAACCGGCATACCGTTGGAAGTCAGCCAGTCACGGATTTCGGTATTCTTTTCAAATGCCGGTGCGATCAGATCATAATCCAGAGTCACACGGTTTCCGTCCAGATCCTCACCGTCTCCGACCAGGAAATGATCGATCAGGACTCTGTTGACGGAGTCAAAGGATCCCTTTGCTTCACCGTTGTTTTTATAAGCTTCAATCTCTTCCAGCAATGCTGTGAAATGAGGCTGCCATTCTTCCGGGAAATCTTCAGCTGTATATTTGCTGTATTTTTCCAGATCGGCATCATTTCTCTCATCTTCTTTGTTATCTTCGGGAGATACATTCAGGAAGTTTCCTCCGGATGTTCCGGTTGCACCTCCGGCAAATGCATTTGCTTCAAGCACGATGACAGATGCGCCTGCCTCTGTCGCTGCAGCGGCTGCGGCAAGTCCGGCACCGCCGGCACCGAGGACGATGACATCCGCTTCTGTATTGCGTGCTTCTGTCACGGCTGTTTCTTCACCTCTTGCTTCGGCAAGTGCCTTTGCGAGTGCTTCCTTCACTGCGTTGGTTGTAATTGTGCATCCGCTGACGCCGTCGATTTCTCCGCCGTCCGCTTCTGTGATCTGGCCTTCAAAATCAGCCTGATGATCCGCGCCGTATCCTTTTGTCTCGCCGGACACATCAACGGAAGCTGCTGTAACATGATTGTCATCGACAGTAATGGATACGGTGACGTCTCCGCCCATGCCTTTTGCGGAAGACTCGTAGGTTCCCGGAGTGTAAATACCGGATTCTGCAGGTGCGGTTTCTGTTCCGCCCTGATTCTGTGACTGATCCGAAGCGCATCCGCTCATGGAGGCAAGCAATGCTCCGGTCAGTGCAAACTGCAGTGCTTTTTTCATATTCTTTCCACCTCTTACACCCGGATTATATAGGCGGAAGCATATTATAAGCGTTACGCAATCTTGAATGTATTATCAGTAATCCTTATAATTCTGATTATGAACACAGAACAGTTATATGCATTCAGATCCGTGTATATCAATCAGTCTTTTTCCCGCGCTTCCCAGGAGCTCGGAAAATCACAGTCCGCGGTTACCCAGCTTGTGCAGAGTCTGGAAAAAGAACTCGGGGAACCGCTGTTTGTACGGCATAAACGTCCGGTTACTCCGACGGATACCGGAATAATGTTCCTGCCGCATGCGGAAGCGATTCTTCAGGAATATGAAACTGTGCTTGCGTCAGTCCACGACCGGCATGAAGCCTCGTTCCGGCTGATTTACCGTGTCAACCGGACGGAATGCATGGACAATTATATTGCCTCAAATTACCGTCCCGGTTTCCCCGAAATCAAGGAACTTCCGCTGGACAGTTTCCATTCCACAGACGCCTGGGAAGATAATGCTTTATATCTGGTGCGCGGCAATATCATCCAGAACAAGACGATTGCATACCGCAGGGCATTCGATGGTCCTCTGTATGCCGCAGTGCCTGCGGACTCTCCCCTGGCAAAAAAGGACAGCATCGTTTTTCATGATCTGCGCGGGAAAACCGTCGTTCTTCCGCCGCGCGCCAAACGTTCTCCGTTTGCCAGGGAAATATACAGAAAAGTATCGGAAGAACCGCAGATCAGGATCAATGAATCGGATGCCGGTTTTGCGGCGGATATCGCATATATCAGAATCCGGAAATACATTGTATTCTGTACAGATGAGCTGATTACGCCGACAATAAATGTGAAATATGTCATTGTTGAAGACGGGCCGAAAACCGAGTACGGGTTTGCGTCATTGTCACCGTTTACTTCAGACATGCTGTCGCTGATCCATGATTTCGAAAAATGGTACCGCAGGGAATATCCTGTGAAATAAAGTTCCCAGGGAAACACGCACCGTGTTTCCCTTTCTGCATGCAAAAAGACTGTCCGAAGACAGTCATGAGTGATTAAGATTCAGACACCTTTTCCGGTTCCGTCTGCTGCATTCTTTCCTTTTCCAGGATCTTGAAGAACGGATAATAGAGAACACCGGAAATCACAATTTCCAATGCACACCAGATTGCGGCAGGCAGGTTTCCGTTGGTCGTCAGGTATGCGCCTAATACCGGCGGCATGATCCATGGCACCTGTACGACCGGACGGCCGATGATATTCAATGCCATGAGGATATATGTACCGGTTGTCAGAATGACCGGAATGAAGATGAACGGCAGCATCATGATCGGATTCATGACAATCGGAATACCGAAGGTAACCGGTTCATTGACTCCGAAGCATCCGGCCGGTAAACAGAGCTTTCCGAGTGTGTTCAGGGATTTTTCCTTCGAACGGCACATCAGGAATACAAGCGCGAGCGTTGCACCGGATCCGCCGAGATTTGTAAAGCACTGGGTAAAACCTGTTGCCGTGATATAGGGAATCGGCTGTCCGGCAAGGAAGGCTTCCGTATTGGCAGTGATAAATGATGTGAAGATCGGCGTGCCGACCGCATTCAGAACCGACTGGCCGTGGATTCCTACCGACCACAGCAGCTGGCAGAAGAATACATAGACAATGATTCCCGGATAGGAATTCAGGGCAAATACCAGCGGTGAGAAAAGCTTTGTGACAAGCAGCGGGATTTCCAGTCCGAGCACGCATCTGAGAATAAACAGAACCGTCAGTGCCGCAGATCCGGGAATCAGGGCTGAAAAGGATGTTGATACAATATCCGGCACCCCTTCCGGGAAGCGGATCACCCAGTTGTTCTTTTTGAATATCTGCAGCATCTTCACACAGAAGATCGCTGTCAGCAGAGCTGTAAAGATGCCTTTGGATCCGAAATAATCCGTAGCCAGCACATACTCATCGTTGACCTGCAGAATCATAAAACCGATATATGAGAGCACGCCTCCCATCATCGGATTCTGATCCAGCGCCTTGGCAAGGGAATAACCGATTGTAAATGCCACATAGGTTGCGATAATTCCCATGGTCATGTTGTAGGGAACATTCAGCATCGCCGAATACGGTGCGATCAGCGCTTTCCAGCTGTCATTCGGGAACTGTGTCAGAATGATGAAGACACTGCCGAAAATAGTAAAAGGAACTGTGGACATCATACCGTCCTTGATTCCGACGATGTAAGGATTCTCAGCCAGCTTTTCAAATGTCGGAGCCAGCTTATCCTTTACGGCTTCCATGAAATTCTGCATATTCAGGACCTCTCATAATCTGATTGTAACCTGCAATGAATCTGTTATGTTCAGAAAAAGCATTTTCCGATAAATCATGATTGAAATGTGTCAGAAAAAACGGGGAAATGCTGTTTACAGAGCGGATTCAGACGGCTTTTTCCCGCCCGGATAACGGATCAGATCATAATATGTCACGCCGAATCCCATGGGACGCTTTCCGGTACAGATCATTCCGATTCTGCAGTACCGGTCTTTCTTATCCTCGGTATCGGTCTGCAGCACAACGGGGATACCCTTCTCATCCGCTTCACGGAAGATATCCTCCATCATGACCCGCATATATCCCTGATGCTGGTATTCGGGCACCACAGCAAGCAGAGATACACTGAGATACGGACTGTTCCGGTGTTTCAGCTGCCGTTCCTGCGTACCGGATGCCGTGGAAAACATGGCGGTGTATTGGGCAAATCCGTCAATTCCCAGTGCCGCAATCACTTCCATCGTCATGCGCATTGCGGCAAAGAACGGATTCTTTTCCGTCCGGCTGTCCGACCATACCGCATATCCTTCCCCGCGCTCCGATGTCGCATGAAGTTCACCCGTAACAATCCCGTACCTCAGCATTGCCTTCATATATTTCTGCACACGTTCAATGCTCAGTCCAAGCGCCGGAAAAATACCGGCATTGCCCCGGCTTTCATGTTCATTGAAAGCTCTGGCCATCTGAAGCGCAGCCTGATCCAGTTCTTCTTCGCTCATGTATGTAACAGGAATCATAAGAGCATTATATCCCAGCAGGATGTGCATATGAAACGGACTGCTTAAGAAAAGAAGTGCCCGCAGACACTTCCATCAATTGCTGTTTACTGTTTTGTGAACTCCACCCAGTCATCATTCAGATTGAGGTAGAGATTATCGCCTTCAATATCGAAGTCCCATACATCCTGGGATACCGGATCGGTGATCTGATAGGATCCCCAGATCACCGTATGTTCCTCTTCCAGTTCCAGAGAACCATAGTGGTCCGGTTCCAGTGTCAGCGTGTATTTCTTATCACCGGCCTCATGCACATATGTACCCGGATAGTAGTCATACATCGTCTGTGCTTCATAGTTCTTATACTTTACGGAATCCATAATCCGGCTGATCGCTTCCACCATGCGTGCGTCTGCGGAAGCATCACCGCTCGGTTCTGTCGTGATATCAAATGTCAGAACTCCGCCGTTGTATTCACCGGCACATGCCGTTCTTGCGACGCCGTCGTTATCTTCGGATGAGAGGATGCGCCAGTATCCCCACTTGTCTTCTGTTCCGGGCATGAATGCTTCGGAACGGATTACATTCTTTCCTTCTCCCCATTCCGACGTCAGATCGTACAGCACTTCTTCCGGTCCCTTATCAGCCGCATAGGAAACCGTGACCATGTCCGTACCTGCTTCATTTCCTTCATACACAAAGTGAACGCCGTCTTCTTCTTCACTGACATTAATCAAAGCATCGTCATAATCCACGGACCATCCTTCCGGATTCTCATATGTCACACTCCTGACTTCCGGCTGGACATCCACCTGTTTTCCTTCCGCGGAAACAATCACCTGTATCGTTCCGGACGCCTTCTCGGCAGCGGCTGTGACGTTGTATTCCCCGCCTCTGAGATCAGCGTATTCCACATTGCCGGCGCCTTCGAATGCATAGTCGATAGCCGGTTCTGCCTTGTCTTCCGCGGATCTGACCGTGATCTGAATCTTTCCTTCCGTCAGACCGGATTCAATGACCAGAACCTGTCCATCCTGCAGTGCTATCGGTTCCTTGGAAGTCAGTGATCCCGTCGCATGATCCGCTTTTACCGTGATGGTATTTGCGCCGTCATACTCCATTGTCATTGCCTGATCATCTTCTTTGCATGCGGCAAGTCCGGCCGTCATTGCCAGCACGGCAATCCCCATGCCCAATCTCTTTACAGCAAGTTTCATTTTCTTCTTTCCCTCCGTTTCATCAGAAAGCTGATTCTTCTTCGCTCAGTTCCGCAAGGATCTTCCGGTAGTCATCCAGAATCACCCGCATATCATCCAGCGTGCTGACATATGCCAGCCTGTTTTTGATCTGCTTGGACATCGGCATCCCGGCAATGTACCAGGGAGCCATGGAACGCATCATGCGCATTCCGACATGTTCCCCTTCATATGCACACAGCCGTTCCGCATACTCCATTGCCAGACGCATTTTTTCTTCCGCATCCGGTTCCGTATATTCCCTGTGTTCCAGTGCAGCATTCAGTTCTTTCAGGAAAAACGGCCTGCCCAGCAGTCCTCTGCCGATCATCACGGCATCGCAGCCTGTTTCTTCCATCATCCGCTTTGCATCGTCCACGGTTTTGATATCCCCGTTTCCGATCACTGGAACTTTGACGGCTTCCTTTACCATCCGGATGTACCCGTTATTGCTGGAGCCTTCATACATCTGCGCTTTCGTGCGGCCATGGACTGCGATCGCATCCGCACCGCTTTCTTCCATCAATGCCGCAAATTCCGCACAGTTGATATTCCGGCTGTCCCACCCGGCCCTGATTTTTACAGTAACCGGACGGTCTGTGTTCTCCTTCACCGCACGCACGACATCCGCAGCCGTCTCCGGATGCATCATCAGCCAGCTTCCGGCGTGCGCCTTGATGACCTTTGTGACCGGACAGCCCATATTGATATCGATGATGTCGCAGTCCGTATGTTCGCTCAGATACCGTGAAGCTTCTCCCATGGTTTCCGGATCGCTTCCGAACAGCTGCAGGGATACGGGATGCTCATCGCTGACCGTCGCGCACATTTCCTTTGTCTTTTTGTTCTCATAGTGCAGCGCCTTGTCGGAAATCATTTCCGAAACGACAAGACCTGCCCCGTACTGACGGCACATGCTGCGGTAAACGGGATTGGATATCCCGGCAAGCGGAGCGGCGACAATGCGGTTCTCAATGGAAACGCTGCCGATTTTCCACATGTCTGTGCCTTTCCAGGATATCTTCCAGATCCTCCTCGGAGAATCTGTATTTCTTTGAACAGAACTGGCATACAGCTTCCGCACCGTGATCCTCATGGATCATTTTCAGAAGGTCTTTCTCATCCACCAGCATCAGTCCGTCCGCGAACTTTTCCTTCGAACAGCCGCAGTGCCACTGTACCGGACGCTCTTCCATGAATTCCGGTTCATCAAACAGTTCGCTGATAATCTCTTTCGGCGTCATTCTGGCATCGATATAGGCGGACATCGGCTTCATCGTACCGGCAATTTTTTCCACCGCGCTGATCACATCCTCGCCGGCACCGGGCATCAGCTGGATGATCATTCCTCCGGCCGCCCGCACGGAGCCGTCCGTTTCCACAAGCACGCCGAGCGCAACGACGGAAGGCGTCTGTTCGGAGATCGCAAAGTAATAGGCAAAGTCATTCGCAATTTCACCGGATGTCAGATTCACCACTCCGGTGAACGGTTCCTTGAGTCCCATATCTCTGGAAACAGTCAGCGTCCCGTTCGTACCGACGCCGGCACCGACATCCAGCTTGCGGTCGGATTCGCGGAACAGATAAACACCCGGGTTTTCCGTATAGCCGCGCACGTTTCCCTGACCGTCTGCCTGAACGGAAATCTTTCCGATCGGTCCGCCGCCGTTGATTGTCACAACGACATGTTCCTGCGGATTTTTCAGATCGCTGGCAATCAGCGCGGCTGCGGTCATGGTTCTGCCGAGCGCCGCGCAGCTTGTCGCACGCATATCATGGAGACGGTTGGCCTCCTCACATAATGCGGTAGTTGATGCCGCATGAATTCTCACCATATTGTTCATTGCCGAAGCAATGATAATCTCATCCTTCATTTCAGACTTCCTTTCAGTTTCTCGTTCATCCGGCGCATTCTTCCCTTATCGATTTTCAGTACCTTACGGTCATAGGTAAACAGACCGTTGCACTCATCCTCGACATCCGACACCTGTGTATAAATGCAGCCGCATAAGCCCTTCGGAATATTGGCCAGAACATTCTTTTCATAGCAATGCATCACGGCGTCATTCAGCTTCAGCTTGTCTTTGTATTTCTTATATCCGTACAGTTTTTTCGCTTCGCTGTGGCCGTATTCCATGTAGGCATAACCGCCGAACTCACTCAGCAATAATGCTCTTCCGTCACTGCTTTTCGGTGTTTTGAAGGCAGTGAAATATACATGCCTGCTGTCAAAATCCCCGGCCCCCTGATCATGCCAGCCACTGGCGCTGTCCACCAGCCGGGTGGAATCATATTCCCTGATCCGTGCCGTAACCGCTTCGGAATCAAACTGTCCCCATCCTTCATTGAACGGCACCCAGGCAAATATGCTTGTGCAGTTGTACAGCTGGTTCATCATTGCGTCCAGCTCCCGCAGGTACATTGCCCTGCTTTCCGCGGATGTCCTGCCGAACTTTTCATAATCATGATCGGGAATCGTTCTGTTTCCCAAAGTCGGCTTCACAGCGGTCAGGAAGAAATCATACGGGCCGCCGCCGCTCGGCATGTCCTGCATGACAAGCATGCCGATTTTATCGCAGAGATAATACCATCTTCTGCTTTCCACTTTGATATGCTTTCTCAGCATATTAAAGCCCATCTTCTTCAGTT
The DNA here is from genome assembly GCA_015058875.1 of Erysipelotrichaceae bacterium. Lineage (GTDB taxonomy): Bacteria > Bacillota_I > Bacilli_A > Erysipelotrichales > Erysipelotrichaceae > Bulleidia. The sequence goes on along the minus strand of SVBN01000013.1, from coordinate 40,107 downwards.
CGCCCAGTTCATAGATAACAGCCTGTTCATCCGGCCAGGTCATCAGACCGTCGGAGATATATCCCTGATCCAGCAGTCCGCTCAGAAATACCGGCTTGTGGTTCAGACAGAATCGCGGATACCCGTCCTCATCCTTTTCAACCGTGAAGCGGCGCATGCCGAAATAGCTCTTGACCGTTTCATCTTCGGTCTGGATATACAGGTCATACAGGAACGGATCTTCGGGCGTCCACGGATGCATGTTTTTCAGAGGAATCGTGCAGGTATCGGAAGCGTTGATGCTGCGATGAACGAGTTTCTTTCCTTCAAACACGGTCACGACCGCCTGATCAAATGATCCTTTCATCTGCACATATACAACCGAGCGGTCATAGTCCGGCGTTATCTTGATATCATCCACAGAACACATCGGCACATCTTCCAGCCACACGGTCTGCCAGATGCCCGAGGAAGGCGTATACCACATGCCGGAGTGTTCCGTCTTCTGCTTGCCGTATGCATAGATTCCATGGTCGCTGTCATCCGTCACCCTGACAATCAGTTCATTCTGCGGTTTGATCCTGCCGGTCACATCAAAGGAAAACGCCTCATAGCCGCCTTCGTGATGCCCGCAGGAAAAGCCGTTCAGCCAAACCTCGCAGCACTGGTCCACCGCTTCGAAATTCAGGAATGTTCTGAGCGGCGTGAGCGCATAGGAAAAATATTTCCGGTACCAGAGCACCTGCCCCGGCTCCAGATGCTTCTTTGTTCCGGACAGCCGGGATCCGAGCGCAAACGGAACCACGATATCCTCCCATCCGGAGGAAGTAGGATGCGCGCCGTCCGTTATCTGAAACTGCCATACCCCGTTCAGACAGGTATAACTGTCCCTCTGCAGCTGCATGCGCGGATACTCATTCAGCGGACAGTCCCGATTCAGTTTTTCTCCCCATGCAGAAAGCAGTTTCATTTCTCTTTTCCTTTCTTCAGAAGCGCAGGCAGAAACAGCCTGCAGAAGGTAAATGCGGCGGATACCGCATGAAACAGCAGCACCTGTTTCATCAGTGCCTTTTCCGTCAGCGGATCCATGGCCACATTGACAACATAGATCAGACACGCCGCAAGCGATACGCCGGTCATCACCGATGCAATCAGACGCACGGAAAGACCGCGTGAGGCAAAGATATCGGCACACCATGGCGCCGCCGAGGCAATCACGCAGATGATCACGGTATCACTGAGATCACGGGAATATCCGGTTCTGATAAACGCGGTAATGACCGCCGCAGCCATCAGAACTCCGCATACAATCCCGGCAATGACGCCGGATGGCTTTCTGATATCCGGATCCGGGAGATTCATTTTTTCTTCTCCGCAGATATGGCGATTGGATTCCGATCGATTTCACCGGTATAGGAAATGACAATATAGTCACTCACATGCAGTTCATCCTCACAGTGATAATTCAGATCCTTGGTAAATACCGCTTCCAGATCCTGTATGGTTACCTTCAGGCTCATCGGCAGTTCTTCTTCCAGAACCGCTTCAATCTGTTCATAAGCCACCGGCTCTTCCGTCGGTTCCGCACTGATTTCCGGCAAAGCGGAAGGCGTCGGCTCCGGTTCAGGTACGGCGGCAGTCTGCGGCGCAGACGGTGCTGCACATCCCGCAAGCAGGACAAACAGAATGAATGTCAGTTTTTTCATACTCACCTCCGCTGTTCCGAATCATTTTAGCATTCTCTGCCCAATTATTCGAGTGCTGTTCCTTTCCGCAAAGAGGCAGAGGAAAAAAGGTTCCGTTTCTTCCGCTTCAGCGGCAGGAACAGAACCTGATCATTACCTGATTTGTCTCAGAAAAGTGTGTGAATATCGGTATATTCCAGGTCTTCAAAAGCATCTGCGACATTTTTGCATGTCAGCTTTCCGTCGTATGTGTTGATGCCGGAAACGATGACCGGATTCTTACGGCAGGCTTCTTCCAGTCCGTACTGAGCGATCTGCAGGCCGTATCTCAGCGTCGCATTGGTCAGCGCGATTGTGGAAGTACGGGGAACAGCACCCGGCATATTGCCAACACAGTAATGTACAACGCCTTCTTCCACATAGACCGGGTCGTCATGCGTTGTCACTCTGGAGCTTTCGCCGCAGCCGCCCTGGTCGATCGCAACGTCTACGAATACAGCACCCGGTTTCATCTCCGGCAGATATTCCCGCTTGAACAGCTTCGGCGTGGAGCCTCCCGGAATCAGTACCGAACCGATGACGAGATCGGCGCTTCTGACCGCATATTCCACGTTGGAATCCGTGGATACCAGTGTCTGGATTGCGGAACCGAACATATGGTCCAGGACTTCCAGACGCTTCAGCGAGATATCAAGAATTGTGACGTTCGCACCCATGCCGACCGCAATGCGGCATGCATTGGTTCCGACGGTACCGCCGCCGAGAATGACGACATTTGCTTTCGGCGTACCGGGCACGCCTGCCAGCAGGATGCCTTCGCCGCCGAATCTCTTTTCCAGATATTTCGCACCTTCCTGGATGGAAAGACGTCCGGCAATCTGGCTCATCGGAATCAGCAGCGGCAGGCTTCCGTCTGTTTCCATCAGTGTTTCGTAGGCTACGCTCTTAACCTTTCCCTTCAGCAGAGCTTCCGTCTGCGTTTTATCCGCCGCAAGATGCAGGTAAGTATAGAGAATCAGTCCGTCATGGAAGAACTCATACTCCTCTTCCAGCGGTTCCTTGACTTTGACCATCATCTCGCTGAAGTCCCAGACTTCTTTCGCGGACGCAGATATCTTCGCACCTGCTTTGATATATTCTTCATCCGTGAAACCGGATCCGACGCCTGCGCCGGCTTCAATCAGCACATCATGCCCGGCTCTGACATAGCTCTTGACATTGTCAGGGGTAAGTCCGACACGGAACTCGTTGTTTTTGATTTCTTTGACACATCCAACTCTCATATTCAAAACCTCCGAAAATATACGCTAATTATAAAGCAATGAAGTCATGTTTTCATCAAAAACATGCATGCACGTCATGCCCTGCTCAGCAGCTCATCCAGCGTATTTCCGTAGGAGCCCAGGAAATCATTGATGAAATCCGTCAGTTCCGGCATTTCCTTTTCCATCTCAGCGATTGATTTCCGGGTCGAAGCATATGCGGTGCGGAATTCCGTGTTCCCGGCGCTTTCCTCTTCGACGCATTTAATCAGTGCGGAAAGCTTATCGGCCGCCTTGACATATTTCCTCAGCAGAATGTCTTCTTCATCATCTGTCTCCTTCAGCACTGAGGCATATACCGCTCTCAGATCTTCCGGAAGCTGGTTCAGCAGCTGATCCTCAGCCACGCTTTCGACTTTCTTATAAGCATCGCGGATCTCATCACTGTAGTATTTGACCGGTGTCGGCAGATCGCCGGTAATGATCTCGCTCGCATCATGATACAAAGCAATCAGTGCCGCCCTCTCCCCGTTCAGATGCTTCCCGTAACGCACATTTCCGATCGTGCAGAGCGCATGGGCAATCATGGCGACTTCCAGTGAATGCTCGCTCAGATCCTCCTGCCGTGAATTGCGCATCAGCGCCCAGCGGCTGATATATTTCATGCGGCTTACCGTCGCAAAAAAATGATAATCATTCATAAATCTCAAATCCTCCTGGTATAAACAAAGCATGGCACAAACGGCCATGCTGTATCATCACTGCTGTATTTCCGAAACGGAACAATACCGTCCAAAGTCAGCTCCGGATACGGATCAGACCTGAAGCAGAGGCTGTCCCGTTACTCCTCGTACGGTGCATCCACATCTTCCGGAAGCGGAAGATCCATCACACTGCGGCAGTTCGGGCAGACCGGCTTTTCAATGCTGGCTGTATAACCACAGTTGCTGCAATCGCATACCGGAAGTGAATAATACCCCTTCGCATAGGATTCGGACTTTCTGCGATGGTGAATCCAATAGGCATGTTTCTGTTCTGTTACTTCTTCAGCGGGCATAGACACCTCCTTTTCCCTCATCGGGCGATCGCTGTATGCACCTGTTTCCGTTGCGTCCATGATCGCATCGCATCTCGGGCAGATCCCGAGCGGAAGCGGTACATGACATCCGCAGACAGAACAGCTGCAGGATGGCAGGAAGTCATATGTCCCGGGAATCTTCTTTGATTCAGCCCGGTCATGAATCCAGAAGCCGTGACGGATTTCTTCTGTTTTATCAGTCATCTCTGCTGAAATAGTCTTTTCACTCATACTGTCATTCCTGTCCCAAGTCATCTTATTCATTATATATCGAATCCAACTGAGTTTTTAAACACTTTCGCGATTTTCACCCGTAAAATTGTCAGTTCTGCAGATTTTGCATCAGGTTTTAATTATTCCGGGAGTTTCAGATCATTTTCTCTGATCCATCCGGCTTTTCTTTCCGCTTCGCAGACAAGTACGGAGATCACTGCCGGCAGTACAAAGCAGATCAGTACCAGTCCCGCCCAGTCAAAGGCTGTAACGGCCGTTCTTGTGCCCTGGGCGATTTCATTGACCCATCCGGTATATACGCCGATCTGTCCTACCAGTCCGCAGGTACCCATGCCGCTGGAAACAGCGGCACCGTTCATTTCCATCCGGAATACGCATGTCGCCAGAGGTCCGGTCACAGCCGATGCGATAATCGGCGGAATCCATGTCTTCGGATTGCGGATGATATTCGGCATCTGCAGCATGCTGGTGCCGAGCCCCTGGGATACCAGACCTCCCAGTCCGTTTTCCTTCCAGCTCATCACTGCAAAACCGACCATCTGTCGCAGCATCCCGCTACGGCAGCTCCACCGGCAAGACCGGTCAGACCGAGGGCGGCGCAGATCGCGGCACTGGAAATCGGAAGTGTCAGGGCAATGCCGACAATGACCGATACCAGAATTCCCATCATAAACGGACGCATTTCCGTTGCCCAGATAATCAGAGCGCCAAGCGAGCTGGCGGCTCTTCCGATTGCCGGCGCAATCAGTACGGAAAGCAGAACGCCGACCAGAATCGTCACTGCCGGTGTGACAAGAATGTCAACCTTTGTCTCTTTGGAAACCAGTTTGCCCAGTTCGCAGGCAATGATCGTGATCACATAGACCGCAAGCGGGCCTCCTGCTCCGGCAAGCGCATTTGCGGCGCTGCCGACTGCGATCAGAGAAAACAGCACCAGCTGGGGAGCCTTCAGCGCATATCCGATGGAGACTGCCATTGCTGCTCCGGCAACTGCCTTGGCATAATCCCCTGCCTGTACAAGAAGATCCATATGAAACTGGGTTCCCGCAGTCGAAAGAATTGTTCCGATCAGAAGACTGGCAAACAGTCCCTGCGCCATCGCACTCATCGCATCAATCCCGTAGCGATGTGCGGAAATGTGAACATCTTTTCTGTCAAGGTACTCATTCAAAGCTGTCATTACACAATACCCCCCTGCAGTCATATATCTCACTGCAGGATTGTTATAACATAATCCGGAATAAATGTATAGTCATTTTGACTATACATTTATATTTTATGTGCACAATCATGTTTTAAAGAAGTTGTCAGATGAAAAATGCTGCGGTGCGGGACATGACGATGAATGAAAAAAGTCTGACAGTCTGATCATTCCCTGTCATCTGCGGCAGGACCGGTTTATCCTGTATGACATTTCTGTATGATATGATAAAAAGCGGTTGAATAAGGAGGCCATATGGAATCACGGCATAAGATCCGGAAGCATTTTGCGCTTCTTCTGTTCCTCATCACGTTCTGTACATGTATCGTTCCGGTCTGTGCCGGCGGATTGGAAGTGACCGGTCCGGAGTATTTCGATATTTATTCCGGCAAAAATCCGAAAGAAGTGACATTTACGGACACGATGACATCTGACTCAAACGGCAAATGTGCCAGCGTCATGACGGAACTGTCAGGCCCTGGTGTCAGTTCACCGGATGCACACGTCTTTACAGCTCATCCCGGAGAGCGGTTTTCATTCAGACTTGCCTCTCCGGCAAGTCTGAATATCCCTTTCTTTACCACCCGGTTTGAAGAAGGCGGCAGAAGTGAATATTTCCATGCAGAAGGAAAAGGCATCTATGAGATCACAGTCATCAGTCAGTATCTGGAAGTTACTGACTTCGGTTTTGACACAGATCTGTCTGACACTTCCGCAAATGTCACACTGTCATTCATCGGGATCGGTACAAAGATCGCTGACACCGGTCTGGAAAAAGAACCGGACAGTGAGACAAGAAACAAAAACAACGAAAAAAGAGACCAGGCAGTGATCAGAGTCACAGCCTCAGCCCGTGCTTCCCTGTACATGCTGGGCGATCTGTCGGAATATACATGTTCCAGCTGTCAGTATGAAGATAAGATATCAGATCCCCTGGCAGACAGTACTGCATTTGATTTCGTTCTGGAAGACACTGTATGGACGATCTCTGTGGGAGAAGAATCACAGGATATCAGTTCTGCTGCATTACTGGAGTACTCAAACAACACAGGACCTGCAGGATTGTATTACCATACTCCTGCAATCGTCCTGATCGACTCTGACCTGCATCCCCGCGAATCCCTTCCGACAGACAATTTTGATTATGCAAAGCCTATGGAACAGCAGGAACAGCAGCTGGAGAGTAATAGTCTGAGGCTGGAACAGCTCGCAAACGCTCAGAAACGTGAAGAGGCTGCCGTTCAGCAGAAGCAGAAACCTTCCGCATCAGGAACCAGACGGACAAAAGTCACACTTACCAAAGGAAGTCTCGTCAAGAAAGGCCCCGGAAATATCCTGAGCGTGATCGGCGTTGCGGCGCTTGCGGCATTGACGGCAGCCGGTTCAGCCCTCATCTCTTCCGCGTCTTCCGGCATTTCTTCCGCAGCGGATTCCTCAGAAAAAACAAAGGCTTACGGCACACTGACGGTCAACGATGGAGACAGTATCCCCGAAATCCTGGCAGGATGCGGAAGACCCGTATCCGTACCGGTAACTCTGGAAACCGCTGATGAAGTTATGGTTACATGGCTTGTGACAGTACTGCCTGATCCGGATAAAGAACTGAACAAACGCCTGGCAAATCTGACCGCCCAATGTGCGGGCGGGAACGCTGCTGCGAGACTGAATATACTCTGCGGGCCTGTTTCGGAAGACTTCCATGCGGAGCTGCGCATCAGAGCCGTTTCCGCAAAAGAAAAAGCAATCCTGGCTGAAAAGCTTGCCAATGTCAAAGTCAGAACACCCGGCATCCGTACAAAGAAAGACGGTGATCAGACAAAGGTATTCCTTGTCAGCGAAGGAGCTGTTCCCGGTTCCGCCGAAGAAAGAGAACTGAAGGAAGATGAATATGAAGTCATCCGTGATGAAAACGGAAATGAACTTTATCAGCTGAAGAGCAGCGGAAAGGAGACACTGTCATGAAAGATCTCCTTGCCGGATACATCCGCCAGCATTGGAAACCGCTGATGCTGATGACTGTCATCTGGATCCTGCTGGAACTGCCTGCAGTCTGCGGATATCAGCCCGTATTCTTCTATCCCCTTTATTACCTGACAGGTGCCCTGTCCGGCATTACCGGAGGAGGCATCCTTGGCATGATCTTCGGAGCCGTCGCCAGAGCCATTATATATGTATTCTTTGAACAGATGATCATAATCCTGTTCTTCTCAAAGCTTCCCATGAGTGAGCGTCTCGCCTCATGCAAAACTGTACTGAAAGACAAACTGACCGGCATCATTCCTTACTTCAAAACACTGAAAGACCTGATTTCAAACGATTATGCGGTGCTTTCCGCCGAGGCCGCAGGTTTCGGTACAGCCATGATCCTGTCGCGGCTGCTGTCCGGCCCGGGACTCTTCCGGCATTCATTTGTCAGTCTGGTGCTGTTTATTCAGATCACCCGGGAACTGTCATCCCATTCCGGACTGATCTTCTCTCTGACAAAGATGCTGTTCAGAAAACTGGGCAGAAAGGAACCGGAAAAAGATCTTCTGGCAAAGTTCCTCAGCACACAGGCACTGGCCTTTGCAGTCACACCTATCCTGCCCATCAGGCAGTATGCATACCGGATCGGTCTTGTATTCCTGGTAATCGCTGCTGTTATGAAAGTACTCTCAGACAGGAAAACAAAACAATGATAGAAGCGGATCGCTGTACTCATACAGAGATCCGTTTTTCTGTCATAATGGAATTATGGAATACATTGATGCGCATTGTCATCTGGGAAACAGACAGTTTGCGGATGACCGGGAAGAAATGATCAGCCGCATGTGCCGGGCAGGTCTGAACAGAGTGATTATGATCTGCTGCTGCGAATATGATTACAGGCAGGTATCCGGCTTAAGGGATACAATACCCGGTTATAAACTCGCCTGCGCGATCCATCCCCAAAGCCTTCAGGCCGCGGATACTGCGGATCGTTTTGAACGGTTTGCGCAACAGATGAAGCATATAAAACCGGATATGATCGGTGAAACCGGTCTTGATTATGCATCGCACAAACACACGAAAGAATTACAGAAACAGTTCTTTATGAAGCACCTGGAGCTGGCGTGCGAGATGCATCTGCCGGTCAATATCCATTCCCGCAGAGCAGTATTGGACACACAGCTGATCCTTCGGAAATATCCTGTCAAAGGAGTTCTTCACAGCTTCAGCGGTTCTCCGGAGACAGCCCTTGAATATGTCAGAGCCGGATGGATGATCTCGTTCGGCGCCAGCGTACTGTTCCCCAACGCCAGACGGCCGATGGAAGCAGTCAGGGCTGTTCCATTGGATCATCTGCTGATCGAAACAGACGCACCCTATCAGAGTCCCGTGACCGGCAGAAGGCATAACCCAACGGATGTCATTGCCATATACCGGAAAATTGCCGAACTTAAGGGGTTAACGGCAGAAGAACTCTCAGCAGCTGCAGCAAGGAACTATGACCGCGTATTCTCAGCATGACAGAAATCAGCCGGTAATCATCCGCCCTCATGCAGAAATGTTTGTATTTCCTAACGCATTGTCAGACAGATAAAATAATCTCAGAGGAGATTCATATCATGGAAGAAATCAGACCCTGTTCCAACAATCATCCGTGCACATGCCCCAACACCAATTGTCCCAGACACGGCAGATGCTGTGACTGCGTTGCTTTCCACAGGGATGAAAAAGGAAATGTTCCCAACTGCTTCAAGCAGGCAGAAATCAAAGCCGTGAAGGAAAGCGCCGGCTGACTCTGATCATATGGCTGTAAGCAGGTCCATGTGAATGTGATCTGCTTTTCTTATTCCTGTCTGAAGCATCCGGCACTCATCGTTTCCTGCCGCATATTACAATGAATATATCAGAACATATAGGGAGGCAGTATTTTATGTCCGTAAAGATCATAGTTACCGGAAAACACAGCGAAAAGAATATGGAACGGTTCCGGAGTCTTCCGGATGCGGAAGTCATATTCACTCAGAATCCTGAGGATCTTGATGAAAAAGACCTGCGGGAGGCAGAACTGTTTGCCGGTTCACTCAAACCGTCTGCCGCCGCAAAAATGCCGAAACTGCGGTTTGTCCAGCTGTTCAGTGCCGGTGCCGGCAATTATGCATGGCTTCCGGAACATGTTGTGCTCGCAAATGCATACGGTGCCTACGGCGGTTCGATTGCCGAGCATATGCTGACGGTCACCCTGATGGCAATGAAGCGGATGCCGGAATATCTTACGCTTCAGCAGGAAAAAGAATGGAAGCTCCTGAAGGACATTGACAGGTTTGAAGGTTCGCGCATTCTTTCCGTCGGCATGGGTGCGATCGGCACCGCATATGCACAGAAAGCTTCCGCACTCGGGGCGGAGTGCTACGGCGTAAGAAGAACCGTCCATGATCAGCCTCCGTTTATCAGAAAGCTTGTCGCAACCGCCGATATGGATGAACTGCTTCCGGACATGGATGTTGTCGCCCTGAGCCTTCCCGGCACAGATGATGTCGCAAATCTGTTTGACTACCGGAGGCTGTCACTGATGAAGAAAAGCGCCATTCTGATCAATGTCGGCAGAGGGAACTCCGTTGTGACGGATGATCTGATCAGGATTCTGAATGAAGGACATCTGAAAGCAGCCTGCCTTGACGTTATGGATCCCGAACCCCTGCCGCCTGATCACCCGCTCTGGACTGCGCCGCGTGTCTATCTGACTCCGCACATTTCCGGAGGCTACCGGGCCGGCATCAATTACGACAGAGTGACGGATGTCGTCATTCAGAATCTGACGCTTGTCCTGCAGGGAAAAGATCCCGTTCATATCGTTGACCGCAGACTCGGCTACTGATCGCAATCAGGCCTGCACAGCCGGAATCTGGCTGATGCGGGTCTTTTATAATGCATACGGAGGAAAAGACACGTTCACTGATCCATTCCATCCTCCTTATGTTCCCGGAAATAATGGTATGATAAATGCGAAAGTGATGATATGAAACGAATACTGATCGCAGTCTGTTTTCTGATTTTTCTCTCGGAAGGGACAGGCACAGCAATACTGAAAAAACTGAACATAGAGAAAAAGGGGCTTGCCGGAGCGCTGGGCTTTTCCGCGATTCTCGGAATCCTGCAGACACTGTATTACATCCCGATCGGCCTGAATTTGCCGTTTTACACCCTTCTGATTCTGACCGGCATGGTCATGCTGGCGGCTCTGATGCTGACGCTGAGGAATCTGAAGGATACCTTAAAATCCTTTCTGTCGCCGGATACGCTGATCATCGGTGCCGCCGCAGCCGTCTTCCTGTTTGTCTTTTCAAAGCTTTACATTGATCTGGATTACGCCGACAGCACAACCTATCTCAATTACATCGCATTGAATATCAATGCCCCGGAACTGAACCTGTATAACCTGGCGGACGGACTGCGCGGTCAGGAATGGAATGTCTATTATCTCTTCCAGGGATATTATCATTTCGGGTCCTGTCTCTGCTGGCTGGTCAACCTGCCCTATTACGTGCTCGGCTCTTCCTCCTATGTCGGCAATCTCGTCACCTCCGTCTGGGGACTCGGTCTGCTGTACAACGTTTTCAGCAATATTACCGTCATCTCAGCCGTACGCCTGATGCATACGGAGAATAAAGCCGTCAGAATCTGTACGCTTCTGTTCGGACTGTTCTATGCCAACTTCTTCTACTGGAACAATGCATTCGCCTTCTACGGAAATACCTTCCGCAGTGTCTTCATCATCCTGCTCAACAGCATCATTTACCGCTGGCAGAAAGAAGGAAATGAGAATATGAAATGGCTGCTGTGGTTTCCGCTGGCTGCCGGATTTGCATGTTCCTCGAGTTTCCTCTTCATGAGCTTTGCCGTTATGTTTGCCCTGGCCGCATACCTGGCTCATCAGCACCGGCCGCATGCCCTGGCCGATATGGCCCGGCTTGTTCTGCCGATGGTCTGCTATGTGCTGGCATTTCTTTCCAGAGTATCACCGAAAACCGGAATACTTGCCGGCGTTCTGTATGCCGCAATATTTATCTTCATCTGCGTGAAGCCGGAACATCCGGTCATTGCATCACTGGAGAAACTGTATTCCCGCTTCGGAGCACCACTGTTCTTCATCGGAGTACCGGTTCTGTTTGCGGTCGGATCATTCGCCGTGCATCTGATTGAACATACCGATTTCACTTCCTACAGCTATTATCTGTGGGACTGGCGTCATATGGATATGATGACGGATTACCTGTTCATTCACAGCGAATGGCTGGACGGACTGGTCAATGTTCTCCGGTGGACCGGTGTGATTCTGTTTATCATCACTCCGGATCTGAAGAATGAGGAAAAATGGATCAGAGCATTTGTGATCATGATGCTGGTGTTCTTCCTGAATCCGCTCTGCATGATCCTTCTGCAGAAAACAATCACCGGAATGGTCTTCTACCGCAACTTCATGACGCTCTTCAATCCGTTTACCGAAATTCTGTTCCTGGACATGATCTTCCGGAGATTCCGGAAGATCCGGTTTGTCACACCCGTCCTGTGTGCGTTTCTGATCGCAGCAGTGCTGCTCGGCAATATCGGTTCCTTCCGTCTGGATCCTTCGACCGGTCTTTACTGGGTCTATGTGCGCGGCGGACAGAATGTCGACGGGATTTACAAGATCGATCCGGATGAGATGGAGACGCTGAACTTCCTGAAGGAAGAAGTGAAAACCATCGAAGGCAGACAGCCGGTGATCGTTTCCCAGAGCAGTGCCACGCTGACCTATATTCCCGAAGCCTATTCAATCTTCGGCCCCTGGCATTATCATTATCCGCTTGACCGGGTGAATGATGAATTCTATCAGATCGCCCGAAAGCGTGAGGACTGGCTGGAAGAGGAAATCCCGGATTATTCAAGGACGTGCGATTATCTGAAGGAATACAATGTCGACTATGTGCTTCTGCAGTACTGGCAGTCTCCCGAACTGGATCAGGCATCGGGCGGATGCAGCGTGGATATCTACGTCGGAAGTAAATACAAGGTAAAAAAAGTTCTGCAGGATTCTGACCGATAATTACAGATCAGCCTCCCTGCTTTCTGACACAGGAAACAGGGCTCCGCATCATATCCGAGGAGTCATATGGCATACAGAAGAGAAGAAATACTGAAATACATCCTGGAATCCTGGGCGACAGAAGAGAACCCATGGCATACCACTTCCGAACTGCTTGACTGGGTGGAACAGACACGCCGGGAAACCGCCGTTTCAATCCGGAAGATCCCGTACAGCTATGACGGATTCTGGCATTACGACCAGGAGGCTCTCGGCATCGTAAATGACAGGCGGTCGTTTTTCTCAATCAGGGGAATCCGTCAGAAGGATGATTCCGGAACGATTGAACAGCCGATTATCGTACAGGACGGCATCGGATATCTCGGCATTCTGGCAAAGATCATTGACGGCCGCATGTATTTCCTGATGCAGACAAAAATCGAGCCGGGCAATATCAACTGGTGCCAGATTTCGCCGACAATCCAGGCAACAAGATCGAATTTCACCCGCATGCACGGCGGCAGTGAACCCGTCTTCTATCCCCTGTTTGCCTCCAGAAAGAACTGCATTACGATTGCCGACCAGATTCAGTCGGAACAGTCCTCGCGGTTTCTCGGCAAACGCAACCGGAATCTGATTCTCCTGACGGATGATGAGATTGAGGTATCGCCGACCCACCGGTGGATGACCCTCGGCCAGCTGAAAAAGCTGATGCAGTATGACAATATCGTCAATATGGATACCCGTTCCGTGATCTCCTGCATTCCGTTCCCGCTCAGCGATCTGAGCCCTGCCGGTCAGGAAGAGGTCAGAGGGCTGTTTCATGAAGAGGCATTTTACCGCTCCTTCCTGGACAGATCATCCGGAGATACGATCAAAAAACTGTTCGGGTACATGAATGATATCAAGATGCAGGGAAACTATGAGCGACAGCTGATCGACCTGTATTCGCTGAATGACTGGAAATTTGAAAATGACAGCTTCTGTTCGGATCAGGGAAATTTCCGGATTGTATTCTGCGACATCGAAATCGAAGGACGGGAAGTCCGCTGCTGGCAGCAGCCGCTTCTGGAAGCCGCAGGAAAAAGCGAGTTCGGACTGCCGGTATGCATTTTCCCGGACGGCATCATGCGCTTTCTGATCCATGCAAAGCGGGAAGTCGGATGCTTTGACAGAGTCGAACTGGCACCGGGAATTCAGAAAGAGCCGAAGAACCAGAAAATCACGAATGCTGTTGACCGGCTGTTTTTTGGAAAACTGGAGAAGAACCGTGACATCCGTTTCCGCGGACTGTTTTCCGAAGAAGGCGGCCGTTTCTACCAGGAAGAAAACTGGAATACCATTATCGAATTCAGACATGGCGAAATCCCGGAACTTCCGGAAGGATATTTCTGGGCTGATTTCCGTACATTGAATACGCTGACCCTGTTCAACAATGTTCTGAACATCCAGCTGAGGAATCTGATCAGCGTTCTCAGTCTGTAAGAAAAAAAGGAGAATGACATGGAATATTTCACCCTGAATAACGGCGCAAAGATGCCTGCTCTCGGTCTCGGCACGCTCCGCATGTTCGGAAAGGACGCCGAAGAGGCTGTTATCTGTGCCGTCCGGAACGGATACAGACATATCGATACCGCGAGTTCCTATCAGAATGAAAAGGCAGTCGGACGCGGTATTGCCGGCTGCGGCATCCCCCGTGAAGAGCTGTTCATCACCGTAAAGATCTGGCCTTCCGACTATGTCCGGGCAAAATCAGCGGTTGCCGGTTCACTGCGGCGGCTGGGGATCGATTATGCAGATCTGGTTCTCCTGCATCATCCGGTCGGAGATGTATACGGCGCGTGGAGCAGCCTGGAAGAACTGGTTGATGAAGGAATTGTCCGAGGACTTGGTCTTTCCAATTTCAGCAGAGAACAGACTGCGGAATTCATCCGCAGATTCCGTGTCAGACCTTCTCTGCTTACCGTTGAAAACCATCCCTATGCCCCGCAGAACGAACTGCGCTCTTATCTCAAGACTCAGGGAATTGTCCTTGAAGCATGGTACCCGCTCGGTCACGCCGATCACAGACTGATGGAAGAGCCGGTCATTCTCAGACTCGCGGAAAAATACGGCAGGACACCGGTGCAGATTCTTCTGCGCTGGCACATCCAGATCGGCAACTCCGTACTTCCCGGTTCAAAAAATCCGGAACATATTCGCCAGAATATCGATATCTTCGATTTTGCCCTGTCGGAAGAAGACATGACAGAGATCGCAGAGATTAATACCGGCACACTTTACAAAGAATTCACCGACGAAATGCGGCAGAGATATCTTGCCTGGGAACCGGACTGGGACGATCAGGAATAATCATACGTAAAATTCAGAACCCGGATATTCATCGATCCCGGGTTCTGATTTATTTATCCGATTCTGTCAAGATGGAAGCGCAGCGCTCCGATCAGATTTGCATCATTTCCATATCTGCATGTGACAATCTCCGGAAGCAGGAACGGTCTTCCTGGGAACTGATTGAACACTTCATCCGCCTTTTCACGGATGATATCCGTCACTTCAGGACGGGCACTGATGCCACCGCCGATTGCGTATTTCTGCAGATCAAGTACGGACTGGATACTGTAGATGCCTGCAGCGGTAATTCTGCCGAATTCTTCCAGAGCAGCCTTTGCATCCTCATCCCCGGCATCGTATGCTTCAAACAGTCTGACGCCGTCAAGTTCCGCGGGATTCTGTCCTTTCCGCACGGCAAACTTGGATACAAGTCCGTTTGCGGACGCATGTCCTGCCCAGATTGTCGGAATAATTCTTCCGAAATCACTTCCGGCAGTAGAGAATGCAGCCATATCCGACACCAGGTGGGACAGTTCCCCGCCGCCTCCGGTTGTTCCCATCCAGATTCTCTTATTCAGCATGATGCCGCCGCCGGTTCCTGTGCCGAGAACGATCACGCAGCCGTTATCAACATCGGACAGTGCACCGTTCCATGCTTCGGCATTGGCCGCGCATTTGCCGTCATTTCCGATGGTAGCGGGAACACCCAAACATTCTTCCAGATGCTTTCCCATCGGAATATTGCGGATAAAGCGGTAGGATCCTCCGGTATATGCAATACCCTTTGCTGTATCAAGTCTGCCCGGCATTGAGACTGCTGTGCCTTCATACTGCCCTTCATACATATTTCCGACACGCTTCAGCGCATCCAGCAATCCTTCCAGGCTGTCTGTTGCGGCAGGTACTTTTCCCTGTTCAAGGATTTCGGCGTTTTCATTCATCAATGCGTACTTAATGAATGTGCCGCCCATATCGAATGCAAGATACTGTTTCATTTACGCCTCCTCGATGCCATAACGGTAATACAGTTCTTTCGGTGCATCGGTCTCTTTCATATATTCGCTGATCAGCTGCTTCATATGCTTTACAGCTTCGGGATTGTCAATTTCATGGAGCTGACCCGGATCATTTTCCAGGTCATACAGTCTGCTCGGACGCGGTTCCTTTGCGCCGCCGACCATTGAACCGAGGCACTGGATCTTCATTGTCTTCAGACCCTTCGTGAAGGAGAACGGTTCCGCCGGTTCCCAGTTTTCAAGTTCCTTTACAGAGAATCTTGCCCGCATGTGTGTCGGCATGAGGGTGTATTCATAATACGGAGCTTCCGGATGTTCAGGCGCATTCATGTACAGATATTTGCCGTCCGTCACAATGATCTCATCGCCATGGAATCCAAAGACAACATATTCATGATTGACTCCGCCTTCCATGATGTTTCTGACGGGCTTGCCGGTCATATCCTTCGGGATATCCAGTCCGAAGAATTCCAGCACGGTTGCGGCAAGATCTGCCATCTGCACGAATGCATCGCATTTCTTTCCGGCGCAGTCCAGACGCGGATCATAGACATACATCGGTGTATGGGCAATCTCATTCCAGCACGGCATTGCAGTCTTGCCCCACCAGTCGTGTTCGCCCAGCAGGAAGCCATGGTCCGTGCACAGTATCAGCATCGTATCTTTCCAGAGATCATATTCATCCATCCGGTCCAGCACTTTGCCAAGATAGCTGTCGCACTTTTCCAGCAATGCCGCGTATCTGTTTCTGACGGTCTGGACAACTTCTTCACTTTCATTGACCTTTGCATACGGCGGCCAGTCGATGCCCATCGCATCTTCTCCTGCCAGCGGGCTTTCAAAGTCTTTCTGGTATTTCTCATCCACAAAGAACGGCTCATGCGGGTCAAAGCATTCGATATGAAGGAACCAATTATCCGCAAGGTGATTGGTATCGATGAACTCCAGACCTTCTTCAAATGTTTTTGCCTGAGCTGTCTTTTCTTCCGTGTCCATATAGGAGCGGTTTACCTGATCATGCGTGCGCATGGCTCTGCCCAGAGGGAACTCCCACATGAATTTATTCGATTCAAACGGGCTTCTTCTGTCCGGTGTCATCAGAAGATTCTCTTTCCACGGGTCTCCTTCCTGGCCTCTGATGCATTCCCATGAGGAATAGCGGGTATGGTAAGTAGCGCCGCCGTCTTCCCAATAGTGCTGGTGATCGGAAACAAGATGTGAGCAGATCCCGTTGTTCTTCAGAATCTCCGGCATGGAATCATCAAACGGTTCCAGCGGTCCCCAGCTCCTGTGCAGGAAATTCGGCCTGCCGGTATGCAGATCACGTCTTGCCGGCATGCAGGGCATACTGCCGACATAGCAGTTCTCAAATTGTGTCGCGCGTTCTGCCAGTCTCTTGAAATTCGGTGTTTTTGTCCACTCACAGCCATAGCTTTCCAGCAGATGACGGTTCAGGGAATCATACATTACCATGATTGCTTTCATTAAAGATTACTGCTCCTTTTCTTACAGTAACAATTTTATTTTTTTTGCGGATCACGGGCCACCAGTTTTATGGCATTTGATTAACAGAAATCCGATATTCATAATTCAGATGCATCAGATACCGTTCTCATCTCTCAGCGTATTAAAATTGTTTTACAGAAACAGAGAAGTGAGGATTTATGAAGACAAAAATAATTGTTACGGGAAAACACAGCGAAAAGATTATGGATCGCTTCCGGATGCCGAAGTGATCTTTGCGGAAAAAGCGGATGATCTGAGTAATACGGAGCTGCAGGATGCAGAATTGTTTGCCGGATCTCTTACACCGGAGACAGCCGCAAAAATGCCGAAGCTGCGCTTTGTCCAACTGTTCAGTGCCGGAGCGAACAATTACGGATGGCTGCCGGAACAGGTTGTGCTTGCCAATGCATACGGCGCCTATGGTGATTCGATTGTCGAGCATATGCTTACAGTCACACTGATGGCTATGAAGCGGATGCCGGAATATCTCTCGCTGCAGCAGAAAAAGGAATGGACTCTGCTGAAGGAGATTGACCGTTTTGAAGGCTCACATATTCTTTCTGTCGGCATGGGAGCCATCGGTACTTCCTACGCGCAGAAATGCGCGGCACTCGGTGCGGTATGCTATGGCGTCAGAAGAACCGTTCATGATCAGCTTTCCTTCATCCGCAAACTTGTCACAGTTTCGGAGATGGATGAACTTCTGCCGGAAATGGATGTTGTGGCATTAAGCCTTCCCGGAACAGAGGATGTCAGAAATATGTTTGATTACCGCAGACTGTCACTGATGAAGAAAAATGCAATTATGATCAATGTCGGAAGAGGCAATTCCGTTGTCACGGAAGATCTGATCAGGATTATGAATGAGGGACATCTGAAGGCTGCCTGCCTGGATGTGATGGATCCCGAACCGCTTCCGAAAGATCACCCTCTGTGGAATACGCCGCGGGTTTATCTTACGCCGCACATTTCCGGCGGATATCGCGCCGGCGTCAATTACGACCGGGTAATGGATGTAGCCATAGAGAACATGACGCTTGTTCTGCAGGGAAAGAATCCGATCCACATCGTTGACTGGAAGCTCGGATATTGAAAAGCAAAAGGATTGAAGCCGTGCCTCAATCCCTTTTATTTCTGTCCGCCTTTCCGGCAATCACTTTTCTTCACGGTATCTGCGCAGCATTTCCGTTACCATGACGATCGGTTTTCCGGACATGATCGCTTCACGGACGACCGCTTCTTCTTCCGCATTGCGGCAGTTCCCTTTCATCATGGACCACAGCATTTCCGGATTGAACCGTTTGTCAAAGTCAAGCGGCACGATATCACATGTGCCCTGATACCATCTCAGCATTTCCCGTTCCAGCCGGCGGATATCAGCCGCATATTCCGCTTCATTGATCCGGTTGGTCCTTTCACCCGGATCCTTTTCAAGATCATAGAACTCATCGGTATCATTCTGACGCATGATGTACTTGTATCTGCCGTCAAAGATCATTGTCCCTTTGATATGGGTATCATCTTCCCTCTGCGCTGTCTGACGCGGCCAGTAAACATTGTTTTTCGGAGATCCCTGCGGTCCGTTGATATGACTTTCGTCACAATGTTCTTCTCCCGGCATCCTGCCGCCTTCCGAGAAGACATAGTCACGGATCCTGGCATTCCTGTCGGCAAGCACCGGCCGCAGGCTCTTTCCGAAATGGGTATGATCCGGAGTAACGCCGGCATAATCCATTGCGGTCGCATAGAAATCCACGAGTTCCACCAGGGAATCCGAGATACCTGGATCGATCGCTTCGCCTTTGGGCGGCTTTACCAGGAGAGGGACCTTTGTCAGGCAGTCTTCAAAGCAGTTCTGTGCTTTTTCCGGGATTCCGTAATCTCCGTCAAAATCGCCATGGTCACTCAGAAAGAAGATTGCGGAATTATCATATTCCCCTGCTTCTTTCAGGGCGTCGCAGACTCTGCGGAACTGTTCGTCCACTTTCATGCACATACCGAGATAGACGGCTCTGAGTTCATCCCATTCTTCTTCGGTATAGTCCTGCATATGCTGGAAATAGCGCAGCCTCTCTTCCATCAGCGGCTTGCCGGTGCATTCTTCCGGCTTCACCCGTTTCGGAAGCTTTGAACGGTCAATTGCAGAGAAGTACGGTTCTTCCACCTGATACGGCGTATGCGGATACATCAGACCGACAAATGCGCACAGCGGGGCATCGCTTTTCGGATTCCGGATACGCTCAATCAATGCATCCACCGCTTCATCATCCCGGCTGTAGTTTCTGCCGTATTCATCCGTTTTCAGTTCTCCTCCGAAGTGAGAGTAAAACTGTTTCCCGTCCATATCCCCGCGGATTCCCGGATTCACGAGTCCCGGCGCCGGTTTTGCATCTCCGCCGTAGAATATTTCACTGCAGTTTTCTTCGACCCAGCCTTCATACTGTGCAGCGTAGAGATCATTTCTGGAATTCATCCAGACATAGTAACCGCCGTTTTTCAGTTCCAGGAACAGCGAGCTTTCACCCGGTCTCAGCAGATGCGCCATGGTGCGGTGTCCGTTGACATGCGGATAAAGACCGGTAAAGAAACTGCATCTGCTCGGTACGCATACCGGATTCTGGCAGTATGCATTGCGGAAGGATACGGCTTCCGTTCTCTGAAATTCATCCAGGAACGGAGTCACTGCCGCAGGATTTCCCATATGCGACATCGTATCCGTACGCATTTCATCCGGATTGAAAATAATAATATTCGGTCGTTTTGTCATCATTTCACCTCAGAAGTTATAGGAATCATACAGTTCTGCAGGAGCGTCATTTTCCTTCAGAAGATCAAGGATCGCCTGCTTCAGACGCTTTGTGACTGCTTCATCATTGATCGGATGCATTTCTTCCGGATCGTTTTCCAGATCAAACAGCAGCTCACAGCCGGGCCTGAGAACATTGCCTGCCGGGTATTTGTTCGGTGTCGGGACTGCAATGACATTGCAGCCCTTGGTGAAGCTGAACGGGTCTCTCCATTCCGCTTTCTGCAGCTCATTTACGCTGAATCTTGCCCGCATGTGGGTCGGCATCAGCGTATAGTCATATCCCTGCGGAGCATCTTCTTTGATTGCAAGCATGAGCTTATATCTGCCGTCCGTAACATTCAGCGTTCCTCCATGGAATCCGAACAGCGCATATTCGCGTACTGCCTCATCGCATTCCACCGTCTTTCCGAGCGGCTTGCCGATCATATCTTTCGGGATCGTTACGCCAAAGAAATCCAGCAGTGTCGGTGCAAGGTCAATTGTCTGTACCAGTGTGCTCCGGCGCTGATTCATGGCACCGGATCTTGGGTCCCAGATATACAGCGGCGTATGAACAACTTCCTGATAGTCAGGCATCATTCCTTTGGACCACCAGCCGTGTTCTCCAAGCATATATCCGTGATCTGTATTCACTATCAGCATCGTGTCTTTCCAGAGATCATTTTTATCAAAACAATCCAGTACTTTCCCCAGCGAATCATCGCAGAATCCCAGCAGTGCCAGATAGTGCATGCGGAAGGAGCGGATCTCTTCTTCCGTCTCTGTTACAGGCGCGTATGGCGGCCAGTCAAGTTCACCGATCGTATCCGGATCACAGATCCGGCTGATATAGGAATCCGGGGTGTCGAACGGTTCATGCGGATCAAATGTTTCGATCTGGATAAACCAGTTGTCAAACTGATAATTCTTTTCTATAAAATCGACGCCCTGGGCAAATGTCTTTGCCTGAGGATAGTCCGGTATATCATGATAGCTGGCTCTGTTCAGCATATCCTGTCCGTGCATTCTGCCATGCATCTTTCTGAATGCTTCGGGGGCATTTTCGGAAATGGGATTGCTGTGGGTGGATACCGGAAGCGGTCCGGCACTTGCCTGCCAGGGATCACCTTCCTGTCCCCTGTTGCATTCCCATGTGCTGTATCTTGGCAGATAGGTTCCACCGCCGTCTTCCACGTAATGATTGTGGTCGGTAACGATCCTTGTGTATATACCGTTCTGTTTCAGGATCTCCGGCATGGAATCATCGAACGGTTCCAGCGGTCCCCAGCTTCTGTGCAGGAAGTTGGCCCTGCCGGTATGAATCTCTCTTCTGGCAGGCATGCAGGGCATGGAACATACATAGCTGTTGTCAAATACAACGGTATGCTCTGCCAGGCGTTTGAAATTCGGCAGTTCGATCTCTTTTCCTCCATAGCCGGGAAGATCCATACGGCGAAGGGAATCATACATTACCATGACTGCTTTCATCTGGTCATCTCCTTATTTTCATCACTTACGGAAAACAGCCTCCCCGTCATCTGCATCATGCGGAAGGCTGTTTCTGATTGATTGAAGGGTTGCTTTATGCGGCCGCCTTTTCAGCCATTGCTTTCTGAGCAAGTGCGAGGCGGGCTTTTCTGGCTTTCGCGTAAGCGATCTTGTGTTTGTTGGTGTTGTAGACCATGAAGAGCAGGAACAGTCCGTAGATGATTACATTCTGCAGAGAACTGGCAAGACCGAGTTTTGCCAGGCCCATTGTGAGCAGATTGACCGAAACAGCACCCATCAGAACGCCGATCTCACGATTGTCGCACATACTGCCGATCCAGGCACCGAGCACCATCGGGAACATGTTTGAGAATACCTGGCCGTTGGAACTCATGCCGAGCACCGGAGCAAGGCTTCCGCTGTAGGCTGTGGTGAAGACACCAGCACATGCTACGAGAACTCCTGCGATGATGTAGCTGATCACGCAGTTTGTGAAGATGTTGATGCCTGCATCAGATGCCAGTTTCTGGCTGCCCTGGATCGCTCTGTAGCGGAATCCGAATCTTGAGAACTGGAACAGGTAATGGGATACCAGAACGATCAGCGCTGTAACGATGATGATGAATGTGATGTTGGACAGTACTTCAACGCCCGGCTGACCGAAGAAGATGACTCCCTGCTGGTTATTGATCGCAAAGCAGACACATTCGAATACCAGGGTCATACCGAGGCCTAATACCATGGGAAGGATCCTCATGTTGACGAAGATCAGTCCGATCACAAGTCCGCACAGGCCGCCAACGAGCATTGAAAGAATCAGGATACCGATACCGTTCAGTCCGAGCATCAGGGCAATGTTGCCGCCGAAGATCACGCCTGCGTACATCTGGGCGCCCATCGAGAGGTCCATTCTGCCGCATTGCAGGTTCGTACTGATCGCAAGGGCAAATGCCAGTGATGAGATCAGATTACGGAACAGTGTTTTGAAATCTGCTGCGTTGTTGATGACACCCATGCCGACGGTACTTCTGTCAATCAGTTCCATGACTGCCCATACAACCAGCGGTACTGCGATTGCTTTCGCCAGATGGATCAGTGTATCTTTCATGTTGCTGTTCATAATCATTCCTCCTCATCACTGACATCATTCAGTCTGATTTAAATCCGATTGGTTATTACTTCATCTTTGCAGAGATTGCATCGAAGTCGTATTTGTAGATATTGTTCTGGAATTCTTCGTTTGTGGAAGCTCCGCCTCTTTCTGCGATCAGGGAGTTGACGAAGTCGATGTCTGCGACCCACTTGCCGGGCTGATCCCATGTGGACATTTCATCAAGCTGCTCCGGAGTTGTGACTGCGTTCATACGGAACAGGTTGACGGATGTTTCTCCGTTTTCCAGATTGACATCATGATGTCCTGTCAGTGTGTTGTATACCTTTGCAAATGCCATTGCGGAAACGATGGATGTGAACTTGACTGTGGACATGGCAAGTGTCTGATTGCCGAAGGAATCCTTTGTGCCGATCGCTGTCTTCAGCGCATCGCCGAATGTTCCGAAGCCGATCCATGTGAAGTCTTTGTTCATTGCTGTTTCAAGTTCGCTGATCGCTGTACCGATGTTGCCGATCACGTTCGGTGAAGTCAGGATATAGTCATATTTGCCTGTCTGCAGTGCTGCTGTGAAACCTTCGAGCCAGCCGTTCTGGTTAGGTCCGCCGGGATAGCAGTATACTGCGATGCCTTTGTCATTTGTGCCTTCGATCGGTGAAGATGACTGATAGAGTTCTTCTTTTGTCAGATCAAACTTCAGGCCGTAGAGTTCTTCCAGAGCAGCCAGCATGTTGGAAGAGATCTCTGTCTGCTGTGCATTTCCCTGATATGCCATACCGGTAGCGATCAGATAACCGTGTTCTTCGGATGTGTCGATGTTTTCTTCCATCCATTCCTTGAACAGACGTCCTGTATCCGGCTGGTCAGCCATGAATCCGCCGGAGAAATTGTCATAAGCTGCTTTGTATGTATCGTCATTATCAGCGTTGCGTCCGCCGTTTTCTGTGAATACCAGA
Organism: Erysipelotrichaceae bacterium; assembly: GCA_015058875.1. Lineage (GTDB taxonomy): Bacteria > Bacillota_I > Bacilli_A > Erysipelotrichales > Erysipelotrichaceae > Bulleidia. Next base: position 16,439 of record SVBN01000013.1, on the reverse strand, counting down.
CCCAATTCAGCTGCTTTCTGAACGAGCTGTTCGGTGTTTGCACCGATCGGATAGTAGTTGATGACTGCTTCGCATCCTGCATCTGCCGCATTCTCGAGGAAGGACAGTGCTGCATCCAGGTCCTGGATCGCCTCGGAGAACATGAATTCAACGTTGTATTCCGGACCGATGTAGTTTTTGAAGTATTCAGCTCTGTTCGTGCTTTCGTCATTCAGCTGGACTTCAAGAATCGCAATCTTGTGACTCTTTCCGGAATCGCCGCCTTCAGAACCGCCGGATTCTCCGCCGGATGCAGATCCGCCGCCGCTGCATGCTGTGAGCATAGCCGCTGCCAGGCCGAAGCTTAATGCTTTTTTCATCAGATTTTTCAGTGACATTTTCTTTCTCCTTTTATCTTTAATGATGTTCACCATTTGTTTCTTAACTCAGAACTGCTGTCTGGAAGGAAGTGTCTTCGGGCGTTCGCTGTTCAGGAATACCAGAAGCAGGAAGATGATACCGCGGACACCCTGGATCATTGTAGAGGATACTCCCAGCATCAGGAGTCCCTTGTCGAGAATCGTGACTGTAATTGCACCGATCAGGCCGGCGTAGCAGTTGGATTTTGTGCCGCCGAAGATCGACATGCCGCCGAGAACTGTCGCCAGCATGACGTTCATGCCCATGCCGTTGCCTACATTCTGTGCGACGTTTGCTGTTCTGAGTGTCTGGAAGATACCGGCGATTCCAACGCCGATTCCTGCAAACAGGAAGGACAGATACAATGTTTTCGTCTTATTGATGCCCGTCTGTACAGCGCAGTTTTCATTTCCGCCGATGAAGCGGAGCTTGCGGCCGATCGCTGTTCTGTGATACAGGATCAGGCAGGCAATGAAGTAAACCGCAAACAGTACATATCTGAGGCTGCCTTCCAAAGCCTGACATGTTTTGAAGTCCACCTTCAGCGGTGTGGCTCCTACGAGTGTCTGACACAGCGCACTGTAGATCGATTGGGCTACGATTGCAACCATTGCCGGCATGATGTGGAACATTACGCCCATTGTGCAGTTGACCATCATCAGCAGGATGCCTGAGATCAGTGTAACAATGATCAATGCCGTCATACTGCCGGTAGACTGATATACCATTGCACCGATGACACAGGCAAGTCCCATAACGCTTCCGATCGAGAAGTCGATATTTCCGGTTGTGTAAATGAATGCAGCGCCTGTTGCCAGAGTTCCGATGATCAGGGACTGGTTGAAGATGCCCTTGATGACCGAACCGCTGAGGAATCTCCCTCCTGTCAGTGCAACGAAGAGGAAGAAGAGTACTACCAGCATTGTGAGCGGGAAGATGATCGGGAAGAAGCGGTGGTTCTTGATGATATTGATACGGTCGCCGAGCGTCAGCTTCGGTGCACGTTCTTCATTGCTTAAATCTTTTACTGTCATCGTTTTCCCCTCCTTCTCAGATCATGCAGTCGATCAGTTCTGTGTTGTCGTAGCCGTCCGGTCTCAGGAATTCACCTGTTACCTTTCCGTCTTTCATGATCAGCAGTCTGTCTGCCATACCGCAGAGCTCGGGAAGTTCTTCCGAGATCAGGACGATCGATTTCCCTGCCTGTTTCATGTCATTGATCAGCTTATACATCGAAGCCTTGACACCGATGTCAACGCCTCGTGTGGGGCAGTCCAGGATCAGAACTTCCGCATCCGCTGCCAGCCATTTGCCGAAGACTACTTTCTGTTTATTGCCGCCTGACATAGCGCTGACCGGCTGGAACATATCGTTGCACTTGATTGCCAGATTATCGATCTGAAGCTGTGCGTAATCTCTTTCTTTTTTATCTGAGATAAAGAACCCGAGTCCGCGGTTTGCTTTGTATCCGGTGGACTGGATATTCACTGCGATTGATCCGTTCAGAACCAGTGATTCCAGGTCTCTGTTCTTTGAGACATAACCCATTCTCTGATTGAAGGCTATTTCCGGTGATGTAATCTTCGTTCCGGACTCTGTCAATGTAACGCTTCCGGTAACAATGTCTTCCAGACCGTACAGCGCTCTTCCCAGTGTATGCATACCGCATTCTGACAGACCGCCGATTCCGAGGATCTCGCCTTTATGAAGTTCAAGATCGAAGCAGAGCAGATCCTGCATGGTTGTCAGGTTTTCTGCTTTCAGGACAACCTCGTCGCTGTAGCCTTCCATATCGGAACGGTAGTAGTCACCTTTGACTTCGCGGCCGATCATCATCTTTTTGATCAGGTCCGGATCGTATTCACTCTTTTCAAGAGATCCGATGATATCACCGTCGCGGAGAACTGTCAGCGTATCGCACTTATCCATGATCTCTTCCAGATCATGGCTGATGAATACGACTGCTTTGTTGTCATCTGCCGCTTTTCTCATCAGTCTGTAGAGAATTTCACGTCCGCTTTCTGAGAGGGCTGTTGTTGTTTCGTCTACCACGAACATTTCAGGATCGTGTGCCATAGTCTTGGCGATCTCGATCAGCTTGCGCTGTTCCATGTTGTAGGTTCTTGTCACCCTTGCGGCGTTGATATCCGTAACTCCGATGTTCTCAAGAGCTTTCTGTGCTTCTTCAACCATCTTTCTTTTGGAAATGATCGGTCCGACCTTGAATCTGTCATAGTCACCGATGAAGATATTTTCTGCAACAGAGATCGTCGGGACAGTACCCATTTCCTGAACGATGATACCGATACCGTTGTGCAGTGCTTCCAGTGAATCCTTCGGTTTCCAGGGCTGTCCTTTGTAGAACATTTCTCCGCTTGTGGCCGGCTGGATCCCGGCGATGATAGATGTGACTGTTGACTTTCCCGAACCGTTTTCACCGATCAGTCCGCGGATCTCACCGCGCTTGATGGTCATATTGACGTTGTGCAGGGCAACAGTAACTCCGAAGTTCTTATTCAGGTCTTTTACCTCTACCAGAACTTCCCCTTTTTCAGCCATACGCAGCACCTCCTGAGTCTGTCTGAAGCTTTTTGCTTCCTTGCACCTATAAGATAGCTTTTCACCTGACGCACCAACTACCGCTTTCTCGATACATGAACATCACTTTTTCGACATCTTCAAAATCCGTTAACAAAAAAACGACTTTCGAATATCGGAATTTCGAAAGCGTTTGCATTGATCATCTGTTTTTGCGGCACAATTATATCCGGAAACCTTTATAGGCCGGAAATCCGCCGTATTTCTCTGATTTATATGATCTGATTTCTGATATCGCGGAATGTGATCAGTTCGATACCGTTTTGATCAATCCATTGTTTCAGGCGCGGATCACTCATCGCTTCAAGATCTCTCAGGCGGCAGATATTAAAGGGAAGATGCAGCGTATCGGAATCCAGTTCTCCGCAATGTGTAATCAGATAACCATATTCATGATGCAGATATCCTGCTCTGTCTTCCAGAAGATAGTTCAGCGGTTCTTCATTCAGCTGCTGTTCCATTGTTCCGAAAGAATACCAGCCCATGGAAGGCAGCACGGCATCATTCAGCTTTGCAAAGTCCATGGAATAGGGAATGCGGTATTCTTCAGCCAGTTTCCGGATCACTGCTTCAGTCTTTTTTGTCTGATAAGCATGCGGATGCACATAATCGGGCTCATTTCCGACCAGGCTGATATAGCGTTCAATTTGGGCCCGGAATTCCCTGTACAGCTGTTCACTGTCGACGTGGTCGCGTCCGTTTTCCTCATTGTCCAACTGTCTGTTTTCTCTGATATTCAGGAACATGCCGTTTTCGTGACACAGGGAAGGTACTTCACTGTACCCAAGCACGGAGGGTCCGTTCACCATATTCAGATCAATCCCGAATGAAATACACTCCAGATAAGGCCGGATCCATCCCGTCACCTCCTCCGCCCAGGGCATATTGGCAAATAATCCGGTGTTTCTTACCGGACCGTTCTGAATTGCCCTGATCGTACCGCGGGCAGTACCTCTGGTGATCCCGTAGTCATCTGACTGAACCAGCAGCTTCATTTGCCTCTTTCCTTTTCTTCGGCAGGCGTGATGCCGAATTCTTTCTTATAGGATGCCGAGAAATGTGAGAAGTTGGTATATCCCAGCTGAATTGCAACACTGGAAACAGACAGGGAAGTTGTCTGAAGCAATTCTCTTGCGGCATTCATTTTCTGCTGGATAATGTAGGATTTAATGGACATCCCTGTTTCTTTTTTGAATATTCTGGTCAGATAGTCTTCATTCAGATGCATCAGTTCTGCCAGATCTTCCTTGCGGATATTGTCGCTCAGATGCTCATCAATATAGTTCTGAATGGTTGCCGCGACACTGGAGGAGCCGGCATTGTCATTCTGGGATGCATATGTTTCGCAGAAAATATGAATCATTTCTTCCATTGCTTTCTGGGAATGCATGGCCTCTGTATAAAGCGCGGATGACTGTTCAAAGATACTGTCCGTATCCACGCTGTCCTTCACTGAAAGCATCAGTCTCGTGAAGTCTCTGTGGAATGCCAGCAGGATTGTATTGTTCAGTGTTCCGGCGTCCGTGTAACTGTGCAGAATTGAAAGCGCATCTTTTTCATATGCCTCGGCACCGGAGTTGGTCAGAATCAGATTCCACCGGTAAAACTGTTCTTTATACCGGCTGTCTTTCTCATTTGCATTCTGTTCCGCATAGACGCCCTTTTTTCCGGTGACGTTTGTTGTCTGCACTCTGAGCAGGTGCACCCAATCATTTTTCATGTCCGGAGCGCTCCGTATTCCGGCAATATAAAACGCGAGCGAGCATGGCATGTACATATCAAACATGCTTTCCAGATAATGCAGTCTCGATACAAGTTCATTTCTGTCAAAGGACCCGGTATTCTTTCTGACAGCCAGGGCATAGATATGATGATCCATAAATGCAATCAAAGAGGAATAGGTCTTCTTTTCAAATGTATCCTGAATGGTATTGCGCAATGCAGTCATCAGTGTGTTTTCGTTCCAGTCCCGCATTTTTTCTGTCTGCTGTACCAGCTGGATCAGAACAAGATAACTGTCTTTGCTGAAATCCGGATAATCCGGCAGTTCCTGCAGCGTCGCCGCATCGAGAGTACCGGCCAGCAGATCCCTCAGCATTGCGGCATGGATCTCCGTCTGTCTGCTGTTATAAGTCTTGCCGAGATCGGCCATTCTGGAATGGGAGCTTTCCGCAGCGATCTCACGGATTGCCTTTTCCACCTTTTCACGGATCCGGTGGTACGGTGCCGGCTGAACGATATAATCGGAGACGCCCAGACGGATCGCTTCCTGTGCATAGGTAAAATCGGAATGACAGGTCAGAAACAGTATTTTTGTTTTATAGTCCTGCGCTCTGACCCAGGTGCTGAGATCAATTCCTGTTTCCACCGGCATTTCAATATCGCACAGCATTACATCCGGAATGCCGCGGGCAAAGGAAATGCGCGCTTCCATCGCATTCTGTGCAGTATCGATTTCATTAAATCCAATGCTCTTCCAGTCGATTCCCTGCGTCAGTCCGGTCAAAGTGGCCAGCTGGTCATCCACAATCAGTAATTTCATACCTGCACCTCATTATCTATCCGTTCCATCGGAATCATCAGATCCACCTTTGCCCCGCTGCTGTTGGCGAACAGCACCGAACACTCCGGTCCGTAAAGCATTCTGAATCTCAGCAGTGTATTTGCCATGCCGATGTGGTTGTTTTCCTGCACTTTATTGAGATCCTGGTTCAGCAGCTTCAGCATCTCCGGATCATATCCGGGACCGTTGTCCTGAACGGTAATCATTGCATATTTCTTCTCATCGAGTTTACGGATCTTTCCGGTAATCCGGATCAGCAGCGGTCCGTTCTGCTTCGTTCCGTATTTGCAGGAATTCTCGAGAATTGTCAGAAGACTGACCGGAGGGATTTCAAACGCATCCAGATTCTCATCACAATCCGTAATCAGCATCGGTTTCATTGTCTGACCGACCCCCTGCAGTTTGATGTAGTCTTCACACATATCCAGTTCCTTCCGCATCGGAACGCTGTCTTCATCAAAATTCAGCGTATAACGAAGGTTTCCGGAAAGCAGGAACGCCGTCTGCTTGACTCCGTCATAATCCCCGGTTGTCGCCATGGCATAGATGTTCTTCAGGCAGTTCAGGAAGAAGTGTCTGCGGATCTGAAGACGCAAAGCATCCATCTTTGCCCTTCTTGCGGTCAGCTGGTTTTCATAGGAACTGATCTTGGCGTCTTTGAGATCATCCATCATATCGTTGAATGTTCCGGATATCTGCATCAGTTCAGTGCTCTTCCTGTCAGGAAGACGCAAATCCATTTCTCCTTCACCGATCCGCTTCATGAATCCGGTCATCTCGGTCAGCGGTTTGAGGATCGAATGCCTCAGATAAAACATCGTTACGGAAAGTGATAGTACTGCCAGGCCGACCATCAGATACCCGAACATGTACAGCCATCGGAAATCATACTGATACGGTACGCCGTAAACGACTCTCATACCGACCAGCGTAGACTCGCTCAGCATGTACTGACGTCTGTTGGACATCAGCAGGTACGGTTCTTTGATGGAAGCCGGAATCGGCTCTTCCGCCTGACGGACCCAGAGGTTCGTTGTCAGGTTATCCCCGAGCTTCTGAAGCAGCACACTGCCGCTGAGGTGATAGACATCCATTGCCGATGCCGCGAGCTGTTTCACCGAGATAATAACCGAGGCATATTTTTCATTTTCATTGATCACACGGATCAGGTAATTGCTGTCGTCATATTTTCTGACAATCCAGCCCCGGTTCACACTGTCTCCGTTTGCGATCACATCCCGGATCATCACATCAGAATTGTTTCCTGCCGCATAAAGAACATTCCCATCCTGATCGAGAACTTCGATCGAATGAATATATCCGTCGTGGCTAAAAAGGTCCTCTGTAAAGTATTCAACTTCCCTTAATGATTCATCAGGATCATCGGACCTGAAGCTGTTATAGCAGTGATAAAAGAGGAACTCATCGATCTCCCGGATCTCATCCTGCAGACTGGATATATACCGTTTCAGCTCGGTATTCTGATAGGACCACTGTTCTTCCCGGAATCTGTCTACAAAGTTATTCACAATGAAAAAATACAGAATGATAACAGGAATCTGAACCAGTGTTACTGCGATCAGGATCTGGATTCTGACAGAAACTGTTTTTCTGTTTTTTCTTTCTGTTTCCATTTGTTTCTCCTGTGATTTCGGAACTGTATCTGCAGAGACTGCTTCACGATAAAAATAAGCTGTTTTACAATCCGTTTCAGCCATTTTCACGATGATTCAATAACAGAAAAGCGACTGCCTGTTTTGCATATACTTCCGCTGAATACCGGCTATCTTCTGATCTGCTCATCTGAATACTGTTCAGTCTTATCATAACAAATCAGTGCGGAGCCAAACAAAAAAAGAATCCGGTCATTACTCCGGATTCCGGCATCATTCAGATAACAGCCCTTTCAGGCATGCATAATATGTTTCCGCCATCAGCTGTCCGCCTCTTTCATTGGGATGCAGATGATCTCCCTGGTGCAGTCCTTCCCGGAAGAAATATCCTTTCTCATCCCGGTCACGGACTGTCTTTTCCTGATCCGCAACGGCATCAAAGATATCTGTGCTGCGGATCCAGTCATTGATAGACAGGCGGAGTTCTTCCATTTCCTGCGTGAAGACGCCCATGGTTCTCGCGCACTTCAGACGCGGCGTGATGGTCTGGGCAATGACCCTGATATTTCTCTGTTTCACAACAGAAACCATCTCTGTCACTGCTTTCCGGTAATTCTCAAGTGTAATTGCATTCCTGGTCTTTTCATTCAGATAGGACACATCATTCACGCCTAATGCAAAGATCACCATATTGACATCCGGCAGCTCAAGAACATCCCTCTCAAACCGGTCGGTTCCCTTCTGACCGAATACCGGTGCAAAGAAACCTTCCGGTTCATACAGCAGGCAGTTTCCGGCAATTCCCGAATTCAGCAGGATGCATTTCCCATTGGATTCTTTTTCCAGCATTCCGGACAGCGGTTTTGTCCAATTGCTCAATGCAGTGATGCTGTCACCGAATGCAACGATCTGTTCTGTTTCCTCTTCCGTTTCAGCTTCCACAAGATCGATGGAAGGTACCGGATTATACCCGCCGATCACTCTCAGCAATGCCGGCTTCCGGATTTTTACCGGGATCTCTCCCGCAGTCTGATTCCCCTTCAGCCACTGTGTCTGTGACTCGATCATGTTCATGTCGTCGATATATCCGGTATAAAAGATGCGGATTTCAATATCCGAGCCTTTCGCAATATTCACAGCAATATCATCGGTGAAGATCCGTTCCCCGCAGGAAACTTCAAACGACTGTTTTCCGTTTACCGTCACCGGATAAATACCGTTCGCCGTTTTCAATGTCACCGCCCCGAAAGGATAAGAAACTTTCCCATACAGGTTATTGAAGCGGATCCGGATACCGGATGAGGAAACCGGAATATGCAGCGGAAAGATCACCGTATTGCAGTTGCCGCAGGGTTTCCCTCCGTTCAATGACTGCGTCAGTGCCTGGTGCCATACCGGTACAAAATGCTTCATACATTGTCTCCTTCATGCATGCGGAAAGCATCCGCTGTCGAGCAGCAGATAATATCACTGTGTTCCGCTACGCTCCTGCAGATCCGCTCAAGCTTGTTCCAGTTGCTTTCCACGGTGTTGAAGTCAAATTCATACCCGTGCGCAAACATCAGGAACAGCAGATCATCTTCTTCCGCTTCTGCTTCATAGAATCGTTCCAGCTCCGGTAATACGTTCTTTGAAATATGCCAGCAGGTCATCGGAAGATGGTACGGATCTTCCGGAAATCGGAAATCCGTATTCTTTCCGACAGTTCTGGCATAGCGGATTCCGGCATTCTTCAATACGGGAATGCAGGCTTCGCTGCTCATCCCGTAGGGATAGGCAAAGCCGGTGATTTCCTGTCGGAATGTATTCTGAAGATTCTGCACATCTTCCTCTATCTGACGCTTCATTTCTTCTTCGGAGCATTTCTTCAGATTCTTATGTTCCAATGTATGCGATGCAATTTCAAAGCCCTGATATACTTCCTGCACTTCTTCATAAGGGATCCGGAAATGCGGCGCATAGTTCAGCAGATGTTTTTTCTCCGGATTGAATTGTTCATAAGGGACTTCACGCATTCCGAGATTTCCGATTCTTCCTTCCCAGGTCTTTTCTCCATACAATCCGGAGTTCAGATTGAATGTGGCACCCATATGGTATTTCTTCAGAATTTCAATAATCCGCCTATCCTGTTCCAGTCCGTCATCAAAGCTCCACACAAAGAATTTCCGATGCATGTTCATCCTCCTTAATGCGCCTGATAAAAGCTGTCCATCAGGCTGTATGCTTCCACGCTTTCCGGATATTCCGGATACATCACAGGGAATACATGAACCAGTTCATGATCCGTTCCCTTCGGATAGTTATGGAATTCATGTTCAATATTCTTTTCCTGCAGAAGATGATGCAGCTTATAGGAATCCTTCTGAATCAGATCTTCTTCACTGGTAAACTGGATTACCGGAGGCAGAACCGCCTCTTCCAGCAGTAATGCAGGATCCAGCAGATATCTCCGGTATGGAGTTCCTCTGTCTTCCTTCTTTGAGACCTGATTGCTCAAAGCCATCATCTGGTCCTTTCTCTGTGTATCCAGCATGATCGAGATCATTGCGGCCGCACGGAATTTCAGGCCTGTCCCGGCCAGATTGAACTCTGTCTGCAGCTTCAGACTGCTGTTGATGGATAAAGCAAACAATGACAGCAGCGCACCGGCGGAATCACCGGAAATATACAGTCTGTCCCCGGTCATTCCCCATTCTTCCAGATGTGATTCAATGAAATAAAGTGCATGCATCACATCGTCGATCTGATGCCATAATGTCGTTTCCGGAATTCTGCGGTAAGAGATACTGATGACCTGGTATCCGAGCTTTGCAATTTCATAGTTAAAATGCTTATTCACTTCCTTATAGGACGCAAACAGTCCGCCGCCGTGAATGTTGATCATGACCGGATCGGAAGCGGAATGATCTTTCCGGCGGTAAATATCGAGCAGATGACCACGTTCCCCGTCATCGATATACGGGATATCCGTAATCATCTCCAGATCAGATACATCCGGATGCTGTGATGCGATTCTTTTTTCGTCTCCGGATTCAAAAACATGTCTCCAGATCAATACGCCTGCCTTTGACATCAGTGCTACTCCTTCAGGTATTCCATCAGCTGTTTTTCCATCTCCGGTCCCCACCAGTCACGGTATCCTGCCCTGGTCGGATGAACCGGATCATGCATGTATAATTTTCTCTGTTTCCCGGATATTGCATTGAACTGCGGATCATTCCAGAGATCGAGAATACCGATCCCGTAAATCTCCTTCAGTTCATACAGCCGCTGTACCATTGCCGCATAACGTTCATTGTCATACTTCGATCCGGTGAAGAATACAACCGGACAGTTCCATGTACGGAAAACATAGCGGATGATGTATTCCATTGCGCCGGTGACGGTTCTGCAGTCCGGAGCTTCCCCATCCGCACAAATTTCACCGAGCGGCTTTTTCTGGGCTGCATCGTTGGTGGAAAGCTGGCAGATGAACAGATCAAAGTGCTCCAGAGGATCCAGTTTTTTCAGCCGCTTTACATAGGACATCGACATGGTATCTGCCAGTGTCGTTGCACTGACCGTTTCCTTTGTCAGCGTGCATCCGAAACGTGCTGCCAGATATTCCCCGACTGCCTGCTTCATTGCATATGCGCCATAGGATACGGAAGAGCCGAGAACGGCAATTTTCTTTCCTTTCAGCGGACTGTCAGCCATCTCCTTCAGAAAGCGGAAATCATACTGTTCACTGTTGCCGGGAAGCTTTCCGTTCCTTTTGTGAAACAGACCGCCGAAAGGTCCGATTCCCGCATACGCCCCAAGAACATACAACTCAATCCATGCAAGAGCTGTGCCTCCTGCCGCAATTTTTAACATCCGGTTCATACTGTTCTCATTTGTCTCCGTTTTCAACCATAGTATAAAAAACAGCATTCTTCTGTTATATAATTATCATGCTGTAAATATTGGTTTTATGCTTTTTTGCAGAACGGAGAATTGTTATGGAAGCAGCGGTTCATCAGATTGTCAGGGATTCCGAAAACAACAGTTTCAACACATCCCATCATAATATTCTTCCGTATTTCCGGATGATACAGAACGGTGAGACGGAACAGCTCATGAAAACGCTGGATATCCGCCTGGGGACGGAAGAATATCAGCGTGAAATCGGAACAGACAACGACAAGGAAACTGAGTATATGGCTGTCTCCCTGGTCAATACATTCATGATTGCAGCGATTCTCGGCGGTGTATTTCCGAATGACGCAAACTGGACCGCCGACCGGCTGCTGCAAAGAATTGCCGTCAGTACGGACCTCCGTGAACTGTCCGGGATCATCCGGGATGCCGCATATCAGTTCTGTGAGAAAGTCCGCACCTCCTTGAAGGAGAACACGGACAATATCCATGTAGAAAAAGCCAGGCAGTATATCCGTACACACCTGACACAGAATATCCGGATTGATGATATTGCGGATGCGGCAGGCATCAGCCGTTATCATCTCAGCAGACTGTTCCGCGAGAAAACCGGGAAGACCCTTGCCGGCTGCCTGACGGATGAGCGGATCTCTGCCGCAAAGGAAATGCTTGCCCTGACAAACAGCAGCATTTCCGAGATCGCCCATCTGCTGCAGTTCTGCGATGAGAGCTATTTCATTTCCGTGTTCCGGAAGAAAACAGGGACTACACCTGCCCGGTTCCGGCAGAACCGGTTCTGATTTCTTCGGATATCAAAAAAAGCTGCAGTTTCACTCTGCAGCCTGTGTGTGAGATTATTTGCAGACGTCCTCAATGCATGCAAGTGCATTCAATGTCCGCGGGTAGCCGATGTACGGCACGCATGTGGTCAGTGCATCAATCAGTGTCTGCTTTGTATTGCCGACATTCAGATTCGCTCTGACATGTGCTTTTGCCTGCGGTTCGCATCCGCCGATCGTAATGATCGTTGTAAATGTGATCAGCTCACGCATTTTCAGATCCAGTGTTCCGCGGGTGTAATAATCACCGAAGCAGTTGGATGACAGGAATGTACGGAAATGCTTCACATCCGGAGCTGCCGCATCCATGGAAGTGATAATGCCCTGGCCGAAGATGCCGACCTGTACATCCAGACCTTTCTCAAAGCGGTTGTCAGCGTTCACTGTTCCCTGATCTTCCTCATTGGGATCAATGCCTGCGGAAACCAGATATTCATTCACAATTGCAAGTGCATCTTTAATACGCGGATATCCGCAGTAGGCACCGGCATGATACATGGTCTCCTTGATTTCCGTCACTGTGCATCCGGCGGAAAGAGCTTCTGCTGTTTTTACTTTCAGCTCTTCCCGTGCCTGCTGGGCGCTCAGACATGCAATTGCAATCAATGCACGCATTTTCGGATCCTGCAGTCCGTGTTCCTTTACTTCACCCTGTTCGAATCTTTCCTAAATCTCCGTAAACGGTCTGTCGAAATCTGTCATAATCCCTCCTTAGCTGTTTCTGATTGTAATGACGGTATTTCTGTTTCCCAGCAGTTCTTTCAGCTGCTGTCTGTTCCGATCCGTTATCCTGCCGAGTCTGGTATATGCCCAGGAATTGGATCCGTAGAATACAACAATCTGGTTCCCGCAGTACAGCATGATATCACCGGCATCGGTGACGATCTGTGTGTCATGACTCGGAAGAGAGAATCCGAGTGCACCGACCTGTTCAAATCCGCCGTATTTCTCCGTATGAACAATGACATCTCCGTATCCTGCTCTTTCTTCCAGAGCATGAACGGAATCATTGTCTTCCCATTCCACCTGTACCGGTGTATCGCCTATCAGCATCTCCAGTCTGCTCATTTCAGATTCTCCATATATGCGGCAATTTCCTGCATTCTCGCACTCTGCTTCACCGAGAACGGACATCTGGAATCGCAGTGTCCGCACTGCACGCAGTCGGAAGCGTTCTTTTCCAGCGACCGGTAATGCTCAGCCGCCATATTGTCGCCGGCAAGCGTCAGATCATAATACTTGTTTACCAGACCGACATTGATACCCATCGGGCATGGTCTGCAGTGCCCGCAGTAGACACATTTCCCGCTTGCCTGCGGCGGGGCAAATGTACCGATCACGGAATAGTCCGTGTTCTCTTCCGGCTGATTGCAGTAGTCCAGCAGAAGTTCCACTTCTTCGATGCTCTGTGCTCCGGGAAGCGCGACGAGTACGCCCGGTTTGTCCAGAATGTATTTCAGGCACTGGTACTGCGTGAGCGCCTGGCCGAACGGCGAACGCGATGCATCAAGCAGCTGTCCACCGGAGAACGGTTTCATGACGGAGATGCCGATTCCTTCCTTCTCGCATCTGCGGTAGAGTGCTGTTCTTTCATCCGTGCTGCCATGGGCGTAGGTACCCTGTCCGAAGTCATAGGCCGGATTGATTGAGAACATCAGCATATCCACATCCGCATTATTCAGAATCTTCTGCGCCACTTCCGGCGTATGGGAAGAGACGCCGATATGACGTACAATGCCCTGTTTTTTCAGTTCCAGAATATAGTCATATACTCCGTTTTTCTGATACTCTTCCCAGTCGGAAAACTCATCCTGGCAATGGATGAAGCCGTAGTCGATATAATCTGTTCCGAGTTCCTCCAGCATGTGTTTTACGGACTTCTGAATTCTTTTCAGATCCAGTGTCCATCCGTATTCTCCGGACGTGTAATCGGCTCCGAAGTGAATCTGATAAAACACATTCTTTCTGACATCACGGAATGCCTCCCGGAAAATCGGAAATGTATCTCCGTGTCCTGCCGCCAGATCGTAATAATTGATTCCGCCTTCATATGCTTTTCTCAGGATCTGAACTCCCCTTTCAAATCCTGCCTGATACAGATAGGATGTTCCCATCCCGATTTCGGAGATCCTGTCTCCTGTTTTTCTGTTCACTCTGTATTTCATCACTGTATGTCTCCTGCAGATTATTATATCTCAGCTGACGGAAAACAAACATCCGCCGATGAAAGACAAAAAAACAGGGAATCCATATGATATTCCCTGCGTAGATGTATTCCGTTGCTTATGAGTGGAAAGCTGTTGAACCACGAACGGTGCCGATATACCGCATTCCATACAATCTTGCGATTTCGCGGCTCAGATCTTCCCATTCCTGCCAGTCCCATACAACGTTATGCGTTGAACAATAGCTCTGAAGTTCATCCTGGATTGCGTTGAGTTTCAGATGGAAATCACGCGTTTTATTTGCCCCAGGACGAGTTCCCGCAAGCCTCAGACTGTCAGAGCAGGCTTCTTTGCTTTTCTTCACAATCTCACGGATCTGATTGTTTTCCAACATGATGCAAACCTCCTTCTGCGTCCTTTATTGTGATCGATAACAAAAACTGTAGATCTCTCTGAATACATTATAGTGCAGAATATCGTAAACGTTCACAGCAACGTTATTTACTGCGGTACTATTTGCCTGTTTCGTTCCTTTTTTACATGGTTTCTGTCATATATGGTTTGGGTGTCGAAAGCAGAAGTTCGAACACCCGTCTCCTTCCTGTTTATCTGTGACTTGTGAATAGATGGTGATTTTCACAAGGTTGTTGAATGTTTTGCGCATAGCGCTGATAAAAAGCAGCGATAATCAGGCTGTTGCCATCTCATTAACTGTCAGTTTTGGCAAATGCGTGATCAGCTTGACCACATTAAAGGCTCCTACTTTGCAGTAGAAGAAGATCTTTGACCTCATCTGCCCGAATACCGGTATCTCATCCACGTGATATCTCCTTCGTAACACGGATGGTATTCCTTCAATCGCATTTCTCTGTCTGGCAAGCTTCCTGTACTCTTCCGTCCCGAGCAGTTTCATGTACTGTGCTCTTGCCTTCATCTTTGATGAGACAAGTACTACTGCACTCTTCTTCTGGAACTTCACTTTGCAGTTCTGCCTGAGAGGACAGTGCTGACAGTCGCTCTTTTTGAAGGATACTCTGACCATTCCTGTATTCTCATAGTATGAGTTTCCGATCGGAACATTGCCCATCGGGCACTTGATGACTTCTGTTCCTTCTTCATTGAATTCATACTCTGCCATGACAGGATCCACTTCTTTTCCCGTAAGTGCTGTAGTAACAAGTTTTATATTCTTCTCTTTCGCCGCCTCCTGTAACTCAACCGATCCATATGCGCCATCGGCGATCGCGGTTTCATCTGAGTGATTCTCAATATATTCTCTGCTGTATTCCTGGTCACTGTGTGTGTTGGGATCATAGCTGAAATCAGTGATCTGGCTGGCTCCGCTTTCTCCGATGC
The DNA here is from genome assembly GCA_015058875.1 of Erysipelotrichaceae bacterium. GTDB lineage: Bacteria > Bacillota_I > Bacilli_A > Erysipelotrichales > Erysipelotrichaceae > Bulleidia. The sequence goes on along the minus strand of SVBN01000013.1, from coordinate 1,009 downwards.
TTTCAACAAGATTACCGACATATCCTTTATGATTCTTTCCGGCTTTGTATCTGTATGTCGCATCCGGATCATTCGGATTCTGTAAGCTGTCTGCTTTGATTTCCTTCTTATCTTTGATGGAACCGTCGGTGTTTGCCTGTTCATTCAGTACTCTGATCAGCAGCTGATACTGGGAGAATGTATGCCATTCATCATCCTCCATGATCTCCTTCATCTTTCTGGCTTCATTGATCACTTTCTCAAGTCTGGGTTCCACATCTTCACTCTTTGCATAGTAAATGACCTGATTCAGATCATCTGCTTCAAGGTAGTGTCTCATTTCTTCAGGAATCAGTAACTCATTGCCTGTTTCCTTCAGAAGCTTCACACAGTTCAGTACACAGGTATAGATGATCTCAAGCCTGGACATATTCTTGCAGTGTGCCGCAATCATGAGGCTGTCCATTCTCTTGAGACTGCTGTTGATATTCAGATATCGGCAGAAGGTTTCAGAAATGGATTTCATTTCATCCTTCAGGATATCCTCTCCGGTTTCCTGCTCGTAGTTATACAGTCTTTCTCTGAATCTTGAGAATGTTCTGTCTGAGATCGGCTGTTCTTCAAGTGATGTGCTGTGAAGTGCATACTGTGCTCTTAAATCGCAGATCAGCATTTCAACAGTCTCATCATCCGTTAATCCAAACATCTCTTTGATCAATAAAGCTCCGACAATATAGTTGGCAGGTGTGGTGGGTCTGCTGGCTTCATTGTCCGTATAAAGAACTTTAAATCTATCCCCGTTAATTGCAGGGAACACAACATCAGAGAAGTCCTTTGCCCAGGAGTTCATCACTACTCTCTGGACACGCTTACTTGCGTTATTGAAACTGTCTTCTAAACTCAGCTGTTCTGAAACATGCGATCTGAATGCCATATGCAATACCACCTTTGCCTATCTGCATTCAATTTTACCATCCGCCATGTTTTGTCTCAGCTATACTTCTATACATTTATGACTTTTGACACCCAA
>SVBN01000104.1 GCA_015058875.1 Erysipelotrichaceae bacterium | reverse complement strand
TGTTCAATTCAGTATTATTATGATCAGTATTATTTCCGTGTGATTTCCACACGTCCAGAGATGTGGTTTTCACATCCCCAGAAGTGTGATTTTCACATTTCTTGAAATGTGATTCCGAATCATTCTGTGGATTGCCTGTGGAAAACTTCAGAACGTAGATCAGGGAAGGTTTTCCCAGCCCCTGACGCTTCCGCTTGATCAGCCCGATTTTGTTCTCCAGCTCCGACAGCATCTTGCAGGCTTTCTGATTCCCGCAGTGAAGATCGGTCATGATGTCTTCGACCGTGTAGATGATATAGACGCGGTTGAGAGCGTCGAACCACTGGTTCCGTATGGACAGCTGGAGCCGGTCGAGCATCAGCCCGTACAGCAGCTTTGCCTCTGTGCTGATTTCCTGGAACTCGTCCCCGGTGATCAGCTTCTTCGGAATACGGTAGAACGAATACTGTTCTGCATCATCCGGACCGTAAAAATAATCGAAACTCATATCGTCCCTCCGTATGTATCGGCAATAAAAAAAGACGTTTACCTGAGTCCCCGGAGGGAAACAAATAAACGTCTTATCGCCTGTACTCGTTATTCAGTTTTCTTTGCGCCAGCCCCGGCGCATCTGCCTCTATGCCGCCTTCCGGTGCCTCACAGCCCTTGTCTCAGGGCATAAAAAAAGAGGCGTATGCCCCGGAAAGCCTTTATTTATGCGGTTTCTGGAGGTTAGTCCAAATACTTCACGAGCATTCGATACAATTAGCTCGAAAGGCTCATCGTCCCAATGCTGCGGCGCAGTCAGTGTATCCTCGCAGGCGATATCAAACTTATCGAACTCGATATCATGCAGGAACATGTTGATCCGGCAGAGGTTGTAAGTCGTGATATTGATCTCCTGGCCGAAGAAGCCGTTGCGGACTTTATCCCGGCCAAGGACTTTTTCAGCTTTCAAAAGAAGAGAGCCGGATCCACAGGCAGGATCGTAGACCTTGTTGATCTCTGTCTTGCCGACAGTTCCCAGTCTGGTCAGCAGTTCGGAGACATCCGCAGGCGTGAAGAATTCGCCTCCGGATTTACCGGCATTGGAAGCATACATGGTCATCAGTTATTCATAGGCATCACCGAACGCATCGATATCATGATGCCGAACGTCGCCCAGGTTCATATCAGCAACGCCATTCAGAAGCTTGACCAGCTTTTCATTTCTCTTCGCAACAGTTGCACCAAGCTTATTGCTGTTGACGTCGAAGTCATCGAACAGACCGGCGAACTGGCCTTCAGAAGAAGTCCCCTTTGCCGATTCCTCGATATGACGGAAGATCCGCTCCAGGGTTTCGTTCAAGTTCTCGTCAGAAGCAGCTCTGGACCTGACATTGCAGAACAGTTCACTGGGAAGGATGAAGAACCCTTTCTCTTCGACAAGGCCTTCTCTGGCTTCCTCTGCGTCTGCATCCGACATTCTGGCAAAGTCAAAATCAGGATTGCCTGCCTCAGCCTCGCCGGTATTGATATAGCTAGTCAGATTCTCGGAAATATATCGATAGAACATGGTACCAAGGACATAGTTCTTGAAGTCCCAGCCGTCAACAGCACCGCGAAGCTCATCGGCAATAGCCCATATAGCCCGGTGAAGTTCGTCGCGTTCCTGCTCTTTCTTGGTGTCAATCATGATTAGACGCTCCTCTCCATTCTTATTGTACCGATCTGGCTGTTCGTTTTTTGGTACTATCAACCGGATCAGGATAGATCTCCATGATGTCCTCAACATTGCAGTCCATGTTCAGACAGATCTTCTCCAGCACATCCACCATGACGTTGCCACCGTTCTGAAGCTTATTTAAAGTGCCCTGGCTGATACCAGTAAGCTCCTTGAAATCCTTCTTCTTCATGTCGCGATCAATCAACAATTTGAACAACTTCTTGTAAGAAACTGCCATAACATATACCTCTCATTATGAGTCCCAATAATGGATAAAAACCACTTATAACACACTATACCATAAAGTCATCGAGATTTCATCTGTTTTGTCGTGCTCATGACTATTTTTTTATCTTCCAAACACTTGTTTTTCTTGTTTTTGGATAGAATTGATCAAAGGCGAGAAAAGTGAAGGTCAAATAAAGAACAAGAGTAACTGTGCGAGCAGTGTCTGTGTCCAGACAAACGCCTCCGCGTGCTCGTTGGGGAAGCGCCCCAATCCCTTTTGACATCACCGGTAGAACCGGCGATGAGCTGAGCATCTTTGATACATAAAAAGAACCGGCAAGGATATAACACCCTGCCGGAAAAACATGTATTCAATCAATTCATCAGCTGCTCTATGACTTCCCCGCTGTCCCCGTCGATGCAGAGAGAACATTCTTCGATCTGTCTTGGGCAGAGCGCTTCATTGTAATTCAGACATGCATAAACTGCCTTGGGATTGTCATTGGTCATCTGCCAGAACGGATATTTTATGATCACCGGAGTATTTGCTCCGACGCCTATTTCCAGGAACAATATATGCTGTCCTTCGTGCCTGCGAAGGAAATCCGAGTATGCTGCCGATGCCGCATGCCAGCCATCATTTTCTACAAAGGAATCATCAGCACGGAGATTCATTGTGACCTCCGACCCGTCGTCCGGGTGCTTTGGAATCAGTTCAGGAGGTATCTCCATGGAAACGCCCGCCTCAGGCATCTCAAAGAGTCCTTCCAAATTCTTCACAAAGCCCTGGGCGTCCATTGCCTTAATGACCCATTCCTCGTTATCAAATGTGATCCGATTAGACGGATCCGTACTCTGGAACAGACCATAATCTCCCTGCGTATAAAACAAACGCTTCCTGTCAAATCCGGCTTTCTGGAAACAATGATCTACATTCGTTGTGATCACAAAATAATCCCTGTCTTTGACCAATGATAACAGATTCTTGTATACCGGCTTTGGTGGATCCAGATACCGGTTGATGTAGATGTATCTTGCCCAGTATGCCCAGAAGATTTCTTTTGAAGGATACGGGTAAAATCCTCCGGAATACATATCCCGGATGCCATATTGACTAATGAAATCCGGAAACCATTTTTCAAAACGTTCTCCGGTATAAATAAAGCCTGCAGATGTAGAGAGACCGGCTCCTGCGCCGATCACGACGGCATCCGCCTTGGCAATCTCTGTTTTCAGTTTCTGTATGGCTTTCTCCCTTGGGAGATTTCCTTCGGTAAGGCCTCCCCGGAAGCGCCGCACACCGGCGATGCCGCGCTCGATGGTTTCACGGTATCCGTCCGGCTGTTTAAAGTAATTCCTGTTCATAGTATTTCTTGTCCTCTTCCTTAAAAACATTGAAGATCACTCTTTCCATGGCGCCGGGATGCTGATCCAGCCAGTCTGTCACTGTCCGGGCTGCGATTTCGGCAGCCTTCCGGTTCGGGAAATGAAAAACTCCCGTAGAAATGCAGCAGAAGGCGACGCTTCGAATATCGTTTTCCAGACACAGGTCCAGCGTGTTCCGGTAGCAGTCCGCCAGATCCTGTTCCAGGTCTTTGGTAAGCCTTCCGGTTACGATAGGTCCGACGATGTGGACTACCTTCTTTGCGGGAAGATTGTAACCGTCTGTCAGCATCGGCACAGCCGTCGGCTGTTCATAATCCTGCCCATATTTTGACCTGAGGATTCGCATCTGCCGGTCACATTCTGCACGGAGCTGTATTCCTGCGTAAGTGTGGATACAGTTATCAATGCAGGTGTGCATGGGAACAAAACAGCCGAGCATCTGGGAATTGGCCGCATTCACGATAGCGTCTGCCGCCAGTCTTGTGATATCTCCCTGCCAGATGGAAATAGAATCCGCATGAGGATGCCGGCTTCCCTGATCCGCAATCGTCGGTATATCGAAGATCTGTACGATCCCGTTTTCACGGTTCCGCTCCTTCAGATATTCGTCCTGTACTGCCAGGACAGATGGAGCCATCATACGAGGCATGCGGATGTTCATCAAGGACCGAAGGATCCGTTTCTTACCCGCCGGATCTGCAGGGGTTTCCAGATCCCGGTACTGTACGGAGTCCTCTTTGAATTGTTCTACCAGATAATCCAGGCGTTCGTTCTGATTCATGGTCATATCCTTTCCGACAGCTCATTGTAAAAACAGGTCTCGGAAAGCGGCTTGCGATGACCGCCAAGACTTGTGTTCGGCACAAAATCATCTGCCGGATATCCGATATACAGCATGCAGACCGGTTTCCAATTCTCCGGAAGCTTAAGCATTTCTCTGGCCTTATCCTGATCAAAGTAGGAGATCCAGACACTTCCCAGATCCAGACTCGCTGCTTCCAGCATCATGTGTGTTGCCACGATCGTGACGTCAGTCACTCCGCTGGATTCGCCGCTCTGGGGATGTGTCCAGCAGGCGTCGGCATCATAGCAGACAAACAGGACAAGCGGTGCACCATAATAGAAATTGACGCCGCCTTTTTCTTTATCTTCGCATTCCTTTGCCAGATCCACATATTTCTGATCATAGCCGAAGGAACAGAATTCCCTTACCTTCGCAAGACTCTCTGATGTATTCAGTATCAGGATCCTCTGCGGCTGCAAATTTACTGCAGTCGGTGACCAGCGCCCCGCTTCCAGGATCTTTTCCAGTTTTTCCTGTTCAACGGGAGTTTGGGAGAACCTGCGAACAGTTTTCCGCTTTCTTGATATTTCCATGAAATCCATTATCGTTTTCCCTCCGTATACCGGTGTGTTTTCGCAGACCGGTCTTTCTGAACACCTCTGGCATATTCGATTTCAGGATATCCGAAGCCTATGATCAGACCGGTATAGTGATCCTTCGGAATATTCAGCATTGCCCTGGCTTCCGGCGCCAGCTCATTCAGAACTTCTGCGGAATAGCTCATGATCGTCGTTCCGAGGCCATGCGCATTGCAGAGCAGTTCAAAATATGCTGTTGCCAGATGGCAGTTCGTCTTGCTGTCCTCCGCCCATTTGCCGACGCATTTCTCATGGGCGATAAACAGATGCGGCGCTCCGCAGAAAAGAAGATCACCTTTGCGGACCGTCTTCTCGGATTCCTTCATTTTCCCGTAGTAAAAATCACTGAAGCTGTGCGTATAAATATGTTTCTTCGCGTCCGCATCCATTTTAGCGTAAGCCACTTTGCGGATCTCTTCTACACGGTCTTTATCATCAATGACCGTGTATTCAACGCCCATGGCGTTCCCGCCCGTCGGGGCTGCAGCCATTGCGGAAAGAATACCGGTGATCACCTTGGGATCCACATTCTTATCCAGGAATCTGCGGCAGGATCTTCTGTTTACGATCAGCCGCTCCATATATCCGCCCATCTCTTTCGGAGCAGGCGGAAGAGAATCTTCCGGTTTCTTTTCAAAGATGGAAATCGCACCCTGCGGACATACCGCCAGGCAGTGCTGGCACCTCCAGCATCCACGCCAGCCGAAGCGCTCAAACTCTTTCATCTGCGGATAGCCATCCGCACCGAATTCGATCACCATGCCGGAGCAGGTATTGATACATTTGCCGCATTCGATGCATTTGGATTTATCGATCTGGAAATATGTTTTCTGTTCTGCTCCCATAGTGCTGCCTCATACTTTTACAACGATTTTTCCATTGACGGTTCCCTCGTCCTGGGCAGTCAATGCTTCCTGTATATTCTCAAAATCAAAGACCTTTCCACTGACCGGAACCAGCTTTTTCTCATTCAGAAAAGAGAATATCTCGTCTATAACCTGCTGGGCCGGATAATTGGAGAAGAAACCGGTCAGATATACGCCGTTCGGGATATCCTTGATGGGATCAAAACCATTCAACGCATACACGCCGCCAAGGATCCCTGTCTGGCAGACGATGCCGCCCTTCTCAACTGAAGTCAACGTGTCCTTCAGATTGCGGGGCCCGATAAGATCAAGCGCTTTTGTCACGCCATGGATCTTCCCGGTCAGCCTGCCGTCATCGATGACGGCTTCATCCGCATCGGCAATCAGCGGCAGTTTACTTTCTTTATGTGTCGTGGCAATTACCCTGCAGCCGAGTGCTTTCGCGATCTGCATGGCCGCATAGCCAAGCGCACAGGTTGCCCCGCGGATCAGCAGCGTATCCTCTTTTGTAAGGTGCAGGCATTCGAACAAGGATCCCCAAGCCGTAAAGTACGTTTCCGGAACAGCACCGAGCGCTTCCCAGGGAAGATCACTGTCAACTGCGAACACGATCCGTCTTGGAAGCAGCGCATATTCCGAATAGCTGCCGTTAAAAGACCGGCCCATACCACCCATGAGGGCGATGACCTTCTGGCCTGTCTTCAGATCCGTATCCGAGGGATCCACTACCTCGCCGGCGCATTCGATCCCGGGGATAACAGGTTTCTGAATATAAGGTGCATTGATCTCACTGTGACGGAGGATCTGCTCCGAATGATTCAGACCGAAGGCCTTAACTTTGATCAGTACCCAGCCGGGTTTTACCTCCGGAACCGGGCATTCAGAGAGCGTGATATTTTTTCCATCAGTGATTTTATCCAACAATACAGCTTTCATCATATTCATCGCAGTACCTCGCAATTAATCATTACATTCGATCTGCAGATTGCGGAAGTATCCGTCTGTTCCGATATCCACATAAAGCCCAACCGATCCCTTACTGTAAGGCCCGTGCTTGAAGCCATTAACTTCGAGCACTTTTACACCGTCGACAAAGAATACGCCTTTATCATCTTTGATTTCTGCCCGGATATGGCTCCATTCATTCAATGCAATTGTATCTACCTTATTCTCATAATCGGTGATTCCGAATTCCCGGAAATATGAGAATGTATAACCGGGATATGAGAAATACTGACACCCGTGAACCTTCCGGACAGGATCCGTGCAGCCTTTTCCGTTCGTAGGCCTGATATAGAATGATTCAAATTCGCTGTCGTTTTCATTGGCGCGGAACACAATTCCGATAAACCCTCTGGCATAATCCGGAGCGTCCGGAAGTAGCCGGCCGCATACATCCACTTCGATCACACCGTTATGGAATTCAATTCCGCTTACTTTCAAATATGTGTTTTCATCCGGGAGCTGCTTGTCAGTTTTAATAACTTCAACGGTCCCGCCTTCTTCATAATTTGCTTCTGTATGTACTGCTGTGAAATTCTCTTTTTTGATATCGATCATGGTCATCTGTCTTTCCCCTCTTTCCTCGGTCTCAGTAAACCGTTTTCCTCACTCGCCCAGCACTGCGGGTCATCTGCGTAGAAATCACCGTTTGTCCCGCGGGCAACGGCCGGACATCCCCGGCACCAGGCCAGCAGCTTGCAGCGCGAACATTTGCTGAAGTTCTGATATTCCCGGTATTGTTCCATCCCGGTCAGCCATACATCTGCAATTCGGTCTTCGAACACATTTCCGACCTTGCTTTCCGCAACACGTCGGCAGGCATAGATCTCGCCGGTGGGAAGGATGGTGATGTGGCAGTTGCCGCAGTTGCAGCCGCCGTAAATCATGCCTTCCTTCGCATTTTCCGGGATCTTAAATGCCCCGGTCTCATATTCATACAGCGTCCAGAGATGATCCTTCTTGTTGAAATAAGTCTGGCAGCCCTCCGCTTCATATTCTTTAAACTTCTTGTCACACATCTCAAGAAGCTGGCGATATTCCATAGCGGTCATGGAGGTATCCAGTTCTCCGCCGCTGGGAACATAGCGGGAGAAGGCAAAGATATTCACACCTGCCTTTACGACCTCATCAATGATCCCGGGAACCTCCATGCGGTTCTGCTTTGAAACCGTGGTCATGATTACGCTCCGGATACCGGCCCGGTTAATGCAGCCGATCTTCTCCAGGGTGCAGTCAAAGGATCCGGGCTTTCTGAACCAGTCATGTGTTTCGCGGAGGCCGTCCAGGGAAAGCTGATACTTTTCGCATCCGTACCATTTCAGTTCGCGGCAGACCTGATCATTTAAGTGAAAAGGA
>SVBN01000012.1 GCA_015058875.1 Erysipelotrichaceae bacterium | reverse complement strand
AACAGCACTTATCTGTACTTCGACGGTATCTGGAAGAAATTCCCGTCAGATCAGCTGACATGGAAGATCGAAGACGGCGCAGCCGTATTCAGTGCAGGTTTCCGCTTCATTCATGAAGGGACACCGGTCTGTGACGGTATTCTCCAGCATTATGAAGGAAAACAGAAGGCCATTGCTCCGTTTCCGGCATTCCGCAGACAGATCGTGGCTGAAGTTCCTGTCGGTAATATTCCCGGTGCCCTTTATGTACCGGATGTGAAAACATTGTATGTCGATGTGTTCAAAAACGGGGAAAACAGCGAAGCAGAACCTGCGATCGTATTTATCCACGGCTACAGCGGAACACCCGGCAGGCTGCGTCCCCAGCAGGCTGATCTGATCAGCCGGGGATATACACTGATCGGTGTTGATCTCCGTTCCTATCCCGGAAACTATTTCCCGGATTATCTGTATGACCTGAAGGGAAATGTACGTTATATCCGTGCCAATGCCGAACGGTTCGGTATCAGCCCTGACCGCATTGCATCATACGGACAGTCTCTTGGCGGCAACTCTGCTCTTCTTCTTGGTATTACCGGAGGCGAAAGAGAACTGGAAGGTGATGTCGGGGGAAATCTCGAATACTCCAGCAGAGTCCAGGCAATGGTAGTCGGCTACGGCTGGACAGACTGTCTGTATATGGGAAAAGATCTGGCAGATGAATACAAAGATGCTCCGGAAGAAGTACGCCTGCAGAAGGAACGGAATTCCGATGGACCAAACGCACCTCTGAGCCACGTCATCGGCTTCACCGGCAAAGGAAAAGGCATGAAAGTGCTGCGCGAATATATGGAATCCGGCCGTGAAGGAACAGATCTTTATCTGGATGAAATGCTGGAAAAGGCAAGGTTTGCAAGTCCTGTGAATCACATCGGTCCTGATGCTGCACCGGCAATGCTGTACGGCGGCCTTGGCATGACCAGGGTAGACATCCCGTACAACCAGAATTTCCGTACATTTGAGAAATGCGCGAAATATGGTGTGGAATGCTTCATGATCTCCAATACCAACGGCAGTTACGGCAGTAAACCCGTATCCGCTCATGCGATCGCCGACTTCCTGGATGAAGTGCTTGTAAGACACGCCTTCCCGAAGAAGACTGTTGCAGTACCGGGTGAAAAGACTGTTGTTGAGGACTCGGTTGATGTAAAACTGGACTATGCACCGGTGATTGCAGAAGAGGATGGCTTGAAGATCTCATGCAGATATCTGAAGGAAAGATATGGTATTGAAACGGAAACAGACCGTAAATACATCAGGGTTGAAGAAACCTCTGGTATGCCGTTCAGCTTTACACATTATGCAGATAAGAACATGGCTGTGTTTGACGATCCGGGCTTAAGGATGCAGAGAGTCACAGTCGACAGAACACATTAAGAAAGAGAAAACACTATGAAATATACGATCGATCCCGGAAGAAACGAAAAAGTCATTACGGTAATTGACAACATTGTCTACTCACATGTAACGGATACGAAAGGAAACCCGCTGGATCTGAAGATGTCGGTAACTGCTTCATTCGGGAACAGTGAGATGATGGCACTGAGAGACAGAAAAGTTCCGGAAGGAATGGAAGGCTCAAAGCTTCCCTGTGTGATCTGGTTCAACGGCGGCGGATGGAGAGGCGCAGACAAGAATATGCAGCTGGCAGATCTGATGTACATTGCCCGCAATGGATATGTTCTGGCATGTGCTTATTACCGCAGTTCCGCACAGGGACATTTTCCTGGTCAGCTGATCGATGCGCTGACTGCTGTCAGGTTTCTGAAGGCTAATGCGGTAAAGTTCGGGATCGATCCTGAAAGAATTGCTGTTATGGGCAGATCGGCCGGCGGACAGCTTGCCTCCCTGGTCGGAACAAATATGGGCAGATATGTCTCAGATGAATACAGTGACTATTCTTCCGACGTCAAAGCTGTCATTGATATGTTCGGTCCGGTCGATCTTGTCTCTATGGCTGAAGAACATCTGGAACAGGAACGTCTCGGTACACTGCAGAGATGGTCGAGGTTTGAGGAAACTCATGAAGGAGCTGTACTCGGAGGAGACCGGTCGGATGTGCTGGAACGTGCTGCTGAATTCTCGCCGTACAGGAATATTACGGAAAGATGTGCGGATCATCTGATCCTGCACGGGCTGGAAGATAATCTGGTCCCTTATCAGATGAGTGAGAAATACTATGATGCACTGACTGAAAAGGGAATTCCTGCGGATCTGGTGCTGATCGAACATGCAGGTCACGGAACACCTGAGTTCTTTCAGAAAGAAACAGGGGATATCATTCTCGGCTGGCTGAAAGAACATCTCTGATGCTCTGAACTGACAGAAATCGGAAGGGGAACTGTTCGCAGTTCCTTTTCTGACTGCGGATATGAATGCAATGCTGAAATGCTGCTCTTTGTCATATTCCTGCAGAAAGACATAAACAGCACTTTTCGAACATCATAATACGCCTGACAGGATTCGGAGTTCATAATATAGTATGACGGTAGCGAGAAAGCCGGATAAAACGTTTCGATATGAAATAGATTTGAAATTCATCGTTCTAAATATTGAAAGATGATAAAAAGTATAGAATAAAAAGATCTGAATTCCGGAGCGGCAAAATTGAATGCCTGCAGGGTAATGTTTACAATGTAAATCTGATCAGGCAAGTTCCCGCCCTGGGAGCAGTGAAAACAGACAATCAGGGCGTATGTATTTATCTGAATAACCGCTTCTATACGGAAAAGGTCCGCTCCGGATTTATTCCGTCGGAAACACAGCTGAAACGAAATCCGCTCCCGGAACGGGATGCACTGCATGCATTCTTCCGGACAGTAATAAAAAATATAATAGAAGGAAACTGAAACGTATGAAACCTGCATTACAGACAATGGTCATTGAAGAAGATATTGAAAAAATCGGTGCTTATGAAGCACTCAGAAAAGTGAAGGAAATCGGATATGAGGCAATTGAGATCTCCGGGCATCTGAATCTGGATGATGAAACAATCGATCAGATTGAAAGAGCATGCAGGGACTTCGGTCTTGAAGTGTGCGCACTGAGCTGTGAATATACGGGAAAGGTACAGCGCAAGTCCTTCTTTCCCGGACATCGTCAGCTCAGCCTGCTGAATGATTTTGAAGGGACTGTTGAAGTTGCCAAACGCCTTAACTGCACGACGCTCCGCTTTGCCGGTCAGCCGGTTGAAATGTTCCATGATGATGTCGAAGAAATGCGTGAATACTTCAGACTCACGTCAGAATTCGCAAAACGCCTTGCTGAGGAAGGCATCACGCTGTGCGCACATAATCACGAAAGTGAGTTCCATCAGATCGACGGCAAGACTGTATGGCAGTGGTCTGTTGAAGAATGCCCTGAGCTTCATTATGAAATGGATATCTTCGGCGTTCAGATGTCCGGTCTTTCACCGATCGATTTCCTGAAGACAGCTGCCGGAAGAGTTGACCTGATCCACTATTCCGATATTGCGATCGCTGTAAAAGAAGATCCGAGATTCACACTGGATATGATCCAGCGTGTACCGCTCGGACTCGGCAATATCAATGCCCAGGCAGTCAAGACAGCAGCGGAAGAAACAGGCACAAGATACTTCATCATGGAAGCAGCCAAGATGGAAGGCCTGGACGGCTATCAGGTCATGAAGCTTGCGCTGGACAACTATAATAAGCTTGTCTGAGTATCTCTGATACGGAAAGGAAAAACAGATATGTCAATGCAGACAACAGTTCCCGTCATGTCCCGCATGAAGGATGAAGATCTTGCATTCATCCGGGAAATGGGTGTGGAACATGTGGAACTGAACATTAAGGAAGATGAGATTGATGTGGATCATCTGAATGAAATCCGTGAGCGGTTTGCACAGTACGGAATCACTCCGGTTCTGCTTTCCTGCAATGCACTGCAGAAGAATAAGATTATTGATCTGGGACTGGATGGAAAAGATGAGGAAATCCGCAAGTTCAATGAGTTCGTCAAAGTAGCCGCTGATGCAGGATATCATACGGTTTCGGTAGCCTGGCAGCCGAACGGGATTCACCGCTCCGGAAGAGCAGTCAGACCGCAGACCCGGGGCGGTGTATCCGCGTATTTTGATGCGGCGGACGGCAGTATCGATGAAATCAAAAATGACCGTGTGTATACCGTGGAAGAGGTCTGGAAGAATTTCGAATACTTCCTGGAAGGCGTCGGACCGACAATGCAGAAATGCGGCGTCCGTATGGCTCTTCATCCGAATGATCCGCCGGTGGAATATGTGTGCGGTGTCGGAAGTCTGATCTACCGTTCTGATGATTACAGAAGAGCTTTTGCCCTGGATAAATGGAATTGTGTCGGAGTTAAGCTATGCATCGGCTGCTGGCTGGAAGGTGGTGAACAGTTCGGTGATGTGGTTAAAGACATCGAAGAATTTGTTGCGGCGGATAAAGTGGTCAGCGTGCACTTCCGCAACGTCAGCGGAACTGTTCCCTATTTCGAGGAAACGCTGGATGAAGACGGATATGCCAATATGTATGAGATCATGAAGGCACTGGTGAGAAGCGGCTACAAGGGACCGATCTCAGTGGATCATGCATTTAAAGGATATGAATCATTCGGCGGCATGCTCGGTGCGTTTGCCTATCCGACAGGTCATATGAAAGGCCTGGAGAGAGCAGCGGAAATCGAACTCGGACTGCGTGAGCGCTGATTAAAAAAACCTTCGGAAATCGGAATCCTTCCTGCAGAATATGGGAGGATTCCGTTTCTTTCCTGAAAGATTGTGAAATATATTTCACCAGGCTGAAATGATTTGTTTCGGTATTTGACACAGCTTTATGTTAAAGGATGAAACTGCTGTTTTTTGGCTGTTCGGAATATGTACCGTATCTTCTGTACCGTATATATTACGGGTGTGGAGCGAAAGATCCATTACCATCCGGAAAGAAACGAGCAGCTTTCCGGGAATTATCCCCTTTGTTGCGAAAATCCGGCCGGATCTGTACTTCAGATGCAGGCCGGTTTTTCTTGGGGCAGGTAAATTATACGAAGGAGAGATCGTATCATGAAAGAAGTCGTGAATAACGGTATTGTTTCAGGTTTGCTGAAAGACGTCAGAATTCCTGCAATGTTTCATGCGGAGCAGATGTTTCCGCGGAAAAAGATTGATCCGCAGGACATCCCTGATGCAGTCAGAAAACAGCTGTCCCAGCCGCAGTTCTGCGGCAGGATCAGGCCGGGAATGCAGATCGCGGTGACAGCCGGAAGCCGGGGTATCCGGAATGTGGATATCATAACCAGGGCAATCGTTGATTTTGTTTATTCCTGCGGAGCCGTGCCGTTTATTGTGCCTTCCATGGGAAGTCACGGCGGTGCTTCTGCGGAAGGACAGAAAGAGATCCTTGCCGGCTATGGAATAACTGAGGAGACCATGGGATGTGAGATCCGCTCCTGCATGGATACCGTACAGGTCGGTACAACGGCGCACGGGAAACCGGTATATATGGACAGGAATGCCTGGGATTCCGATGGTGTGATTGTTTCCTGCCGGATCAAGCCTCATAACGCTTTCCGGGGAAGAGTGGAGAGCGGCCCCTGCAAGATGATGACGGTCGGTCTCGGCAAGCAGAAGGGTGCATCTTTCGTGCATAAGGACGGCATGAATCATATTGCGGAAAACATCCCGGAAATGGCACAGGTTGTCATTGATTCCGGAAAGATTCTGTTTGCCATCCCGTGCATTGAAAATGCATATGATGAAACAATGCTTCTGGAGGCGATTCTGCCGGAACAGATCATTCCCCGTGAAGAAGAACTGCTTAAGATTGCTTTTGCCAATATGCCCCGTCTGATTGTCGGGGAAAGCGATGTTCTGATCGTTGATGAGATCGGAAAGAATTACAGCGGGACCGGTACGGATCCCAACATCACCGGGACATTTTCCACACCGTATGCATCGGGAGGACTGAAGGTGCAGCGCACCTGTTTCCTGAACCTTTCGGAAGCTTCGCACGGAAACGGACTGGGCGTTGGACTGGCAAGTACAATTACAAACAAGATCTTCCGTGCACTGGATCCTGAGAAGATGTATCCCAACTGCATTACCAGTACCGTACTGACTTCCGCCATGATCCCGTTTGTTGCGGCAAATGATCTCGATGCCATCCGTCTGTGCATCCGCACATGCAATGGGATCGATGAAGAAAATGTGCGCATTGTGCGTATTGCCAACAGTCTTCATATCGGCCGGATCATGCTGTCGGAAGCATATTATGCGGATGTCCTTGCAGGGAAATATCCCGGTCTGAAAGCACTTGATGAACCCTCTGAACCGATATTTGATGAAGAGGGCAATCTGATATCGGCAATCTGACATTGATGATATGGACAGTCACTTTGGTGAAATGATTTGTTTCATTTGAAAATGAAACATTCAAATTGAAACGCATAATACTGCCATGTGAAAAAAGAATATATTATTTGGACTTTATAAAATTGAAGTAAATTTCACAAATTGATAGAGTGTAATTGCAAAGTGATGCGGCAACGCATAAATGATCTGTAAGGAGGAAAATATGACAGATTTTAAGACAAAGAAGATCGGTTTTATCGGTCTGGGCATCATGGGCAGACCCATGGCAATCAATCTTGTTAAAGCAGGCTACGAAGTACATGTTTATGACAGAAAAGAAGAAAATATGGCAGCAGTTGTTGAAGCCGGCGGACATTCCGCTTCTTCCAACAAAGAACTGGCACAGACATGTGATGTCATCATTACAATGGTTCCGAACAGCCCTCAGGTAAAAGATGTTCTCTTCGGCCCTGAAGGAATCGCCGATGATATGAAGGAGGGCTCCTGTTTCATTGACTGCTCTTCCATCAACCCGATCGCTTCCAAAGAGATCAGCGCTGAACTGGCTAAGAGAAATATCCCGATGCTTGATGCTCCGGTATCCGGCGGAGAGCCCAAGGCAATTGACGGAACACTGAGCTTCATGGTCGGTGGTCCGCAGGATCTGTTTGATGCGGCAAAGCCGATGCTGGAAGTTATGGGTGCTTCCGTTGTCAGATGCGGTGAAGTAGGTGCCGGCAACACAACAAAGCTTGCCAACCAGATCATTGTGGCATGCAATATCCAGGCATGCGCAGAAGCGTTCACACTTGCCCAGCTGGCAGGTGTTGACCCGGAACTCGTATTCCAGGCAATCAAGGGCGGCCTTGCAGGCTCCACAGTTATGAATGCAAAGGTTCCCATGATGCTCGCGGGTGATACAAAGCCGGGCTTCAGAATCGATCTGCATATCAAGGATCTGAACAATGCGCTGGATGCCGCACACAGTGTCGGTGCGCCGGTTCCGATGACTGCAGCTGTGCAGGAGGTTCTGCAGTGGCTCCACAATAACGAAGCGGGTTCCTTCGACCACAGTGCAATTGAACTCTATTATGAGAAACTGACAGGCATTAAGCTTGGGCGTTAATATCGGGAACTGATTATGAACATCGATTTCATGAAAGGTGTCATCGTTCCGATCGTCACTCCCATCGATGAGAATGAAAAAGTCGATGAGAAACTGATGAGAGAACAGACGGAATATGTAGTCTCACACGGAATGCATGGTGTTCTTGCATTCGGCTCCAACGGCGAATTCTTCCAGGCAGAAGAAGATGAGATGGAAAGAACGCTTGAAATCATCATTGATCAGACAAAGAAAAGGGTGCCGGTTTATTTCGGAATCGGTGCAATCAACACAAAGAAATGCATCCGCCTTGCAAAGATGGCAGTCTCCAAAGGTGCAGATGCGGTATCCATTCTTCAGCCGATGTTCCTGAAGCCCAGCACACGCGAACTGTTCAATCACTTCAGATCCATTGCGGAAGCTGTTCCGGACACGCCGGTACTGATCTACAACAATCCGGGAAGAGTCGGATACGGTCTGACTGCGGATTTCGTCGACAGACTGGCACATGAAGTGCCTAATATCGTTGGCATGAAGGATACATCCGGAGATATTACTCTGACAGAGGAATGCATCCGCAGAACAAGAGATATTGATTTCAAAGTGTTCGGCGGAAAAGATACATTGCTGTATGCAAGTCTGTGCGTAGGAGCTGCAGGCGGTGTCTGCACAGCAGGCAACTTCATGCCGGAACTGATCGGCGATGTATATGAGAAGTTTGTGGCGGGAGATCTGAAAGGATCACTGGAAGCACAGTTCAAACTGAACCCTGTCCGCCTGTCCATGGATCTTGTTCCGTTCCCGAACGCCGCGAAGGATATGATCCGCCTGGAAGGCAGAGATGCCGGAGTACCGTATCTCCCGGGACTTCCCACAGAAGAAGGTCCTCAGCTTGAAACAATGCGCAAAGCAATGAAGGAAGCCGGACTGATCTGAAAAAACAAAAATCTCCAAAGCAGGAATCACTGACGATGTCCCGCGGAGGAGATTTTTTTGAACTGAGTCACAGGATTATGATTCTTTCGGCGGTACAGAATACACGTGAAAGAAATCAGTCCGCTGAGAGTTCAGTCACTGCGTGGAAGACCTGTTCCAGCATTGTACCGGCTGTTCTCTGCTTCTGTATGGCAGCGTATATGCTGTAGGAAATATTCGCCGGATAATCCAGAACCCGGCATCTGGATTCCGGGCTGATAATTCTGGAAGGCACCAGGGCAATACCGTATCCGTTCTCCGTGAGTTTCAGCATTTCGTGCGTGTCTGCGGTTTTGTATGTAATCTGAGCTGTCCTGCGCTTCAGAAATTCTTCCGGCATTAATCCGTACAGAAATGTGGTGGCATTCGGCAGGATCAGCGGTTCATTGTCCGGTGAGATGGTATCCGGGTGATTCTTGGGAGCGATCAGGACGAGGTGCTCCCGGTAGAGTTCAAACCAGAGCAGGGAGGGATCATAGAACGTCTTCCTTGCAAAAACCGCAAGATCAACGGTTCCGCTTTTCAGAAGATCCATTGCGGCAGAGGAATCATACCGGTAGAAATTGATGGAAAGGTTCGGAAATCTCTGTTTCAGGGTGTTCTGAATCCGGTCCGAAATAACCTGATAAGCCTGATTGCAGATACCGATTCGGACAGTTTCTTCCGTGTTGTGGGAAAGCGCACGGATTTTTTCATAAGTATCTTCCTTGAGCGAAACAAATTCCCGGGCGGTCTGCAGGTAGCGTTCTCCGATTATGGTCGGAATCATTTTCCTGTCCCGCCGTTCAAACAGCGGACTGCCGACTTCCTTTTCCAGCCTTGCCAGACTCTGGGAAAGGGCAGACTGGGAAATATGAATTTTTTCAGCTGCGGCGGAAATGGTTCCTTCTTCGGCCACCGCGATCATATATTCACATACCCGTGTATCCATAGTTTACCTCCATGCGCTTCTGTCACGTTCAAGAATCAGCTTTTCAGCATCGCTCAGCTGTCTGGACCTGAGATAGAATATGCCGCTGATGCCTGTCAGCTTCGGATTCAGAGAATACGGGGCGCAGCGGCCTAAAGGTGAAAACATGGTTTCCGGCAGGACGCCTATGCCGTTGCCGCCTGCGATCATGTCGTAAATGACGGAAACGTTTGCGCTTGAAAATATGACGTTCGGCTGGAAATGAATGGACTCGAAATAGCGCTTAAGAGCCGTATAGTAAGACATTTCCGGGGAGGGCATGATAAACGGCACTCCGCTCAGAAGGGAGAAATCCGCCGTGGGAAAGGAATCATCTTTTCTGACTGAAGAGGGGTCATAATATCCCGGGTATCCTTCCGGAATCAGAAGGATGTGTTCACGGTCCCGCGGCTCATAGCATGTAATGGCGGAATCGACAAGTTCCGCGGCAGACCCGATTCCCAGATCGATTTTTCCCTTCAGGATCAGATCCATCATTTCTTCGTTGTAGCATTCCGTAAACTGGAGACGGACAGAAGGCATCAGATCCTTCATCATGCTGTAAATGCGCGCAAAGGAACGCGCTCCGCCGTTCGGTGTTCCGCCGATCCGGATGACTTTCGGGGCATTCTGGGAAAGTTCCTGGATATCACGGAACATTGCATCCCTGAGCAGCACCATTTTTCTGGCTGACTTCAGATACAGATTTCCGGCCGGAGTCAGGGAAAGATTCCGGTGCGAACGGATGACAAGGGGACTGCCGACCTCTTCCTCCAGCTGACTGAGCCATGTGCTCAGAGCGGGCTGGGAAATACCGAGTTCCTTTGCGGCTGCAGAAAGAGAACCGCTTTCGGCAAGGGCAATCATATATTTCTGTGACCGGATATCCATATGTACCTCCCTGTCTGACAATCTGATATGCCATTTTCATTCTAACGATTATTTCCGGATACAGCCATGAGATATAAATGGAATTAATATTAATCTTTGTTATGGAATATCCGGCAAAACATGCGGTTTTAATTATATAAATAAAACTAATATTTTATATAAAATCAATGTGTTTTTCATTGAATTTATTGTATGCTATCTTGAAATTGTCAAAAGAAAGCGCATTCAAATACTATAAATAAACTTTATATAAGATTTATTTATAAGAAAAACCTATATCAGGCTGTGTCTGAAAAGAAAGGTGAGTGTGAATGCGCCGCAGGAGGAGAAAAGCATGTTTGATTTCAACACAATCGTGACGCTGCTTGTACTGCTGTGGATCATCATCGGCTTCATGTCCGGCAAATGGTCCATGGGTACAGTCGCAATGACCGGACTTATTATCCTGGAAGTAACCAAGGTTCTGGACTTTAAAGAAGCCTTTGCGTACTTCTCATCCAACAACATCATCATGATCGGAGGTATGTTCATTCTCTCCGGCGCACTCGCAAAAACAAGCCTCGTTTCGAAACTGAGGGCATGGATGCTGCAACATGCAAACAATCCCTCGGCAATTGTTGCGATTTACTTCGGTGCCTGCTGGCTGATGGTTCACTTCGTTTCACCGCTGGCTCTGATCTCCCTGCTTCTGCCGATGATGAACGCTCTTGGCGAAGACTCCAAGGTTCAGCCTTCCCATCTGCTGTATCCGGGCTCCATCATGGCGCATGCTGCTCAGAACTCTCTGCCGTTCGGCAATACACTGACAGCTTTCGTGACAATCAATGCTATGCTTGCTGCCAACGGTTCCACCGCTGAAGCAGGAGTTCTCGACAAGGTCTTCGTCGTTTTCCCGGCATGCCTTGCGACATATCTCTATCTTGTCCTGATCGGCTGGAAACACTATCCGGTTCACAAGGTTGATACTTCCAAGATCAAGGAATTCAATGAAAAGAAATCCGATATCACTCCCGCCCAGGAAAAGATTATCTACGCCGTATTCCTCTGCGTTATGGTACTGATCGTTGTTGCGAATATGGTCAAGGAGTTCCCGATCGATATGTATGTCATCCCGGCAATCGCTGATCTGGTACTGCTGCTGGCAGGCATCATGAAGGTCCCCGATGTCAGAAACTCCCTCAACATTGATGCACTGTTCATGCTCTGCGGCGTTCTGCCTCTTGCTACAGCAATGCAGAAGTCCAATGCCGCTCAGATTGTTGCAGATGCGATCGTCGGAATGCTCGGCGGAAACCCTTCCTTCCCTGTATTCATCCTGGCATTCATGTTGGTAGGCGGCATCCTGA
The DNA here is from genome assembly GCA_015058875.1 of Erysipelotrichaceae bacterium. Lineage (GTDB taxonomy): Bacteria > Bacillota_I > Bacilli_A > Erysipelotrichales > Erysipelotrichaceae > Bulleidia. Next base: position 43,420 of record SVBN01000012.1, on the reverse strand, counting down.
CACAGTTCATGTCCAATTCTGCTACTTATAACGTCTTCTGCCCGCTGTCTATTGTTACGGCCATGCAGATGGGATTCAATCCGGTCGCATGTGTCCTGGCGCTGTCCGCAATGACAACTGCCGCAATGCTGACACCGATGAGTTCGCCTTCCGTAGCCATCGCATACGGCGCCGGCGGATATACGCAGAAGGAAGTCATGAAGGCATCCATCATTCCGTGGATTATTCATACGGTGGTCGTGTTTGTCACTATTCTTGTTCTGTATGGAATGAATGGTACAAGCGGCCTGATCGGCGGACGCTGATATAATCGGATAGAGAGGATTATTAACTATGAAGATTACTAATGTAACGACATATTCCGTACATACCACACAGTTCCGCAACTTCAACTTTGTCAGAATCGATACCGACGAGGGGATTCACGGCATCGGTGAACTCTTCTGTGTCGGCGCTGACGCTGCAGTTGCCGAGATGGTTCATTACGTATCCGAATGGGTCATCGGCATGGATCCTCTGGACAGGGAACGCATTCAGAAGCGTATTCTGAACTACTCCCGTTTTGAAGGCGGGTCTGTCCTGAGAACGGCCGCATCCGGAATTGACCTGGCGCTCTGGGATATCGCCGGAAAGGTTGCCGGACTGCCTGTATACAAACTGATCGGCGCGGTGCGCGACAAGGTTCCCGTATACTGCCATGCAATGGGCAGAAATTCCGAGGAAACACTGGCAAACCTGCAGCCGAAAATCGATAAATACGGCTACAGAGCCGTTAAGGTCGGAATCCGCGGCGCCGGATATCTGCCGGAAGGCGAAGCAATCAACGAAGCTGTTGAGATGTTCAGCGGTCTGAGAAAGGCACTCGGTGATGCGTTTGAGATCGGTACTGACCTTCAGACAAAGATCTACACGCCTGCCGAAGCAATCAATATAACAAATGCTCTGGAACCCTATCGCCCGTTCTTTGTCGAAGAAGCAATCCGTCCTGACAATCTGAAAAACTGGGTGGAATATGCATCCAAGACAAATGTACGTCTGGCAACCGGAGAACAGATTTTCACTCCGCAGCTGTTTGAAGAACTGATCCAGTCTCATGCCGTGACCATTCTGCAGCCGGATATCCTGCTTGTCGGAGGTATGACAGGCATGCGCAAGATTGCCGCAATGGCAGAACCTTCCTTCCGCCTGATCTCTCCGCATAATCCGCTCAGCACACTTGCCAACTGCATCAATGTGCACTTCTGCATGAGCACATACAATACGACATTCCTTGAAAATGAGCCGCGTGAGGAAGGCCTTGACGCCGAACTCGTCACGGATGTCCTGAAGGTCGAAGACGGATTCATCAGACCGAATGATAAACCGGGATGGGGCATGGATCTCAACTATGATTTCCTCAAAGAACACGAGGCAATCGTCTGGAGCCGCGTCAACCTCAATTCTCCGCGTGCATACACATCCGACGGAGCGCCGCATATTATGTAATTATCCGGAAGCTTCCTGAAAGGGAAGCTTCTTATAGACAATAACAGACAGATCACTGAAAAAGGAGATAAGCAATGAGATATACAATCGATCCCGGAAGAAAAGAAAATACAATCACTGTAATTGATAATATCGTGTTTTCCCGCGTGAAGGATACTGAAGGAAATGATATGGAACTGAAACTGTCCGTAACGGCAGATTTCGGCAATTCCGAAATGATGGCGCTGCGTACCGGTAAGATCCCGACGGAAGGCGCAAAGATGCGTCCCTGCATGATCTGGTTCAACGGAAGCGGCTGGAGAGGCGCAGAGAAAAATATGCAGCTGGCGGATCTGGTTTACCTGGCAAAAGCAGGCTATGCATTGGTTTGTGCCGATTACAGAAGTTCCGCAAAAGGCCATTTTCCCGATCAGATTATCGACGCAAAAACAGCGGTTCGCTTTATGCGGGCGAATGCGTCAAGATACGGAATCGACCCTGACAGGATCGGAGTATTCGGGCGCTCTGCCGGCGGACAGATTGCATGTCTCGTCGGTCTGAACGACGGGAAATACATCTCGGATGAGTATGCGGATGTTCCGTCGGACGTACAGGCGGTGTATGACATGTTCGGCCCGAATGATCTGTACAGCGCCGCAAAAGAACATATGCAGATGGAAGAAGACGGAACACTGGAAAAGAATACAGGCAGATGGAAGACCATCTGGGACTGCCATGAGGGGGCGGTTCTGGGAGGTGAAAGGGAAACGCTTCTGGAACGTGCAAAAGAATTTTCACCAGTTTATCATGTGACCGGAAAGAATGCGCCGACACTGATCATGCATGGAGATGCGGATCCGCTTGTACCGATGAAGCGCAGTGAGGAATACTATGATATTCTCTGTGAAAATGGTGTTGAAGCAGATCTGTATATTGTGAAAAACGGAGGACACGGGTCTCCTGAATTCTTCCAGGAAGAAACAAAACAGGTCGTACTTCAGTGGCTGAAGGAACATCTGTAATCAAAGATAAAATGAAACGACTGCCCGCAATATCACCTTAACTTAACACAAAATATATAACTCAAATCGGCAGATGTCCGTTGAACTGCATAAACAGGCGGTGAAACGGACATCTTTTTGTTGCGGGATTTTGCTGAACGCGAAATTTATGCCGCAAAAGATAGATTGTCTGCTATTATATAAACAGACCAGACTAACCAGACCAGATAGGAGATGCTATGACAGAATATAATATGTATGAGGCAAAAACAAATCTTTCTAAAATATGCAGGCTTCTGGAAGAAAAGAAAGAAGATGCTGTTATTATCAGCAGGAACGGAAAACCGGTACTGAAAGTGACATTATTTGACAGCAGTCCGAGGCAGAAGCTGTTCGGAGCTGGCAAAGGCTTATTTACGGTACCTGAAAACTTTGATGACATTGATATCAGCAGCGACTTTGATGAGGAGATATTTCCGGGATGAAATACTTATTGGATACACATATCATTCTCTGGGCACTTGTTAATGATGCAAGATTAAGCAGGAAAGCGAAAGAGATTATCCTGGATTCAGGAAATTCAATCTATTACAGTACAATATCTCCCTGGGAAGTAGAGATTAAGAATCTGAAAGATCCGAATTTCAGATTATCCGGTGAGCAGCTGATATTTCTGTGCGATCAGAACGGCCTGCTGAACCTGTCTGTCCAGAACGAGCACATCCGGGAACTGAAAAACCTGAATCAGCCGCAGGTACAGCACAAAGATCCGTTCGATAAAATTCTGCTGGCTCAGGCAAGACAGGAAGGTATGATACTGATCACCCATGATTCAAAATTCAGGCAGTACAGCGATCATCATCTGATGATTGTCTGAAATGACGTCAGAATATCCTCGCAGAACAGAATCAGGTATCCGCAGACGATGCACTGCGGGTATTTTTTGTTTTCGTAAACGTTTCTGAAAAATACAGGCGAAAGGGTACGCAGAAATATTTACTGTTTCTAAACTTTTTGTTTAAAAAAGTATTGCATTGCGGGGGCGTTTCAGTATAATAATCATGGTTTGATAATCTGAAAGCAAAAGATTAGCATAACTAAACAAACAAGGGGGTTCCGGACATGTATGATATCGGATCGAGAATCAAGGCACTGCGGATCAAAAACGGTCTGACCCTGGAAGAGCTGGGGTCAAGGACAGAACTGACAAAGGGATTTCTTTCCCAGCTGGAAAGGAACCTGACTTCACCCTCACTGACAACCCTGGAGGATATCGTTGAAGCACTGGGTGTTTCCATGTCCCGCTTCTTTGCCGAAGAGGATGAGGAACAGATCGTGTTCACAAAAGAAGATGCCTTCATCGACGAGCAGGAAGGAAGAACGATTCACTGGATCGTTCCCAATGCCCAGAAAAACAAAATGGAGCCGCTGATTCTGGAACTGGCACCGGGCGAAAGCTCGAAACTGATCGAACCGCATGAGGGGGAAGAGTTCGGTTATGTGCTTGCCGGCAGGATCAGTATTCTGCGGGGAAACGATCCGCGCAGAATTTCTGTGAAAAAGGGCGAAACATTCTACATGAAGGGAAATGAAGCACACACACTGACAAATACAGCGAACACGGGTGCCCGTGTTCTGTGGATCAGCACGCCGCCGATTTTCTGAACAAGGGGAGGACAGACACATGAAAAAACTGATCGAAGTCAAGAATGTCGTAAAAACATTCGACAATACGGTTGTCCTGAAGGGAATATCCCTGGACATCTACGAAAATGAATTTGTCACGCTGCTCGGGCCGTCCGGCTGCGGCAAGACAACATTGCTGAGAATCATCGCCGGATTCCTGGACGCAACCGAGGGACAGGTGATGATGGACGGCGAGGATATCGCCAAGATTCCCGCTTACAAAAGGGATGTCAATACGGTATTCCAGCACTACGCGCTGTTCCCGCATCTGGATGTTTATGACAACATTGCGTTCGGTCTGAAAATCAAGAAACAGGCGAAGGATATTATCGATCAGAAAGTCATGAGAATGATCTCCCTGGTCGGTCTGGAAGGCTTCGAGCACAGAGATGTCACAAGCATGTCCGGCGGTCAGCAGCAGCGTGTTGCGATCGCAAGAGCGCTGGTCAATGAACCGCGGGTGCTTCTGCTTGATGAATCCCTGTCCGCGCTGGATAAGAACCTGAGAAAGGAAATGCAGCTGGAGCTGAAGGAAATCCAGAGAGAAGTCGGCATTACATTTATCTTCGTTACGCATGACCAGGAAGAAGCGCTGACGATGTCAGATAAGATCGTCATCATGAGAGACGGTGAAATCGAGCAGATCGGCACACCGGTACAGGTATACAACGAGCCGGTCAATGAATACTGCGCGAGATTTGTCGGCGACTCCAATATCATTGACGGAACCATGGTCAGGGACAGACTGGTCCGCTTCGACGACGTGGATTATGAGTGCGTCGACTACGGATTCGATGAGAACGAACCGGTGGATATCATGATCCGTCCGGAAGACGTGGATATTGTTCCGAGAAACAGAGGACTGGTCAATGGCGAAGTGAAGTCCGTGCTGTTCAAGGGCGTGCACTACGAAGTCATTGCCGAAACGGCTTCCGGTACTTCCAAGACGGTTACGATGCATATTACTGCCGATCATGACGTTGAAAATGCCGAGGCGGGAGAAAAGATCAGCGCTTCCAGCTTCTATATGGATCTGGAAGATGTCAGCGGCATTACCGAATCCGAGATCATCGCCCGTGCGAATGCCCAGGCATGGAATAAGGAAGATGAGTTCGTTTCCCTGACAAAGGTGCAGTATGAACTGAAGGAAGCGGTCGGCACATATCCCTGCACATTCTCCACGGATGCCGGGACATCCATCACCGTGAATATCAACGTTGTTCAGCCGCAGGCGATTGAGGATGAATCCAACGAGGAAGGAATTCAGGCATTCGACTTCTACAAGACGGCGGCCGAAATCAAGGAATCCATCGCGCTGGATACGGACCTGATCCGCTGGGCAGACGCCTATGCATGGAATATGGAAGACAACTCCAGAGTTGAAATCTGGGACGTTAAATATGACTTCGATGACGAAAACATCACCGAGGGAGATTACCAGGTAACCTTCTCCACACAGGGACGTGAAATCAAGATCGAAACAACCGACCGCATCGAAGAAGGTCAGAAGATCGGTCTGAGGTGGAATCCGGAAGACATTCATGTCATGAGAAAGATGGGGTAACCTGAAATGAAATCTTTCAGCAAAATGGTTTATCCCTATGTGATCTGGGCGATGGCCATGATCGTTGCGCCGATGTTAATGATCGTGCTGTATGCATTCACGGTCAAAGGCAACAGCGTTCTGACCTTCCAGTTCACCATTGACAACTTTGTCCGCTTCTTCTCGGACCCGGTATTTCCCGGCGTCTTGTGGAGAAGCCTGAAGCTCGCGGTCATCACGACATTGATCTGCATCGCCGTCGGATACCCGAGCGCATATATCATCGCTAAGCTGAAGCCGAATTCCCAGGCGCTGATGATCCTGCTGATCACGCTGCCGACATGGATCAACATGCTGGTGCGCACATATGCATGGAGAGGCATTCTTGCCCATCTGACCATCAGCGGTGAGATGAAAGTCTATATCGGCATGCTGTACAACTTCCTGCCGTTCATGATCCTTCAGATCTACACGGCGCTGTCCAAGATCGATCCGAATCTGATCGTCGCCGCCCATGACCTGGGCGCGGACAACCGGCAGACATTCCGGCGGGTCATCCTGCCGCTGTCGCTGCCCGGCGTCGTCAGCGGAATCACACTGGTATTCCTGCCGGCGGTATCCAGCTTCTTTATTCCGAAGCTGCTCGGCGGCGGCCAGTACGTCCTGATCGGAAACCTGATCGAAGATTACTTCATCTCAACCGGTGACTGGAACTTCGGTTCGGCAATCAGCCTGATCATGGCGATTATTATCCTGGCTTCCATGTACCTGACAAGAAAGCTTGACCGCAAGGTCGGAGAACAGGAGGATGACTGATGGAACAGAAAACAAAGCCGTATGAGAAGATCTTCCTGTTTCTGGTCTTCGCCTTCTTCTATCTGCCGATTATCTATGTCGTTATCTTCTCGTTCAACTCTTCCAAGTCTCTGTCCACATTTACCGGCTTCTCGCTGGAGTGGTACCGGAAGATGTTCAAGACCAGAACGATCATGGAATCGATCTGGTATACCACAACCTGTGCGGTGATTGCGACGGTTGTATCGACAATCGTCGGAACGATCACGGCAATCGGCCTGTCCAAATCAAGAAAAGCGCTGAGAGAGGCAATCAATCAGGTAAACAACCTGCCGATGCTGAATCCGGATATCGTTACGGCCATCGGATTCATGCTGCTGTTCACCAGCCTGAGAATCAAGACCGGATTCACAACCATGGTGCTGGCGCATATCGCCTTCTGCATCCCGTATGTGATCCTGTCCATCATGCCGAAGCTCAGAACGCTGGATCCCAACCTTGCCGAAGCTGCGCTGGATCTGGGGTGTACGCCGCTTCAGGCACTCTGGAAGGTCATCATCCCGCAGATCATGCCGGGCATTATCTCCGGTGCGCTGATCGCATTCTCAATGTCGTTCGATGACTTCGTCATCTCGCTGTTTACAACCGGGCCGGGTGTAAACAATATCTCAATCTATGTTTATGCAAACGTGAAGCGTGTCAACCCGACAATCAATGCACTTTCGGCGATTATCGTTTATGTCATCACGATCGTGCTGATCATTGTCAATGTTGTACCGATGATAAGGGAAAGGAAGAAAAAGAAAAATGAATTGCAGAACTCTTAAAAAAGCAGGCCTGTTTGCTCTGGCAGCAGCACTTACCGCATGCAGCTCCGGTTCCTCCGGTGCTTCCGGAAGCTCCGAGGTTGAATCCGTCGACGCACAGGAAGCCTATGGCTGCAATGTCCTGAACGTTTACAACTGGGGTGAATACGTCGGTGAGGATGTCATCTCCAACTTCGAAGAGGCATTCAACGCCAAGGTCAACTATGACATGTTTGATTCCAATGAAAGCATGTACACAAGACTGATGGGCGGAAGCTCCTATGACGTCCTGGTTCCTTCCGATTACATGATCGAACGCCTGATCAAGGAAAACGCACTGCAGAAGCTGGATAAGGATATGCTCACAAACCTGGATGCGCTGGATCCGGATGTGGTCGAAATGCAGAAGGTATATGATCCTGATCTGGAATATTCCGTTCCTTATTTCCACGGCTCCGTCGGTCTGATCTACAACACACAGAATGTGGATCCGGCTGAGATTGAAGAAAAGGGATGGGACATCCTGCTGGATGAAAAGTACAAGAACAGAGTCATCATGTATGACAGCCAGAGAGACTCCTTCATGATTGCCTTCAAGGCGCTCGGATATTCCATGAATACAAGCGATGACAAGGAAATCCAGGAAGCCTATGAATGGCTCCGCAAGGTTCATGAAACAGTCAGCCCGGCATATATGACCGATGAAGTCATCGATACAATGATCTATCCGAGCGAAACAAACCCGAAGGATATCGCAGTTGTCTACTCCGGCGATGCGGCTTACATCATCTCCGAGAATCCGGATATGGATTACATTGAACCGAAGCAGGGCACAAATGTATGGAGCGACGGCATGGTCATTCCGGCCAACGCTTCCTGCGCTCCGCTGGCAAATGAGTTCATCAACTATGTACTGACATACGATGCTTCCTACGACAATTCCATCACAGTCGGCTATACATCTTCCAACCTCCAGGTTACCGAAGATATCAGCACAGGCGACTACGAAGGAATCGATGCTTACCTGCCGAGAACAGGATATGAAAAGGACGAAGTATTCCGCTTCAATGAAGTACTTGTTCAGAAGCTGTCCGATCTCTGGAACAAGGTAAAGATCAACTGATGAATGACGGTGCACCTCTGAATGGGATGCACCGTTTTCTTATGCGGTTCCAAAAAGAAAAGCCGGTCATTGCCGGCTGTATCGGATCAGGGACGCTGGTTGCACCAGAGATAGTTCATGAACAGCGGGACCTGTCTGGACCAGTCCGCCTCACGGTGGCCGCCGCCTCTCTGGAAATAGATCTGGGTATCCGCCCCGCGCTCATTCAGCTCCGAGGAGAATTTTCGGGCAGAGCGCGCTTCTTTTGTCTGTGTTTCCGGATCACCGCTGCGCGGTGCTTTTCCGGCTTCATGCTCACCCCAGCTCATCCAGATTCTTGTATCCGGATTGATATTGCTGGAGGCAAGCGTCCGGCGGAAGCTTGCAATATTCCAGAACCAGCCGGTGGAAACACTGGCTGCTTTGGAGAATACATCATTGTGACGGATGACGCCGTAGGCTGCCATGATGCCGCCCATGCTGGAGCCGCCGATCGCCGTGGCTTCGCGGTGGGGCCAGGTACGGTATTCCCGGTCGATTGCCGGTTTGACATCATTGATGATCCACTGAAAGGTTTCTTCGCCGATGCCGCGGATCAGATTGCCGTGCCACTTTTTATCATATGGGCAGTATTCGCTGAGCCGGCTGTCGCCGTCATGCGAACATTCCATTCCGACGATGATCATGTCCTTATGCCATGAATCGAGGAAATTCTTCATTCCCCAGCAGGTGCCGAATGTGGCGTCCTGATCATAGAACAGATTATGCCCGTCAAAGAAATAGGAAACAGGATACCGTTCATCGGTATGGTAATAGTTATCAGGCAGATATATATGCAGAGTACGGTCCTGCGCGGCAGGCCAGTACCAGAAATTCCGTTTGATAATCATAAATGCCTCCGAAATGCCTGTACATTATATATGACTTTGAAGGAAATTGAATGCCTGTTGTAAAAACTTGTGCGATAATGTACGGGAAAATCTGAAAGAGGAGATCTGCAATGAGAAAAATGATGCCTGTACTGGCTGTTCTGCTTGCCCTGTGCGGATGTTCGTCCGCAGAGAAAGCAGATGAGCCTGTCAATACACCGGAACCTGTCATAGAAACAGCTCCGGCTGAAACACCTGTCCCGGAAGAAACAGCGGAACCGGACTGGAATGAGCTGCTCGGAGAAAAGGAAACATACACAGAGCTGTATCAGAAGATTCAGGAATCCCGGGCGATCAATCCGGATATTGTCGGCTGGGTTTATTTCCCTTCCGGACTGGTCTCGCAGCCCGTGCTGCAGGGAACGGACAATGCGTTCTATCTGAGACATGACTGGACGAATATGCAGCCGCTGGACTGGGGCTCCATTTACATGGACTTCAGAAATGATCTCAGCGCCTATGACATGAATACGATCCTGTACGGAAACTATGTCTATACCAGCTACAGCAGCGACAGGACACTGGTGTTCACACCGCTGGCCCAGCTGCGTGATGAGGCAAATTATGAAGCCAACAAATATGTCACATTTGTGACGGATGACGAGATCCGTCTGTGTGAAGTGGCCCATGTGTTTGACTGCCCGACAGAGTATGTGGAAGGCGGACAGATTCCGGCAAGAGGATTTGAATTCAATGAGATGTACTTCACGGAAGAAAAGCTGAATGAACTGATCAATAACATCAAAGGTATAGAGTTCTATCATACCGGTGTTGAAATTGTGCCCGGTGACAGACTGTTCATGATGCAGACATGTGTGGAAAACCATACCGAAGTGCGTCAGATCAATGTATGCAGGGAACTCGGAAGATACCCCGTTCCGAAAGAGTAATGATATGAAGGCAGGATTTGCACAGACGGATATTTCACCGATGATGCCGGTGAAGCAGGCGGGCTTCATCCAGCAGACGGAAAAGCGCTCGGAAATCCGGGACCGTCTGTATGTACAGATGATCGGGATGGAGGATGAGGAAAAGGTACTCATTCTTCTCAGTGCGGATGCACTGGGCATGCCCGCTGATGTACAGCAGGAAATACAGGAACGTATTTCGGATCATTGGAATAAACCGGTTCAGGTCATTCTCTGCTGCACGCATACGCACTTTGCGCCGGATATCAAAGATCCAAAATACCGGACTCAGTTTGTATCACAGGCATCGGAAATGATCCTGCGCTGTTCCTGGAAGGAAGTTAGTGAACCGGGCATCTCATTCCGGAAGGAATTCTTTGACGGTCTGGGAAAATCCAGAATCAGTGCATATCCTTCCGATCAGATCTTTCTGAGCGTGATCGGACTGTATGACGGAAATAAAGAACTGTGCGATCTGATTGTCTATAACTGTCATCCGACAGTGATGAACGGATATACGCCGTTCTTCAGTGCGGAATATCCCGGATATGTCAAACGGAGACTGAAGGAACTCCATCCTGACAGGGATTTCATTTTCCTGCAGTCCTGTGCCGGTGATATCAGTACCCGCTTTACCAGAAAATCACAGGATTATGAAGCAATGTGCGAACTGGGGGAGAAACTGGTATGCAGAGCGGAAGAGATGCTGTCGGAACCTGCGGATCTTCTGCCGGCCGGGAAGATCCTGACAGAACAGAGGACTGTATCCATTACCCACGTATTTGAACCGATTGATATCTCGGAATTCCCGGAAGGAATCACCGAACGGGAGATTGAAACGATCAGAATCGGTGCCCAGGTGCGGGAAAAGCTGGCACAGAAGCTGGACACACTGCCCAAAGAAGTAACGCTGACAGCACTGCATGCCGGCAGGCTCTGTCTGATCTTCTGTCCGAATGAGCTGTTCAGCGGATATCTGAAAAATCTGGGATCCGATACATCCATGCTGGTGTGCTACAGTACCGGATACGGCGGATATGTCACGCCGCCGCATTTTACAGCCCTGACCTATGAGCGCTTTACGGATACATGGTCGGATGAAACGAAAGAGGAGATCGCTTCTCTGATCCGGAATCTGTCTGAGAACAGATGATTTCATTACCCGGAAAAGCATTTTGTGATACTTTATTAGTAAGAAAAAGGAAATAATTCATAAGGAGGCAGATATGAATCGCATTATAACAATCAGCCGTCAGTTCGGAAGCGGCGGAAGAACCATCGGCAGAGAAGTCGCTGAAAAACTCGGCATCCCGTGCTATGACAGGGAACTGATCAATCAGATCGCTGAGGAAAGCGGATTCGCAAAAGAGTATATTGAGGAGCACGGTGAATCCACAGAGAATTCCGGATGGCTCGCCGGAGCATTCGGACTGGACTATACGGAATTTGCCGGACAGTCCAACCAGGATAAGATCTGGTTTGCCCAGTGCCGCATCATCCGCGAACTGGCGGAGAAGGGTTCCTGCGTCATCGTCGGCAGATGCGCGGACTATATTCTGAAGGATGAACAGGATCTGCTCAGGGTCTTCATCCATTCCGATTTTGATATCCGTGCAAAGCGTATTGTGGAACAGTACGGCGAAACGGATGATGCTCCGGAAAAGAGACTGAAGGAAAAGGACAAGAGAAGAGCTGCTTATTATCAGGTCTATACAGACCAGAAATGGGGCAATGCTCTGAACTATGATGTCTGCCTGGACAGCGGCACGCTCGGCCTTGAAAAGTGCGCAGACATTATTGCAAAACTGTATTGATTGCCGGTGAAGGGGGATTGATTCCTCCTTTTCTTTGTGCAATCTTAAGAATGCATATGAAAATGTAATCGTATAATGAGATCATCATATGCATGGAAAGGAACCATTATGTCAATTGAATCCAAATACTATATTCATGAATCTGACAGAGCCGCACTGGAATCATTAAAAGCAATTCCGGGCTTTACCAGACTGCTGAAGTCCTTTATGAAGGAATGGAACGAACGGCAGGCAAGACTGAGAAATATGTCTTCCTTTATCCGGATCAGTGAAAACCAGCTGCCGAAGTACTATGCCATGCTGGATCCGATCTGTGAAAAGCTCGGCATTGAAAAACCGGAGCTGTATCTGATGCAGGATGTCAGACCGAATGCATTTACTTCCGGTGAAACAAATCCGTTTATTGTAATCACATCCGGTCTGCTGGAAGCACTGCCGGAAGAGCTGATCCCGACGGTGCTGGCCCATGAGTGCGGACATATTGCCTGCCATCATGTTCTTTACAGAACCATGGGAACCATTATATTCGGAGGTGCCGCGGGCACACTGCGGACAATACCCTTCGGGGCAATGATCACACTGCCCCTGCAGGTCGCATTCTTCTACTGGATGAGATGCAGCGAATACTCCGCCGACAGAGCCGCAGTGATCTGCGACGGAAATGCAGATAAGATTTCCGAAGTATGCATGCGTCTGGCCGGATTCTCCCAGACGATCGGTGAAGAGCTGAACAAGGAAGCCTTCATGGAACAGGCAAGGGAATACCGTCAGATCACCAGTGATTCCAAGTGGGACAAGACACTGGAATATTACCTGCTGAGCGGCGCATCGCATCCGTTTGCGGCGGTACGCGCTCTGGAGGCAACCGAATGGGCAGCCTCGGAACAGTATCAGAGCATTCTTGACGGTACGTATCTGACAAAGGAAACGATTCAGGAGACACAGAATCTGGAAGATGATCTGTTCAACATTCCGGGCTATCAGCGCTATCATCAGAAACATGAGGCGGAAATCGTCTGTCCTTCCTGCGGAACTGCGAATAAAGCAGGCGCACTGTTCTGCCGCCAGTGCGGTACGAAACTGGAGATTCCGGAACTGAAATGTCCGGAGTGCGGAACGCTGCTGGAAGGAGATGAAACATTCTGTCCTTCCTGCGGACACAAACTGAAATAATCTCTGAAACACGGCCGCTGTACACAGTAAAGTACGGCGGTTTTTCAATGCCTGCTTCGGGTGCGCGATTCCGACTGTGGTAAACTGTAAGCAGTATGCGGATAGAAAAACATGAAAGCAGATGGTTCGGAAATGCGGACTTCTACCGTGCAGTCATGATGATTGCCATTCCGATCATGATTCAGCAGGGCATTACCACATTTGTCAATATGCTGGACAATATCATGGTCGGCCAGGTGGGAACCCTGCCGATGAGCGGTGTATCCATTTCCAACCAGCTGATTATGATATTCAATCTGGCGGTTTTCGGCTCCAATGCGGCAGCTGGTATTTTCGGCGCGCAGTTCTACGGCAAGCAAGACCGGAAAGGAGTCCGCGACTGTTTCCATTTCAAACTGATGTCCGCCGGCTTCATGTCGCTTCTGGGTATTGCCATTCTGGTGTTGCTCGGAAGAAATCTGATCGGACTGTATCTGGGAAGTGAGGCCAACAGTCCTGCGGATGCGGCTGCTGCCATGGAATATGCCCGGAGGTATATGCTGATCATGCTGGCGGGGCTGCCGTTCTTCAGCCTGTCGCATGTATTTGCGACTTCGATCAGGGAAAGCGGTGAAACCGTATTGCCGATGCAGGCGAGCATCACGGCGGTGCTGGTCAACTTTGTCGGAAATTATATCCTGATCTTCGGACATTTCGGATTCCCGAAACTCGGCATTGCGGGTGCGGCAATCGCAACGGTACTGTCCAGAATCGTGGAATTCCTGGTGATTTTCCTCCGTTCGTTCAGACGCAGGGATCAGTTCTGGTTCTATGACGATGCGTTCCGTCATTTCGGCGTGCCTGCGGACCTGATCGGAAAGATTATTCACAGAGGCGCACCGCTGGTATTCAATGAAATCCTCTGGTCCACGGCGCTGGCCGCAATTGCCCAATGCTATTCCACCCGCGGACTGAATGCCGTAGCCGCAATCAATATCAACCAGACAATTCATAATCTGTTTGCAATTACAAATATGGCGACCGGAAACGCGATAGCGATCATGGTCGGTCAGAAGCTCGGTGCGAATATGATTGAGGAAGCAGTGGATACCGACCGCAAGCTGATTGTTTTTGCCTGCCTGATGACAGCTGTTATGGGATTGCTGTTATTTATCGCGGCACCGCTGTTTCCGCGCTTCTACAACACCTCCGAAGAGGTCAGGGAACTTGCTTCAAACCTTCTGAGAATCACAGGTATCATGATGCCTGTGGGATCCCTGTACAATTCCACCTATCATACGCTGAGAAGCGGCGGCAGAACATTCCTTACATTCCTGTTCGACAGTTTCTATTCCGCTGCCATCAGTCTACCGATTGCATTTGTGCTTTCCAGATTCACGGATCTGAATATCCTGATGGTCTTCCTGTGCGTGCAGCTGGCTGATATTCCCAAGGTGATTTTCGGGCTGACGCTTGTATCGAAACGGATCTGGGTCAGAAACCTGGTCGGAGCTGCGGAATGATCGGCTGTGTCATTCAGAGTCCGCTGGGCAATATCAGGATCGGCAGGGATGATACGGGAATAACGGAACTGAAGTTCACGGAAGAACCGGTTTCTATCTCAGAAGATGAACTGCTGTGCAGATGCGCGCAGGAACTGGAAGAATACTTCCTGGGGGACCGGACTGTATTTGATCTACCTTTATCTCTGAAAGGAACAGAGTTTCAAAAGAAGGTATGGAACATCCTGACAGATATTCCCTATGGACATACGGAAACGTACGGCAGTATTGCTTTGAAAGCGGGAAATCCGCAGGCTTCACGTGCAGTCGGCAGCGCCTGTCACAATAATCCTGTATGGATTATGATTCCCTGTCACAGAGTAATCGGGAAAAACGGTTCCCTGACAGGTTACGCCGGCGGGATTGATCGCAAGCAGAAACTGCTGGAGATGGAAAAGAAAAATGCATCCGGAATTACGGATGCACAGAGTCATCAGTAGAACAGCTTCTTCCGCTTCTCTGCGGCTGAGACAAGATCATAGTCCCAGAGCCAGTTGATATCCAGTCCTTCAACAACAGACATTGCCCGTTTGAAGTATTCATCCGTCAGGAAGAACTTCGGATTGTGAACATCCAGTCCGACAATCACAGGGCAGTGTTTTTTTGCGAATTCTTCAAAGAAGATACGTACCGGATATGCATAGCGTTCACCGTCAGTGAACATTTTCTTTTCATGCTTGACGCCGCTGCCGCAGTTCAGTTCCACCGGCATATCGTACTTTACGGAAATATCCGCCAGCATCTCCGCAGCTTTCCGTACTGTTCCGTCAACGCCGGGATATCCCCACATAAATACATCCGGGTGGGCAATATAATCGCACAGGCCGCGCCGGCAGCCTTCCTCAATGAGTTCGACGTAACGCATGACCTGTTCATCGGAGAAGGGATGATAGACATCCGGTCCGTCCAGCCAGAGATTATGCTGGCCGAGAATGATATAATCCAGCTCTTTTCTGTATCTGCTTAATGTATCCCATTCGCTTTCAAAGCATTCCGCCTCCATACCCAGATAAATATCAATCTGATCTTTATACTTTTCTTTCAGAGAACGAATAGACTGAAAGTAGTCTTCCGTCTGTTCGATATTCATTCTGCTTCTGGGCTCCGGGGTATTATAAGCCGCATGATCGCTGAAACCGAGGGTTTTAAATCCTCCTTCAATTGCGGCCAGAACATATTCTTCATCGCTTCCGGTCGCATGTCCGCATCTTGCGGTATGGGTATGCCAGTTGGTCTGTATCATAAACAGGTCCTCCGTCAAGCGATTATATCATTGATTTCCGGGTAAAAATATCCTGCATAATCATCGCAGATACAGATTTTTCATAAAAATCAAGACTTTACGGTCTGCTTTCACATGCGTATTATTGAAAACAATTGCTGGAGGAGGCACATCATGGCAAAGAATGAATCACTTGAAGATATCCTGAGAAAGCTGGAAGAAGCTGAGAAAGAATATACAAAGAAACTGGAAGAAATCAATCTGGATGAGGTAATCGAAAAAGCATCCGGAACAGTTCATAAGTAAGAAGTTTCAGGCAGACAGTAAAATGTCTGTTTTTTCTTTCCCGATTATATTGACTGGTACAGTGCAATGATATATATTTCATTTGAACAGTTGTTCAAATGAGAGAAAAAGAATATGAACAAACATACAGAACATGAGCATCATAATGAAACAGCAACTTATAAGTTCGAGATCACAGGCATAGATTGTGCAAACTGTGCAGCCAATCTGGAACATAAGATTGCAGAGATTGAAGGTATTTCCAATGTTGTGCTGAACTTCATGAACAGCTCATTAACCTATGACTGTGATCATGATGAGGGGAAACGCATTGAAGAAGAAGTCCGTGCCATTGCCGCAAAGGAAGAACCGGATGCAGTGATCACATCCAAAGGACATAAGCATCATCACCATCATGAAGAACATCATGAGCATCATCATGACCATGAAGAAGAATGCACTTGTGACCATGATCATGAGGAACATCATCATGAAGAGGAGGCAGCGACCTATAAGTTCGAGATCACAGGCATCGACTGTGCAAACTGCGCCGCCAATCTGGAACATAAGATTGCAGACATCGAAGGGATTTCCAATGTCGTACTGAACTTCATGAACAACTCACTGACTTATGACTGCGATCATGATGAGGGAAAGCGGATTGAAGAAGAAGTACGAGCCATTGCCGCAAAGGAAGAACCGGATGCAGTGATTACTTCCAAAGGACATAAACACCACCATCATGAAGAACATCATGAACATGAAGAATGTTCCTGCAGTCATGACCATCATCACGAGCATGAACATGAAGAACATACAGAACATGAACATCATAATGAAACAGCAACTTATAAGTTCGAGATCACAGGCATCGACTGTGCAAACTGCGCTGCCAATTTGGAACATAAGATTGCAGAGATCGAAGGTATCTCGAATGTCGTGCTGAACTTCATGAACAGTTCATTAACCTATGACTGTGATCATGATGAGGGAAAACGGATTGAGGAAGAAGTCCGAGCCATTGCCGCAAAGGAAGAGCCGGACGCAGTGATCACTTCCAAAGGACATACACATCATCATGAAGAACATGAACATTCGGATCATGAGGTTGAAGTTCATGAGATTATCACGGAAAAGACAAGAAGATACAGTGCAGTCGGTATCGACTGTGCGGATTGTGCCGCAAAGCTGGAAGGAAAGATTGCAAAGATAGACGGGATCCGCAATGCACATATCAGCTTTATGAACAGTACACTGACCTATGACTGTGAAGACAGTGATGTGGAGCGGATTGAACAGGAAGTAAAGGAAATCTTTGCAAAAGAAGAACCTGATGCTGTGGTCGGTCCGATTACCGATCAGGTACGCCGGGAAGTCAGAAAAGCGGAGAAAGAAAAAGAAGATTATTCCATGCTGTACCGGCTGATTGCCGGAGCAGTCATCTATCTGGCAGGCCTCTTTGTACAGGGATCTTTCCAGATTCCTCTGCTGTTATGTGCATACCTGGTACTTGGCTGGGATGTTCTATATAAGGCTGTACGTGGAATCGGAAGAGGACAGGTATTTGATGAGCACTTCCTGATGGCAGTGGCGACGATTGCCGCAATCTATCTGAAAGATTATAAAGAAGCTGTCGGCGTCATGCTGTTCTATCAGATCGGTGAATACTTCCAGGATCTGGCGGTTGCCCGCTCCAGAAAATCGATCGGTGAACTGATGGATATCCGTCCGGAATATGCGGCGGTGCTGCGCAATGGTGCCTGGGTATCCGAAGATCCGGAGGATGTACGGATCGGTGAGACCGTACTTGTCAAACCCGGAGAAAGAATTCCTCTGGACGGCGTCATTATCAGAGGGGCTTCCAGTCTGGATACATCTTCCCTGACCGGTGAATCCAAACCGAGGGATGTGGATACAGGCGATGAAGTCAGCAGCGGTTCGATCAACGAAACCGGTGTGCTGGAAATACGTGTTACAAAGGAATACGGAGACAGTACCGTCGCCAGAATTCTTGATCTTGTGGAGAATCAGGAATCCACAAAATCATCCCAGGAAAATTTCATTACAAAATTCTCGCGTGTTTATACACCTGCGGTTGTCTTCTCGGCAATTGCTGTCGCAGTGATTGTTGCACTGATGGGATACGGCATTGAGGAAGGCGTGCGCCGTGCATGCACATTCCTTGTTATCTCCTGCCCGTGTGCATTGGTTATCTCCATCCCGCTTTCCTTCTTTGCGGGTATCGGCGGTCTTTCCAGCCAGGGTATTCTGGTTAAGGGTGCCAATCTGATTGAACCTCTGGCAAAAGCAGAACAGATCGTGCTGGATAAAACAGGTACACTGACATCCGGAAAGTTTGCGGTTGAAGAAGTGCTTGCGGATGAAGGGATGAAACAGCAGGCTCTGGAAGATGCGGCTTATACGGAATCATTCTCGAACCATCCGATTGCGGAAGGAATCCGTGATTCCTATGGAAAAGAGATCGACAGGAGTCTGGTCAGCGATGTAAAGGAAATTGCCGGCAGAGGCATGAGCGCAGTTTATCAGGGACATCAGATTCTTGCGGGAAATTACAAGCTGATGCAGGATAATCAGATTGTCTGCACACCGGCAAACACACCCGGAACACTTGTCTATGTAGCAAGAGACGGTGTTTATGAAGGATGTCTGGTTCTTCGTGACCAGCTGAAAGCAGATGCGAAAGAGGCTATCCGCACGCTTCAGGCTGCCGGGAAGAAGTGCATTATCGTTTCCGGAGACAATCAGGAAACAACGGAACAGATCGCCCGTACGCTTGGCGCAGATATGGCGTTCGGAGAATGCATGCCGGAAGATAAAGTGGCGAAGCTGAAGGAACTGAAGAAAAACGGATCCACAGCATTTGTCGGCGACGGCGTCAATGATGCACCGGTACTGGTTGCGGCGGATACCGGATTTGCAATGGGCGCACTCGGAAGCGATGCGGCGATTGAAGCGGCAGACGTCGTCATCATGGATGATCAGCCTTCCAAAATTTCCCTGGCAATTACCAGTGCCCAGAGAATTCTGAAGATCGCCAATCAGAACATTTACGGTGCGATCATTATTAAAGTCGCTACGCTGATTCTCGGTGCTTTCGGCCTTGCGAACATGTGGATGGCAATCTTTGCGGATACCGGTGTCGCAATGCTGTGCGTCATGAATTCCATGCGTCTGCTGAAAATAGCAAGAAAATAAAAACCGGAATGATCCGGTTCGGATAACTGGGGACAGAACAATCTGTTCTCAGTTTTCATTTTGCAGGAAACGATAAATTCTGCTGTTGAAGTCCGAAGCTTCTTCATAGGCCGCATGGCCCAGTCCTTCATAGATAAACAGCTGACTGCCTGCAATTGCCTTATGCAGAGCATATGAAGCACCGCTGCCGACGATCTGATCCTTTTCGCCGCCGATGATCAATGTCGGACATGTTATCTGGTTCAGAATATCCGATGCATCAAAATGCAGGATAGCCTGAACGTTGATAAGAAAGCGGTCATATGTTTCCGGTTTCCCGACCAGTCCGATGAGAGGATACATCAGCCGGAACTTCTTCAGGTATGCTTCGGAATAGCTTTGTTCGGCAGTATCAATCATCAGCTGCCTGTGATTTCCCTCTTCCGCATACCGGGTCCATCTCGTCAGATTTTCCCTGACCATGTCATCCGCTTTCGGAGAAGTGACTGCCAGTACCAGCTTTTCCGTCATTTCCGGATAATCCGCCGCAAAATACTGGGCGATCATGCCGCCTTCGGATACGCCGAGCAGACTGATGCAGGAAATACCCAGCTGCTTCAGTGCCTCCGCCTGATCATGTGCCATATCGCGGATGGAATAGCCTTCGGGCATGCTGTTTTTCCGGCTGAACATATATACGGTGTACTCTTTGAAAAACTGCCGGTAGGGCGGTGCAAGCAGAAGGGCTTTTCCCTTAACGCTCGCAAGCCCGTCGGAAAGTCCGGGAAGGAGTACCAGCACTCTGTTTCCGTATCCGAAGGAAACATATTCCATTTCTGTGTTTCCGATAGGCACGCAGCCGTTTACTGCATTGAATAACATTTTCATATCATTTCGAATCTCCTGAAACCTGTCAGATACAGTATATCCCGGGCAGGGAAGAATTCAGATAAAATTCACATTTCCTTCATTTCAGGCTCGCAGAATTCTGAGATAAAATAATGCAATTACATATCTCCTGACATTATTGAAAAAGAGGAAATAAGAACCATGGAAGAAGAAATCAAGAATCCCGAAGAAATTACCGAAACTCCTGAAATGCCCGAAAAACCGGAAGGTGCTCCGGAAAAGCCGGAAGGCGGAAAGCCGCCGCACGGAGGCTCTCACGGACCTCATCACGGAGGTCCGAAACCTCCGCACGGTGAACGGCCGGAAGGATCCCCTGAGGAAAAACCGGAAGAAACAACGGAAGAACTCCCATCTGACACAGAAGAACACCAGGCCTGACATCATATTGCCCTGTCCGGAAGATATGTATGAAAAGAGCAAGGTGCTCTTTTCATGTGCGAAAATCATACATTCACTGCCTTTTTGCATGCGTGGGTGTTAAAATGACCGTATGAAAAAACTGTTTTATTTATTCTGTATATTCTGCATGGTTCTGACGCCTGCATACGCTGAAGAAGAGACACCGGATCCGGAAGCATCTCCGGAGCCTGAGGCTTCCGTGATTCCGGAAGAAACGCCGGAACCGGAACCTGCATATTCCGTCAATGCCCAGTCGGCCGTGCTTGTGGACATGACATCGGGCAATGTTCTGTTTGAACAGGACAAGGACAAGCAGCTGGATCCTGCCAGCCTGACTAAGCTGATGACGGTATATCTTGCGACGGAGAACCTGAGCCCGCAGAAGGAACTGACGATGTCTGCGGAAGCGTTTGAGACATATGATCACAGCTTCGGCGTCCTCTGGTTTGAACAGGGAGAAACCATGACTGCGGAAAGCGTGGAATACGCCGCAATGATTGCGAGTGCGAACGACGCGGCCGCAATGCTGGCGGAAGGGGTCAGCGCCAATCAGGCTGAGTTTATCAACCGGATGAACAATACCGCTTCATCCCTCGGCATGAATCATACGAATTATCAGAATCCGTTCGGAATTCATAACGCCGAGAATTATTCCAGCGCACACGATACGGCATTGCTTTTAAGAAAAGCAATGCAGAACGAGCAGTTCCGGACCCTGTTCGGAGCACCGTCCTATTCAATTCCTCCGACCAATCTGACCGGGGTTTCCAGAAACCTGGTCAATGACTGCGCATTGCTGAGAAAAACGGGATATTATCTGGAAACAGTAACCGGGGGAAAGATCGGCAATACCGCAGACGGCGGGTTCAGCCTTGCGGCCACCGCAAAGCAGAATGGCATGGAACTGATAGCGGTCGTGCTGGGTGAACAGAATGCGGATCTGGCATACAAAGACATCGCATCGATGTTTGAATACGGCTTCACCAATTTCCAGTCTGTTTCCTTCAGCAGTGCAGATATCGGCGAGAAGTTTGTGGAAGTATATAAAAACAAGAAGCATGTAGCGGATATTCATTTCACGGTAAGCAGTGATTACCATGTACTGCTTCCGGCGGGACTGGATGCCTCCACGATGAGAGCGGAAGCTGTTGTGAATAATGAAACGGAAACCAATCCGGATGTCATCACCGCAGATGTCGTATTCTATCTGGATGATCTGATGGTCGGAACGGCTCCGATGAACAAGGAAGTCACATTATATGATACAAGCGCCGCAGCGACGCTCGGTCCCAAGGCAAGATTATATTTCGATTATGCATGCATCGGCGTGCTTGCATTGTTTATCCTCAGAATCTTCCTGAAGATGATTCACCGTCTGCTTGCGCCTCCGGCCTAATTCGATCAATACATGATAAAACGGTACTGACTGATCCGATATACGGACAGCCGGTACCGTCTTTTTGTGAGGTGTGAGAGTTTCAGCTTTCCTTCAGTTCCCGGAAGTTATATACCGCACCGATCAGGTTGGCATCACTCAGGAACCTGCAGTTGATGACTTCAGGTCTGGGGATTCTTCCTGTGCTGAAGATACGGTCGACTGCTTCATTTACCATTCCGATGAACATCGGCTCATTGGAGATTCCCCCGCCGATCACAAACCGGTCGGCATCAATGACAACCTGGAGATTGTAGATGTGGAAGGCAAGCATATCGCAGTAATGATTCATTGCGGCAAGCGCCTGTTCATTTCCATCACGGATCATACGGAATGCCTGAAGGGCATCGATATCGTCCAGTCCGGTATATTCCTTCATGACTTTCATAACGCCGCGGATTCCGTTGGTGCTGGCAAAGCGGTCTCCCTTATCTTCTTCCCGCTGGAGATAATCACCGCGCAGGGAAGAGAATTCTCCTGCCGAGAAGTGCTTTCCGTCCAGCAACTGTCCGTTGGCAACGACGGCGCCGCCGATACCAGTACCCAGAATAATGACTACAGCATTATCGATTCCCTGAAGGTTTCCGTATCCCATTTCTGCCATTGCGGCTGCCTTGGCGTCGTTGCAGATGGTGACCGGTGCGCCGAACAGTTCTTCCAGTTCCTTTGCGTATTCCATATTGGAAATCCAGCGGAATGCACCGCCGGTATAAGCGAATCCTCTGTGACGGTCCAGCATGCCGGGAATGGACATGGCAACGCCTTCAATTCCTTCATGGTACTGATCGAACAGTTCCTTCAGCGGTCCGAATAGTTCCTCTTTTGATTCTGTGGAAATCAGTACTTTTCCGTGTTCCAGGAATTCGAGATTCTGTGTCATGACGGCATACTTCACAGAGCTGCCGCCGACATCCAGCGCGAGATATTTTTTCATTATGTGTACTCCTGTTTTCTGTCTGTCTTCATTTTAACGGGATCTTTCAGCCCATACAACAGGATTGCGTTATTGTCTGAAGATTGTGTGAAATTATAAGAATGCATGTTATCGGGAATACAGCATGATAAAATTCAGGTATGAAAAAACTGATTCGAAATGTGATTGTGGAAGCGATATCTCTCTGGGTGATTGACATCCTGTTTTCAAGCATCGCGTTCCGCAGCCTGAGCTCACTGATCACGACAGCGTTCTTTCTTGCGCTTCTCAACAGTACCGTACGTCCTGTTCTGAAGGCGCTGACTCTGCCGGTTTCTTTACTGACGCTCGGTTTCTTCTCACTGCTGGTAAATGCACTCGTTCTGATGATGGCATTTTCCTTATCCAGCGGTGCATACATCGGTTCCTTCTTTTCAGCGGTTATAGCCTCCGTCTGTCTGGCACTTGTGAACGGACTGGTTGAAGATCTGCTGAAGGATGACTGAATCACACTTTTACCGGACAATCTGAGATGAAGAAAACCGGTATCCTGCCGGTTTTCCTGTATATGAGGGAAAGGATTTTTGAAAAATGACAGAAGTAAACAGAACACCTCTGATCACTTCGGAAGAGACGGAATTCGCAGCACACGTAATCCGCAGTCTTTCCGAGTATTATCACCGCAATGTCGTAGGCCAGGACCATCTGAAAGACGCCCTGATCACGGCGATTCTGGCAGACGGCCATGTACTGATTGAATCTGTGCCGGGTCTTGCCAAGACATCCGCAGCCAAGGCAATGGCAAATGCCGTCAATGCGAGCTTTTCAAGAATTCAGTGCACGCCGGATCTGCTTCCCGGAGATATTACCGGTACGCAGATCTACCGTCAGGACACCGGCAAATTTGAAACCGTGCTCGGACCGGTATTCGCAAACTTTGTATTGGTGGATGAAATCAACCGTTCTTCCGCAAAGACCCAGTCAGCTATGCTGGAGGCAATGCAGGAAAAGCAGGTAACAATCGGCGGAACTTCCTACCACATGCCGGAAGATCTGTTTATTGTGATCGCAACCCAGAATCCGATTGAGCAGGAAGGGACATATCTTCTTTCCGAAGCGCAGACCGATCGTTTCCTGATCAAGGAGAAGCTGACATATCCTTCCGTTGAGGAAGAAGCGAAGATCATGCGCCTGAATGAACATGAGATTCCGATGACAAAAGCGGTTCTGAATGCATCGGATATCCGCAGAACACAGGAGATCGTTTCGAAAATCTATATCGATGAATCGATCGTGAAATATATTGCCGAAGCAGTCAATGCGACAAGACATCCGGAGCTGACCGGAAATCCCGATATCGCAAGATATGTACGCCTCGGTGCATCTCCGCGTGCATCGATTGCCCTGATGAAAACAGCCAAGGTCAGAGCGCTGTCTGCCGGACGCACCTATGTGATTCCCGAAGATGTGAAAGCAGTGCGCTACGGCGTACTCCGGCACCGTATTTCCCTGAGCTATGCGGCAGTCGCGGATAAAGTGACGCCGGAACAGATGATTGATCTGTTCTTTGATGGGATCAGGACGCCGTAACATGGAATATATACTTCTGGATGATATCAGTACGGCGCTGGAACTGCAGATCTCGCGCCGCAGCATGAATATCAACGACGGGCAGTTTCTTTCCGTCTATCACGGTCACGGAATGGAATTCGATGATCTGCGAGACTATGCGGAAGGAGACAGTGTCCGTGATATCGACTGGAAAGCATCCTCCCGTGCCGGAGAGATCCTTGTGAGAAGGAATTCCGCGGAGAAAAGATATCATACGCTGTTTGTAATTGATTCCCGCAAAACGATGGATGCCGATACGCCCGAGGGCATTTCAAAGCAGGAACTTGCATTGAAAACATTCGGCACCATCGGCTATATGCTCAACCGGCAGTCGGCGGACCAGGGGATGCTGTGTTCGTCGGATCAGGTTGATTTCATGCCGTTCGGTTCCGGGAATGTCCATCTGCAGAGAATGATGAATCATTATGCGGATCTTGCCGGGAGAGGAGAAAAGAGCATCAGTGAGCTGCTGAAATACTATGCGGAGCATATCCGCAGAAGATGCCTGCTGTTTGTAATTACGGATCTGAACGGCTGCCGGGAACTGCTGAAGGATTTCCCTTCGGAAACGGCATACCGGAATGAGATGTTCATTATCCGCACGGAAGATGCATTTTTAAGCGCAGTCAATACGATCGACGTCCGCTCCGGCATGTACAGCTCGGATGCCTATCTTCTGAATACGGAAATCAGAAAGGAAGAAATGCGGGTCAGAGACGAAATTCTTTCGGAAAGCAATAAACTGTTTGCACAGCATGCCGTGCGGAGTATGTCCCTGAGCAATGCGGATGAAATACTGGAAAAGACTGCGGAGCTGTTTGAACTCCGGAGATAGCATATGAGAATTACAGTTGAACTTCAGGATGTGATGTCATATTCGCTGTTTGTTCTGCTTGCGGGAATCCTGCTGGCAGGCGCAGCGGTTTTCATCATGCTGAAATACGGAAGAACAGACAGAACTGCAGGTGTGACAGATGCGGATGTCTCCGGCACACCGGCGGATCTGAAAGCACGTTATCTTTCCGCACTGCAGGAGCTGGAAAACCGGTATCTGAATAATCAGATCACAGTGCGGGATGCTTACCAGCAGCTCAGTGCGTATGTCAGGGAATATGCCGCAGAGAAGACCGGCATCCCTGCAGACCGCATGACACTGGAAGATCTGAGAAGAAAGAAAGTGGATCATCTGCCTGCCATGATTGAAAAATACTATGCGCCGGAATTTGCCCGGCAGGCGGAAGACAGGTTCATTTCTTCCGTTCATGAAGCATCGGAGGTGATCAGGAGATGGAACTGAGATATCCGCTGGTCCTGGCGGCAGGACTGATCGTGCTTGCAGCTGCGATCGTTTATATGCTTACCCACAGAAGAAAGCCTGACGGCACCGGTGCCGTGCATTCCGCCATGGGATGGATTCTGGAAGATAATCCGGTATTCCGTGCTTCGCTCAGAAAGAGCCGGATTCTGCGTACCGCCGCTTTGGCAGGAATTGCCGGAGCACTGATCTGCGGGCTGGTGCTGGCAGCACGTCCGTTTGAAAAGCGTACTGTCAATACGAGACTGAAGCAGAGGGACATTTATCTCTGCATGGATGTATCCTATTCACTCTGTGATCTGAACGAGGATGTGATCGATCAGCTGGAAGAGATCATTTCCGGTCTGAAGGGTGACAGACTCGGCATTTCCATCTTCAACACCTCAACGGTGCTGTATGTGCCGCTGTGCGATGACTATGACTTTATACGGATGCGGCTGGAAGATCTCAGGGAGTATTTCTCCCTGCAGAAACAGCTGCGGGAATATGAATACAAGATCTGGCTGACGGATGCGGAATATGCGCAGTATGAAAAGCTGATTACGCAGCTGGATTACTATGACGCCGGAACGCTGGTGGATAATACGGAACGCGGCAGTTCTTTGATCGGGGAAGGTCTCGGATCGGCGCTGTTCAGTTTTCCGGACATTGATGATGAGGAAAGAACCAGAGTCATCATTATGACGACCGACAATGACGAAAGGGCATTGAGTGAACCGCTGGTATCCCTCGATGAGGCATCAGAGATGGCTGCGGAACATGATGTGACCGTGTTCGGCATCTTCCCGGAGAAGGAAACCTATGATTCGGAACGTCTGATCGTATATGACAGAAATCTGAATCTGTTCCGCTCTTCCGTGGAAAAAACAGGAGGGATTGTCTATCAGGTATCTTCTTCCTGGAGTCCTTCCCGAATTATCAGCGACATTAAAAACCAGCCGGCAATGGAAGCCGCGCAGATCACCGATGAATACGAAGAGGAAATTCCGCAGATTCCCGTTATGTGCATGTGGGGATGCCTTGCCGTATCGGCGGCGTGTGAATATCTGCGCAGAAGGGGCGGATTATGAGATTCCGTCCGGTGATGCATCCGGCAGCCATTCTTCTTCTGGCTCTTGCGGGAATCTTTGCATTATGGAAGAAGTATCACACTGAACGGAATAGCGGCAGAAACGGTCTGTACGGGCTTCTGAGGGCATGCGGCATCTTTGTCTGTCTGCTCGGCATGACATTGCGGCCGATGATTCACGATCATAACAGCCGTGCCGTGCTGCGCAACATTGATGTGCTGTTTGCGGTGGATACCACCCTCAGCATGTGGGCGCAGGACTACGACGGAAATCACGAGCGCATGGAAGGCGTGCGGAACGATATCGACAGGATCATGGAACAGCTTCAGGGCGGCAGCTTCGGACTGATCCGTTTTGACAATCGTTCCCGGATTCTGATGCCGTTTACGCCGGATGTCAGAAGCGTCCGGGATGCTGTGAACATCATGCTGGCACCGGCGCCCGGGTATGCCCGCGGCAGTTCTCTGGCTGTGCCGTATGAAGATATGGAACTGCTTCTGAAATCATCTGCCGGAAAGGAAGACAAACTGACGATCCTGTTCTTTATTTCCGACGGCGAGGAAACAAATGATACGGAACTTCCGGATTTCAGTGAGCTGAAGAAGTATGTCAACGGTGGCGCGGTGCTCGGATACGGAACGGAATCCGGCGGCCTGATGAATTATGAAAACGGCCGGGAGGTAAAGGATCCGGATACCGGCGAAGCGGCAGTCTCCGTGATACAGGAAGACAATCTGAAACAGATCGCTTCCCAGCTCGGTCTTGACTACGTGCATATGCAGAACGCTTCCGATGCGGATCAGACGGCGCAGGATATCCTGCAGGCATGCCGGAAAATCGTGTCGGAAAAATCCGGGGAGTCATGGAAGGATATCTACTGGGTGTTCGACGCCGGCTTCCTTGTACTGCTTCTGAGTGAAGTATATGTGCGGTACAGAAAGGGGAGACTGTAATGAATGAGAAACTGAAATACAGGCTGATCTCCCTGTTTCTGGCAGTCTGCGCATTGTTCCTGCTGGTGCGGTATGCAGTCAACGAACGTTTTATTTCCGCATATCATAACGGCGATTACTCCGGCAGCGGGGAGAAATCCCTGCTGGTCATGAATGTGCCGCAGAGCTGGCTGCCGCATTACAATCTCGGCAATGCGGCATATCAGAGGGAAAGCTATGATGAGGCAATTTCGGAATATGCCGAGGCATTGACGCTGAATCCCTCGCATCCGGATGAGTGCCGGATCCGCATCAACATGGCGCTGGCTATGCTGAAAAAGATCGACTTTGAACATCTGGAAACGGAGAATGATGTGGAAACGGCGGTTTCCCGGCTGCTGAATGCCAGAGCGGTTCTGACCGAGGAAAACTGTGCCGGTGAGAGTGATGACAACGGACACAGTGAAACCGCGGAAGAGCTGAAAAAGAATATCGACGACATGCTGAAACAGCTCGGTGCGGAAGGAAATGAGGATTCGGAAGAAGAGGGTGAGGAAGGCGATCAGCCGGAACAGTCTCAGGAGAACAATGAAACTTCCCAGCGTGAACAGGAAATTCGCGAACAGCTGGATGAAATGATGAAAGACAGCATGGAAGAAAAGAATGATATTCAGGAACAGTGGTACAACGAAAACAGTTCGGGGTCCCAGAGTTCCCAGTATCACGGAAAGACCTGGTGAAAAAGAGAGTCAAAAAAATGAGGGCAGATGTCAATCTGTCCTCATTGCGTTAATAGACCATTGCTTCCCAGACATTGCCGGAATGACCGATGGCGATCGTGGTTCCGAATGTTCCGAGCACCGCCGCGGCGTGTCCCGGTTCGTTCAGCCACCATGTCAGGTTGGATTCCACGGTATTGCCGTAGGCAACCAGAATCTCCCAGACCATGGAACCATGCGCTTCACCGACCTGCTCCATAACAGTGTGGTAGGTTGTTCCGTCCGGTCTTGTATGCGCCAGATAATAAGTGCACTCCTGGGCACGGATTGCGGCAGCTGTCTGACCGAGCTCGCCGGCAAGCACATACGGATACAGGCCGTAGCCGGCACGCACCGCATTGATTGCCTCGAACATGGCGTAGACCGAACCGTCATCATTGATATTCAGCGTGGAAAGATCCACTCTTGTGCCGGGCACATATGCCGGCGCGATCACTTCAACTTCCATTTCGGCGGAGGAACTGCGTCCCTTCTGATTGGTGACCGTATAGGTCACTGTATAAATACCTTCTTTCTGTGTATCGACATCGCTGTCGATGGAAATGGACGGCAGGATGCCGCTGCTGTCCGCAGTTTCGGCAATGTATTCCTCCGGATTGAATTCATCGTTCTTTACGATCTGTATGCTTTCTTCTTTCAGCAGGATCTCCGGTTCATCGGTCAGGATGTTCCGGATCAGTACCGGCTGTGAGAACGAATAAGCAATGCTGGAAACAATTTCTTCATCCTGTGTCTGTTCACTCAGCATCACGCTGACCGTCGCAGGATTCAGACCGGCTCCGGTCTGGGAAATGGCACTGACGCTGACCGTACTGTTTTCCATACTGATCAGATCCGTGTCGAGATATCCGGCTTCTGCCTGGATATCAATGACTGCCTGCTTCAGTGTTTCCAGAGGATTGCTGTCGGAAGCACGCAGTTCTATGACGGGCAGATTCTGTTCCGTCACAGCTGTTTCTGTCTCTTCGGCGTTTGCCGGAATGACAGCCATCAGTGCGGCCGCAAGCAGGATCTGTCCTGTTTTTTTCATGCTTTTGTAAGTCATAACCGGGATTTTAACGGCCGGAATGCGGAAAAACAAGCTTTTTGTTCATTTTCACACAGAAACAACATAATCAAAGCGGTTTCATCCGGATTCTGCTATACTTGAATGCATGAAAACGGTAATACAGAGAGTAACAGAAGCCTCCGTAACGATTGACGGAGAGATACACGGACAGATTGAAACAGGATTTATGATTCTTGTCGGAATCCGTGATGAAGATACGGAAGCCGATGTCCGGAAAATGGCGGATAAAATATCGAAGCTCAGAATCTTTGAGGATGATGCGGGAAAGATGAATCTCTCGCTCTCACAGGTAAACGGGGCAGTACTTTCCATTTCCCAGTTCACCCTTTACGCCGACTGCAAAAAGGGCAACCGGCCGAGTTTTGATAAAGCCGGGAAGCCCGAACACGCAAAAAAGATGTATCTTTATTTTAATGAATACATGAGATCGCTCGGCTTCCGCGTGGAAGAGGGCATCTTCGGGGCAGAGATGAAAGTGCGTCTGCTCAATGACGGTCCGGTAACGATCCTGCTGGATACGGAAACACTTTAGGAGGCATCACCATGGGAACAGTCATTTACGGCAGCGAGCTGTCTGCGGAACTGAAGGAAGAAATCAGACAGGAGATCAGCTGGTACACATCCAGAGGCAGACGGGCACCGAAACTTGCGGTGATCCTTGTCGGAAACAATCCTGCGTCTCTCTCCTATATAAAAGGAAAGAAGAAAGCGGCGGAACAGGTCGGCATTGATCTGGAAGTGACGCATCTGAGTGAGGATGCTTCCCAGGATGAGCTGGAAGCGCATATCCGCATCTGCAACGAGGATCCGGATACCGACGGCATTCTGATCCAGCTGCCGCTGCCCAAAGGTCTGGATGATGACCGGGCGGTCGCACTGGTGGATCCGGAGAAGGACGTGGACGGCCTGCATCCGGTGAATGTCGGACGTCTGCATCTCGGCCTGCCGGGACATGTTCCGTGCACGCCGCAGGGAATCATGAAGATCCTGGAACGGATGGGATGCGATCCCGACGGAAAGACAGCCGTCGTGGTCGGACGCTCACGCCTGGTCGGAGCACCGGTAGCCCGTCTGCTTCAGAACGCCAACGCCACTGTTACCGTGTGCCATTCCCATACAAAGAACCTGAAGGAAATCTGCAGAAGCGCTGATATACTGGTTGCGGCAATCGGAAAACCGGAATATATTACTGCAGAGTATGTGAAAGAAGGCGCATATGTTGTGGATGTCGGCGTCAACCGGAAGGAAGACGGACATCTGTGCGGAGATGTGGATTTTGAGGCTGTAAAGGATATTGCCTGCGCGATCACGCCGGTTCCCAAAGGTGTCGGACCGATGACGATCTGTTCGCTGATGCAGAATACCCTGAACGCCTACAGGAGGAAAATATGATCGTACCGGAGTACGGACTCGGTGATACAGTGGAGATGAAAAAAGAGCATCCGTGTCATAAATCAAAGTATTGGACAGTCATCCGGATGGGTGCCGATATCAAGATCAAGTGTCAGGGCTGCGGGGCGGTTGTCATGTTTCCGAGACATGAATTCGAACGCAAGCTGAAGCGCCTGATTGAAAAGGCACCGGCGGAAGAATGAGGAATTTGGAAAGGAAGAGATGAAATATGGCTTTAACTGCGGGGATTGTCGGACTGCCGAACGTCGGCAAGTCTACATTGTTTAACGCAATTACCAACAGCCAGGTTCTGGCTGAGAATTATCCGTTTGCGACAATCGCGCCGAATGTCGGCGTGGTTGAAGTGCCGGACGAAAGAATGGAGCGGATTGTCGAACTGTTCCATCCGAAGAAGACGATTTACACGACGTTTGAATTTACGGATATTGCCGGCCTTGTCAAAGGCGCATCCAAGGGTGAAGGACTCGGAAACCAGTTCCTTTCCCATATCCGCCAGACAGACGCCATCTGCCATGTTGTCCGCTGCTTTGAAGACGATGACATCATGCATGTCGAAGGATCCGTGGATCCGGTCAGAGATATTGAGGAAATCAATCTCGAGCTCTGCATTGCGGATCTGGATACGGTGGAAAACAGAATTTCAAGAATCCAGAAAAAGGCACAGACCAAGGACAAGGACGCAATGAATGAAATGGCGTCCCTGACAAAGCTGAAGGAAGCGCTGCTGGCAGGTACGCCGGTACGTCTGCTGGATCTGGATGATTCCGACCGGGAATATCTCAGAAATTACGGACTGCTGACCGGCAAGCCGGTGATCTATATCGCCAATATGAGCGATGAGGAAATCAACGAGCCCGAAAGCAACCGTCACTACATGGCAGTAAAAGAGTTCGCACAGAAGGAAGGCAGTGAATGCATCGCGATCTGTGCAAAGATGGAGGAGGAACTCTCCGGACTCTCCAAAGAAGAAAAGAAGGAATTCCTGGATGAGCTTGGAATCACCCGCTCCGGTCTGGACCAGATCATTCAGGCTGCCTATCATCTGCTCGGTCTGCGTACGTTCTTTACCGTCGGTGAGCCGGAATGCCGCGCCTGGACATTCCGTGAGGGAATGCTTGCGCCGCAGTGTGCCGGCATCATTCATACGGACTTTGAAAAGGGATTCATCCGTGCCGAGATCTACAGCTATGACGATCTGATGGAATATAAAACGGAAGCTTCTCTGCGTGAACACGGAAAGATCCGTCTGGAAGGCAAGGAATATCCGATGAAAGACGGAGATGTTGTCTTCTTCCGCTTTAACGTATGAGCGAATTCCGCGCAATTCATACGGTTCGTGCTACAATGTATTCAATATTGATTAAAACAGGAGGAACGGATTATGAAACTGATCCTGGCAATTGTTTCCAATGATGACTCTTCCAGCGTGTCTTCCGCACTGACGAAGAACGGTTTTTCCGTCACAAGACTTGCGACGACCGGCGGATTCCTGCGCGCCGGAAATACGACAATTATCGTAGGTACCGAAGATGAAAAAGTTGATCATGTTATCGAACTGATCGGCAGTGAGTCCAAGCGCCGTACGGAAATTGTTCCTTCCACAGCAAGCTATGATATCGGACGCTACGCATCCTTCCCTGTCGAAGTGCAGGTGGGCGGAGCTACAATCTTCGTACTGGATGTTGAACAGTTCATCAAACTCTGAGGAAAGCGGAGAAATACCGCTTTTTTTTCAAATGCGTATAAGAAGAAGTGAAGAAAAGGATATTCCCGCTGTCATGGAAGTGATCGAGGATGCAAGGGAAGCGCTGCGTCTTGCCGGGATTCCCCAATGGCAGAACGGCTATCCCAATGCGGATTCTATCCGCAATGATATCCAAAACGGATATGCATGGCTGATGGAAGAAGATGGGAATATCATCGGAACCTGCGCAATCATTGCCGGCAGGGATCCGAACTATACCCTGATTGAAGACGGAGAATGGCTGAATGATGAAGATTATGCGGTCGTGCACAGAATCGCTGTCCGTACTTCATGCAAAGGCAGGCGTCTTGCCGGAAGATTCTTTGATCATGCGGAACAGATTGCCCGCAGCTGCGGATACAGAAACGTGCGTGCGGATACGCATGAGCTGAATCAGTCCATGCAGAAGGCGCTGAAGCATGCGGGATTCGTGCCGTGCGGACGGGTTTATATGGCGGATGGTGCGCCGCGGACCGGCTTCCAGAAGGTTCTGGAACAGGAGGGAAAATGAAAGAGACAGTTCAGAAGCTTTACGCTTCCGAAAAAGTGCAGAAAGCGATGCGCTTTATCGAACAGGATGCGGATCATGTGCTCGAACAGCAGATCGAGCTCACGCTGATCCCGGCATATTCCAATCATGAAAAGCAGAAAGCGGACCGCTTCCGTGAAATGATTGAGGAGATGGGATACGAAACGGTACAGGACGAGGTGTTCAATACATTTGCCGTAATACCGGGACCGGAAAACAGCCCGGTTGTCATGGTGAGCGCCCACCTGGATACGGTATTCCCGATGGATACGGAGCTGAAGCTGAGAAGGGACGGCAGCCGCATCTGCATTCCGGGTATCTGCGATGATACAAGAGGATGCGCGGAAGTCCTGGCCATCCTGCGGGCAATGAAAGAAGCGGATATCCGTCCGGCATGCACGCTTATCATCGGCGGAGACGTCGGCGAAGAAGGCGTCGGCAATTTTGCCGGCATGCGGCATATCTTTGTAAAACAGAACCGGAAGGTCGATGCATTTATCTCCATTGACGGATGCGGAAACAGTCTGACCTACGGTGCGATGTCGGACGTGCAGTACCGGATCACATTCCGCGGACCGGGCGGCCATTCCTCCGGCGCCTTCGGCCTGGTCAATCCGATCATGTGCATGGGCAGAACCATAGCCCGCATTGAGGAGGAGCGGGTTCCGGCGGATCCGTTTACCATTTTCAATGTGTCTGTCGTGACCGGAGGAACCGGTGTTACTTCGATTGCGAGCGAATGTTCCATGACAATGGATGTGCGCAGTGCGGACGCCGGCATCATGCAGGCGTTCCATGACAGATGCCTTCAGATTGCCCGTGAGTGTGCTGAGGAAGAATACCGGAGATGGGAAGATGTCCGGCGCACACGCATGGAGAAAGGCGAAAAGCTCCGCTTTGACCCGGAAGCCCGGATTGAAATATCGACGGAAGAATTCAGCGGATCGATCGGCGGCATTCAGGATGAAAACTGCGAGATTGTCACAATCCTGAAAAACGCATTTGAAGTTTCGGGCATGACGCCCGAGCTGCGCAGCCTGTCCAGCACGGACGCCAATATTCCGCTGTCCCTTGGGATTCCTGCGGCAACTATCGGCAGCGGCGGAGCCAGCGGAGGAACCCATGACATCAGCGAATGGTATGATCCGACGGACGCCTGGAAGGGCGTGCAGAAGAATCTGCTCTGCGTGCTTGCCCTGACCGGTGCGGAAGGCATCACGGAACCGCTGATATCAAAAACACAGACGGAATAATCCGTCTGTGCATGACAATCAGATTTTATGGATCTGCCTGCAGAAAGCAAGCAGATCTTTTTTCTGATTCGGTATTTTTTCTTCCATGACATGCTGCAGGCATTTCTGCAGAAGTGAAGCGATTTCCTTTCCCTGAAAGCCCTCGCTTATCAGGTCGTTTCCGTTCAGGTCCAGCTGCTTCAGAGATATGCAGTCACCATCACTGATAATCTGTTCCAGTTCATTCCGGATATCCGTTTCATCATATGCCATGCGGTAATCCGCATACAGCGTGTACGGTGCTTTGAGAACGCTGAGCAGCTTCCTCTGTGCGATCCTGCCGGATACGGGATCCCTCCGGTGTGCCTGCAGATCAAGAATATTGTTCAGGGAAGCGGTGCTGAGGCGGAATGATTCCGGCCATGTACCGGCACAGCCCTCCGCCAGCAGTGCCAGACGGATCTCTGCGTCCGGTTGGGAGCGGGCAATCCTGTTCAGATTATCGTGATACGATACGTCGCTCAGCTCTTTCAGCTCTTCCATGCATACTTCGAGAACCGGCCGGTAGTCTTTCAGAACCGGTACGCAGTCTTCCGCTTCCAGAAGACCGGTGATTTCCGCGGTAATCCGCTCTTTTGAAATCAGCTTCAATGTATCTTTCTGTTTCATGACGGCAGAAGCTGTTTCCGGTTCGATCCGGGCGTGCAGTCTTGCCGCAAAACGGAGCGCCCTCAGAATCCGCAGCGCGTCTTCATCAAACCGCTGCCGGGGTTCTCCGACCGTACGGATGATCCTGTTTTCCAGATCCTCCTTCCCGCCGAAAAAATCGATCAGTCCCTGATCCGGATGCCAGCACATGGCGTTGACCGTAAAATCACGTCTTGCACAATCCTGCATCAGATCGGATGTAAACGCAACCCGGTCGGGATGGCGGTGATCATGATATTCCGCTTCAATCCGGTAGGTAGTGATTTCCAGCGGCATCTTATCGATCAGCACCGTGACCGTACCGTGACGGATGCCTGTCGGGATCGTTTTATACGCACTGAAAACACGCAGCACTTCTTCCGGCAGTGCGCTTGTGGTGATATCAAAGTCATGCGGTGCTTCATTCAGCAGCGCATTGCGGACCGCTCCGCCGACAATATATGCTTCGTGTCCTGCCTGATTCAGCAGCCTGAGACATGTCTGAACCGGTTCGGGAATTCTGATCAGTGCCATAGCTTCTCCTTCCGGTAAATTATAATCGATAATAAATGCATTCTGCTTTCAAACATGCTTTACGCGCCGTAGAATACAATGGAAATCCGGGAGGAACAGCGTATATGAACAATAAAGGCCTGATGACGAGCGGAAATATATATAAGCGGATTATCGTATTTGCGATCCCTCTGCTTCTGGGAAATTTCTTCCAGCTGATGTACAACACTATCGACTCGGTGATTGTCGGCAATTATGTCGGTAAAGAGGCACTTGCGGCAGTCGGGGCAAGCGCTCCGGTAGTTAATCTTCTGATTGCCTTTTTCCAGGGTCTTGCGACCGGTGCCGGCGTCATTGTCTCGAGATACTACGGTGCGAAAAGGCATGAGGAAATGAGTCAGGCAATTCACTCATTCCTGCTGTTTGCGATTCTGTTCGGCCTGTTTCTGAGCGTGCTCGGCATCACGATGGCACCGCTGTTTCTGAGACTGATGGGCACGCCTGCCGATGTGCTGCCGCAGGCCGTCGCTTATCTTCAGGTATACTTTGCCGGAAATATATTTGTAACGGTATATAACAGTTCCACCGGAATCCTGCAGGCGGTCGGTGATTCCAGACATCCGCTGTATTTCCTGATTGTTTCCTCTTTCCTGAATATCATTCTTGACCTCGTGTTTGTACGTTATCTGAGAATGGGCGTTGCCGGCGCGGCATGGGCGACGATTGTCTGTCAGGGAATTGCGATGCTTATGGTGATCATGGTCATGATGCGTGCGGACGGTGAGTACCGGCTGTATCTTTCAAAGCTCAGGATCAACTTCGGCATTCTCGGCGAGATTGTCCGGATCGGCATTCCGGCCGGCGTTCAGGGAATGGTGGTATCCGTCTCCAATGTCGTGGTAATGAGCTATATCAATACCTTCGGCTCGGCGTCCATTGCCGGCTTCTCCGGTGCGAACAAGTTTGATAACTTTATCGGTCTGCCGGTCAACAGCTTTGCGCTTGCGGCGACGACATTCTGCGGACAGAATCTCGGCGCAAAGGAATTTGAACGTGTGCGTCAGGGAATCCGGGCGGCACTGCTCATGTCATGCGCGACTGTCATTTTCATGGGTGTTATCGTCTTTGCCAATGCGCCTCTGTGCATCAGCATGTTCTCCAAAGACAATGAAGTCATTCAGGCGGGAGCCCGTCTGATCCGGATCATGTGCCCGTGCTATATCTTTCTGTGCTTCCATCAGATTTTTTCCTCGGCTCTGCGGGCAAGCGGACACAGCAGCGTTCCGATGGCGACATCCATTCTTTCGTTTGTCGTGATGCGCCAGATTTTCCTGGCACTCGCCATGCCGGTATGGCATGACATCGCGCTGGTGGGCTGGTGCTACAGCATTACCTGGGCAGCGGCGGCTGTGCTGACGGGAACATATTATTTCCGGAGCCATTGGCTGCAGAAAGAAGAAGCACGCGCGTACTCTCACAGGATATAATGATTAGAGAAAAGGCGGGTTTGAGATATGAGAATCGGACAGTCAACGGATATACACAGGCTTGCGGAAGGCAGAAAGCTGATTATCGGCGGCGTGGAGATTCCGCATGAGAAAGGTCTTGTCGGACACAGCGATGCGGATGCTCTGACGCATGCGCTGGCAGAGGCTATTCTCGGTGCGCTTGCGCTCGGTGATCTCGGGCACTGGTTCCCGGATACCGATCCGAAATGGGAGGGCGTCAATTCACAGATCATACTGAAGGCGGTTGCCGGCATGATGAAGGAAAGAGGATATCATCTGGGCAATGCGGACTGTCTGATCCTGATTGAAAAGCCGAAGATGGCGCCGCATATTCAGAAGATGAGGGAAAACTTTGCGGAAGCACTGGATTGTGATATTTCCCGGATCAGCGTCAAGGCTACCAGAGGCGAAGGCCTCGGATTTGTCGGCCGCATGGAAGGCGTCATGGCGCAGGCAGTCGTACTGCTGGAAGAAGACTGATGTATGTTCCGGAAAACAGATGAAGTAAAAGTACTGCGCGACCCGGTGCACGGATATATCCATGTCGATTATGAAGTGGTATGGCAGTGCATTAACTCTGCATGGTTTCAGCGCCTGCGCAGGATCCGCCAGCTTGGCGGGGCATATATGGTCTACCATACCGCAGACCACACAAGGTTCGGGCATTCACTGGGCGTATATGAAATCGTCAGGAGAATGGTCAGCGAAGTGCCGGATATTTCAAAGGCGCTGAATGAACGGGAAAAGGTAACGGCGATGCTTGCCGGACTGATGCATGACATCGGCCACGGTCCCTATTCCCATGCATTTGAAGCGGTATCCGGAACCTCGCATGAGGAATATACATGCCGGATTATTGAAGAAGATCCGGAGATCAGTTCCATCCTGGAAAACACCGCGAAGGGTCTGTCAAAGGATGTCGCGGATGTGATCCGGCACAAATCGGAGAATCCGCTGCTTCCCCAGCTGGTATCTTCCCAGCTGGATGCGGACCGCATGGACTATCTGCTGAGAGATGCATACTTTACCGGAACAACCTACGGCTCCTTTGATATCGAGAGGATTCTGAGAGTCCTGAGGGTCAGCGACGGCCGCATTGTCATTAAGGAAAGCGGCACCTATGCGGTGGAAAACTATATTATGTCCAGATACCATATGTACTGGCAGGTATACTATCATCCGACCGCAAGGGTATATGAGCTGATGCTGAGGGATCTGTTCACACGCCTGAAAGATCTGGAAAAAGAAGGCAGATGGCCCGAAGGGGCGGAAGTGCTGCGGCCCGCAGTACAGCGGCGAAGTCTTTCCCTGGATGAATACTTTGCATTGGATGAGAACGCCTGCGGATATGCATTTGCCTGCCTGATGAAGGCGGAGGATCCGGTTGCCCGCGACCTTGCGGAACGGCTGATGAACCGCAGACTGTTCCAGTTCAGCGAGAACAATCCGGCAAACAACCGCAGGATCCGGGCTCAGCTGAAAAAGAAGGGATATGATCTGAAGTACTATTTCCTCAAGGATGAAGTGGACCAGAGGCCGTATGTTCCCTACAGCGGCAAGGCCAACGGAGCGATCTGGGTGCGCATGCATACCGGGGAGATTCTCGAACTGTCCGCGGCTTCCAATATTGTCAGCAGCCTGGTCAAAGGGCCTGCCGGAAGCGACAACCGGGTATATTATCCGGAAGCGGACTGATCCTGCAGGGTACAGGAAGAAGATTGCTTTTGATACAGGAAGACCCGTATTTTCGGGCCTCCTGTTTTTTTGCGCCATGCATGCATTATGCTGTTGACAAGAAAACAGTCAAATGTATAATTTAGCAGGAATATGATGATACACGTTCTGCTGACACAATATGATCTGCTTGAAGGTACCGGGACGGTGATTGCAGAAGGCAGCGGCAATCTGTCCGGCGATACGCTGATCTACCGTGAAAAGGCTGAGCCGTTTTATTTTCACGAAGTGAATTTTACCGACCGGAAGATTACTCTGGAGCGGAAAGCGGAGATCCGCAGCGTTACGGAACTTGTACCGATGGGAAAAGGCACGAGTACGGTGCACAGCCCGTTCGGAAAAATGGAACTGACAACTGTCCTGAACGGATGGTCCAGGCAGGAAGACACCTGGATGGTGGAATATAAAGTGCTGAGCGGAGACGAAACAGTTCTGCATCAGCGGCTTGTATGGGAATTGAAAGGAGCTGCAGAATGAGCGAGCTGGAAGAAAAACTGAAAAAAGGATTTGCCGCTGCTGTGTCGGAGGCACTCGGCCTGGAAGTTGCGGAAAATGAGATAGAGCTGAGTCTTTCAAGGGATAAGGCCCACGGAGACTACGCATCCAATGCAGCGATGAAATTTGCCAAACGGGCAGGCATGAAACCGCGAGAAGCGGCAGAGAAAATCGTCAGTCTGTTTGACTGCGACTCGGTCGGCGCGCAGCGTGTGGAAATTGCCGGACCGGGATTCCTGAATGTATTCATGAAAGAAGACTCGCTGGCTGCGATTATAACGAAGGTACTGGCGGCAGGCGACCGTTACGGCTGGTCCGACTACGGAAAAGGGAAAAAGGTCAATGTGGAATATGTTTCCGCCAATCCGACCGGCGACCTGCATCCCGGACATGCCAGAGGCGCCGCAACCGGAGATTCCATTACGCGTCTGATGAGAATGGCGGGCTATGATGTGACCCGTGAATATTATGTCAACGATGCGGGAAACCAGATCAACAACATGGCGCTTTCCCTGCAGGCAAGATATCTGCAGGCATGCGGAAAGGATGCCCAGGTGCCGGAAGACGGATACCACGGACCGGACCTGATTGCGATTGCCGAAAGAATCCGTGAAGAATACGGAGACCGGTATGCCGAGACGGATCCGAAGGAAAGCTTTGCATTCTTCCGTGAATACGGACTGAAGGCCGAGCTGCAGAAGCTGAAGGATGATCTGAAGGAATTCCGTGTGGAATTCGATGTCTGGACAAGCGAGCAGGATATCAGAAACCGCGGACTTGTGCAGAAGGCGCTGGATACACTGGCTGCCCAGGGCAGAACCTATATGCAGGACGGTGCGCTGTGGCTGAGAACCACGGACTTCGGGGATGACAAGGACAGAGTTCTGGTCAAGAGCGACGGAAGCTATACTTACTTCACGCCGGATATCGCATATCATCTGGATAAGCTGGACCGCGGATTTGATGAGCTGGTGGACCTGTTCGGCGCCGATCATCACGGTTATATTGCCCGTCTGAAGGCTGCGATCCAGGCACTCGGTTATGAACCGGATAAGCTGAATGTGGATATTATCCAGATGGCAAGAATGATCAAGAACGGCGAGGAATTCAAATTGTCCAAGCGTTCGGGCAAAGCCGTTGCGCTGAGGGATCTTCTGGATGAAGCCGGCGTGGATGCGGTCAGATATTTCTTCGCTTCCAGAGCAGGCGATACGCAGATGGATTTCGACCTGGATATGGCTGTCAAACAATCGAATGACAATCCCGTTTATTATGCACAATATGCTCATGCGAGAATGTGCTCCGTCCTTGAAAAAGCAGAAGGCTTTGACATAGCGGATAAATATGATTTAATTACTACAGCCAAGGAGAAAACACTGCTTAAGCAGATGGCGGAATTTGAGAAGACCGTAGCTGATGCGGCTGAGGCAAGACTGCCCCATAAGATGGTGAATTATATAGCCAGATTTGCCCAGGCATTCCACAGCTATTACAATGACAGCAAGATTATTGACCAGGATAATCCGGAACTGTCATCTCAGCGTCTTGCTCTTGTGAAGGCATGTGAGATCACCTTGAAAAATGCGCTTGACAGTATCGGTGTCAGTGCGCCTGTACATATGTGAGAGGATTAGAAGCATATTATTATGGCAAAAGAAACAATGACAGACGTTGCTTTCGGCATCCTGGCAGGGCTGCCGGCAGAAACCAGTTTTTCCAGCCTCTGGAAAGAGGTGGCGGAACGGATGACAATTCCTGCCGAAAAAATGAGCAGAAAAAAAGCGTCATTCTACTCTGAACTGATGCTGGACAACCGTTTTGCATCTCTGAAGGGAAACATGTGGGATCTGCGCAGCCGCAGAAAATTCGATGAGTTCCACGCTGTAACCGATGTCGATGATGATGACGATGATGAAGAAATCGAGGAAATCAGCGACGAAGATGAGCGTGATCTTGCACCGAACGAAGATCAGTACTGAAAAGTGAACCCGGTAAAAATGCCGGGTTTTTGTCTGCGCAGCCGATTGACTTGCCTGCGTGAAAATTTATATTCTTGAAAACGGAGGGATGTGACAATGAAATACGACTATGCATTGAAAACAGCACAGCTTCTGGAAACGGTTGAAAAAAAGAATGAGAAAGCGCTGGAGATACTGATCTCGGAGATGATCCGGACCGTAAAGGAAGACAGGATCATTCATACATTCGGTACCGGACACGGTCATATGATCGGCATGGAAATGTTCACGCGTGCCGGGGGACTCGGAAACGTGAACTGCATCATGGACTATGACACCCTGCTGTTTCAGGGTGCGGAGCGTTCGGGCGCAATTGAGCGGCTCTGCGGCGTCAGTGACATCATTTTCGATACATATGATATTCAGCCGGGCGATATCATGATTATCAGTTCCAATTCGGGCAGAAATGCAATGCCGCTGGAAATGGCAATGCGCTGCCGGAAAGAGGGAATCTTTACGGCGGCCATTACTTCCGCGGAAGTCTCAAAGACAATGGCCAGCCGTCATCCGAGCGGCAGGAAACTGTATGAATGCGCTGATCTGGTATTGGACAACTGCTGCCCGGAAGGGGACTGTGTGCTTGAATACGGCGGCGTGAAAACAGGACCTGCCTCCAGCATGGCGGGATTCCTGCTGGTGAACATTGCCGCATCCGAGACAGTGCGCAGATGCCTGGAAATGGGAATTGTTCCGCCGGTCTACCAGTCTCAGAATATTGATGTTTACGATAACAGCAGGCTGACGGAAAAATACCGGCACAGAATCCGTCATATCTGAGCATAATTCTGACGCAATCAATGGCGGAGAGCCTCCGTTTGCCGCATTATAATAAAAATGGAAAACCGGAGGAAATACTTATTATGAGAAAAACCCTTCTGATCAGCCATTTCGGTCTTGCGGGCGGACTGCGCAGCACCCTGTCTTACTTCGGACTGGCAGATGACAGCTTTACGGCAATCAATGCATTTGAAAATGATCTCGATCCCAAACCGGAACTGGAAAAGTTCTGGGCAGGAGTCGGCGAGAATGACCAGGTGTTTATTTTCACCGATATTATGGGCGGAAGCGTGAACCAGATGGTAACGCCGTGCGTCTCCAGACCAAACACATGGGTATTTGCGGGAATGAACCTGCCGATGCTGAT
This sequence comes from Erysipelotrichaceae bacterium, assembly GCA_015058875.1. Classification (GTDB taxonomy): domain Bacteria; phylum Bacillota_I; class Bacilli_A; order Erysipelotrichales; family Erysipelotrichaceae; genus Bulleidia. Next base: position 507 of record SVBN01000012.1, on the reverse strand, counting down.
TGCGGCTGCAACCCTGCCTGAGGACTGCGGAATCGAAGATATCCGTCATGCGGCAGAAGAAGCGAAAAACGGTATTGTCCTGATGAATGATGTATCGTTTGAAGCAGGAGAAGACGACGAATAATAACTGCAGAATTGTTCTGTTCAGCCGTCAGTTGCTGTGACTGACGGCTTTTTTCTGTTTTTTTTTCAGGAAATTTTGAGGGATTCGGAAAAGAAATGCGTATATGTATAGTAGAAGGAGGTTGACAATGAAACCAAGAAATACAAAAGACATTGCCGAAAAGAACCTGCTCAGCTATCCGGAAGTGTTCTGCGATGCGGTGAACAATCTCGTGCTGAAAGGAAAAGGTACGCTGAGGCCGCAAGACCTGATTGATATGGATACCCGTTCTTCCTACGAAGACACGGAAGGCGATTTCCGTGAATATTACCGTGATGTCGTAAAAGGCTGGAAGAATGGAAATATGATCATTGCGGCGTTCGGAATTGAGAACATATCCGATG
>SVBN01000011.1 GCA_015058875.1 Erysipelotrichaceae bacterium | reverse complement strand
GACCATTTCCTGTTTTTCAAACTGATGTACTCTGTACAGACCGCGCTCTTCGATACCGTGAGCGCCGACTTCTTTTCTGAAGCAGGGGCTGTAGCTTGTCAGAGTATAAGGAAGATTTTCCTTTTTCAGTGTTCTTCCCATGAAGCGTCCGATCATGGAATGCTCGGATGTACCGATCAGATAAAGATCTTCCCCTTCGATCTTATACATCATATTCTGCATTTCCGTGAAGCTCATGACGCCGTTGACGACATCGCCGTGAATCATGAACGGAGGAATGAAATAAGTGAATCCCCTGTTGATCATGAAATCGCGTGCATATGCAAGAATGGAAGAATGCAGTCTGGCAACATCACCCATCAGATAATAGAAGCCGTTTCCGGAAGTATTTCTTGCACTGTCAAGATCGATACCGTCCAGTGCCGCAAGAATATCTGTATGATACGGAATTTCAAAATCAGGAACGACAGGTTCACCGAACTTTTCAATTTCTACGTTTTCGGAGTCATCTTTTCCGATCGGAACGGAAGGATCAATAATGTTCGGAATGACCATCATTTTTTCCTTAATTACAGCAGAGAATTCTTCTTCTTTCTTTTCAAGATCAAGAAGTTCCTGTTCCATATCTTTAACCTGCTGTTTCGCAGCTTCGGCTTCTTCACGTTTCCCTTCACGCATCAGCTGACCGATGGATTTGGAAATTCTGTTTCTGTCTCCTCTCAGGGAGTCTGCTCTTGTCTTGGAATCACGGAATTTCTTATCCAGTTCCGCAACCTCATCCACAAGCGGAAGTTTTTCATCCTGGAACTTCTTTCTGATATTTTCTTTGACAAGCTCCGGATTTTCACGAATCAGTTTAATGTCTATCATGTCTGCCTCCTATAAATAAAACATCATCCTGACAAGGGACGATGTTAAACGCGGTGCCACCCTATTTGCATAATTGTTTCACGTGAAACAATTTGCCTCTTCATTAACGCGTAACGGACGTGCCGGGGATGATTGGTCCCGCTCCGGGATGGATTTCTTTCTGATATCAGACCGGTTTGCATCACCCACCGGCTTTCTGAGACTGATTTTCAGGAATACTTGTTCCCTTCTTCGTTTTACTGATTCATTTTGGCATCGGGAAACATGTTTGTCAAGGCTGAGGAATGATACTATTATGAAATAGGAAAGACGGTAATATTATGAAAAAACTGCTGCCATTGATAATTCTGACACTGATGATAACAGGCTGTTCCAAACCGGAAAAACAGCCGGAAACAGTTCCTTCCGATATTCTGATTCAGGAAGATGATATGACGGATGAAGAAAAGGAACTGCAGATGATACAGTCATGCATCGATGATTACAATTACGATAAAACAGGTGAAAAAGGAGAATACTACCAGGTATATATCCCGCCCCTGCCGATCGGCATCACTTCTCTGCCGGAAATCAGTTCTCTGAAAGATCTGGAAGAAATCAAGGATGATGACCAGCTGACCAACACCGCATATGTCGGAAAATACAATATTAATGATCAGTACAGCGCAGTATTTAAAATATATCATCCGGAGCGCATCGGTTTCTGGCTGAACGGAAAACTGGAATTCCATATTAATCCGGAAAGCGTTGTTCAGAATAATCCTGATTTCAGCACTTATAAGCAGATATTGGATGAGCTGCTGCCGGGACAGTATGATGTTCTCAACTGGCTCTATGGGATTGATGTATCGCTCGGTGATGAAATTGAACCGGGATATTATGAAGTTCTCGGAATGGGAAATCATACCCCGAAATCAATCGACGATATAAAAGAAATTGCTGAATCCATTTTTACTTCCGATTTTCTGAAATCAAATTATTATCCTACGGCATTCAATTCATCGGTACCTGTATATAAAATGATTGATGATCAGCTCTGCTGTGTCCTGACGGAACTGTATGTGCTTCCGGGAACGGAATTCAATACATCGTATATTGTTGCGGCAGAAGATACCGGAGACAATGTCAGATTGAATATTCTGACCAACGTGGAAGGTTCCGTATCATCTGAAATATATGAAATGAATCTGATCAATACGCCTGATGGATATCGTCTTTCGGAAGAATACTGAGTATCCGGTATAATCAGAAAAAATCCCTGTGCTATAATGAATTCAGATAAAGTAAAAAAAAAGATAATATCTTTGGAGATTCTGAATGCCCGATCATAAGAAAAGCTATGCAAAGAAGCTTGAGTACAACAACGCTTACAATCGTCAGAATTATCGCTCTTTTTCCATTCGTTACAATATCGAACAGGAAGCTGATATTATCTCATGGCTTGAAAGCCAGAAAAGCCTGAAAAAATATATTTCCGATCTCATAATGAAAGATATACAGGGAGAAAGCAAAGAAGAGAAAAAGCCGGAAAAAGAAAAGAAAAAGAAAGATAAAAACAAGGATTCAAAAGAAGGTAAGAAAGATAAATCTTCAAAAAAGAAGAAATCAAAGAAATCAAAATAAGTGAAGCCAGAAAAGCTTCACTTTTTCATATAAAAAAAGATGACCGTATTTCAGATCATCTTTAACTCTTATTCTTCCGTTGCTTCAGGTACTTCTTCTGCAGTCTCTTCCGCTTCCGGATCATTGCTTGATTCAAGCACTTCTACATTTGAAACTCTGTTATTTTCGCCGATCCGGATCAGCTTGACACCCTGTGCGCCTCTTCCGTATACGGATACAGTTTTCAGAGATATACGAATCAGAATACCGTCATCCGTCATGATCATGCAGTCTTCATCACCGCTGACTGCTTTCATGCACACCAGATTGCCTGTTTTGTCCGTCACATTCAGAGCCTTGACGCCCTTTGCGCCGCGGTTTGTCATCCGGAAGTCATCCAGCAGCGATTTCTTTCCGAATCCCTTTTCCGTAACTGTAAGAATGTAAGTACCCTCTTTATTCGTTGCCATGCCGATTACAGTTCCGCCGTCAGTATTGACGCCTCTGACGCCGCGGGCTGTTCTTCCCATGGAACGGACATTTTCTTCGTTGAATCTGATTGCCTTGCCGTTGGTACATGCAAGAATGATTTCATCATTTCCGCTTGTGCCTTTGACGAATGCAAGTTCATCACCTTCATTCAGAACAATCGCAATCTTGCCGTTCCGGTTGATATTTTCAAACTCTTCCACCGGCGTGCGCTTGATCAGACCGTTCTTTGTCGCAAAGAACAGATATTTTGCACTGGCATCCTTACTGTAGGGTACAAGAGCCTTAACGCTTTCGTTCTTATCAAATTTGAGCAGATTGACAATCGGAATGCCTTTGGAAGTTCTTCCGTATGCCGGCACATTGTAGCCTTTGATTCTGTATACCCTTCCCAGACTTGAGAATACCAGCAGATGATCATGCGTCGACATGCTGATGAACTGATCGATAACATCATCTTTATTCAGATCCATTCCCTTAATGCCTTTGCCGCCGCGGTTCTGCACGCGGTAGGTATCAGAAGAGATTCTCTTGATATATCCGTTGCTGGAAAGAGTAATGATGACATCTTCCACCGGAATCAGATCTTCATCTTCCATATCCGTCGGTGCATCGATAATCTCGCTTCTTCTTGCATCTCCGTATTTTGCCTTGATTTCAAGAAGCTCGTCTTTCAGAATGCTTTCGACTCTTTCTTTGTGGGCAAGAATATCTTCATAATCCGCAATCTTAATCAGAAGATCCTGATATTCATTTTCAATCTTTTCGCGTTCCAGACCGGTCAGTCTTCTGAACTGCATATCCAGGATTGCCTTTGCCTGGATTTCATCCAGTCCGAATCTTTCCATCAGTCTCGGCATTGCTTCATTCGCATCCTTGGAATCACGGATCGTATGAATGATTTCATCCAGATTATCTACCGCAATACGCAGACCTTCCAGTATATGAGCTCTTGCCTGTGCCTTTTCAAGATCATATCTTGTCCGGCGTTCAATAACCTCTTCCTGGAACATGACATATTCGATAATCATATCCTTCATACCGAGTGTCTTCGGAACATTGTTGACAAGGATGACGTTATTGACGCTGAAGTTGGACTGCAGCGGCGTCATTCTGTACAGCTGGTTCATCAATACTTCCGGCTGGACATCCTTGCGCAGTTCAATGACGACACGGATACCGTTCATATTGGATTCATCACGGATATCGGTAATGCCTTCAATGATCTTGTCTCTTGCAAGAGACGCAATGCGTTCCACCATGGCAGCCTTATTGACCATGTAGGGAATCTCATAAATAACGATTCTGGATTTTCCGTTCGGCATTTCCTCGATTCTGGTACGTCCGCGCATAACGATCGTACCTCTGCCGGTTTCAAATGCATTTCTGATACCGGTACGTCCGAGAATATATGCTCCGGTCGGAAAGTCCGGACCTTTAATGTATTCCATCAGGTCCGTTCCGGTAATCTCCGGATTTTCCATTACAGCAATAATGCCGTCAATGGTTTCACCGAGATTATGGGGCGCAACGTTGGTTGCCATACCGACAGCGATACCGCTGGATCCGTTGACGATCAGATTCGGGAAGCGGGCCGGCAGAACGGAAGGTTCTTTTTCCTCACCGTCATAGTTGTCCACCATGTCGACAGTGTTCTTATCCAGATCTCTCAGCATTTCCACGGAAATCTTGGCCATACGTGCTTCGGTATAACGCATTGCCGCAGCACCGTCACCGTCCATGGATCCGAAATTGCCGTGTCCGTCCACAAGAACAGCTCTCATATTCCAAGGCTGCGCCATGTATACAAGAGAACCGTAAATGGAACTGTCTCCGTGCGGGTGATATTTACCCATCGTATCACCGACAATACGCGCACATTTGCGATGCGGCTTGTCAGGTCCGTTGTTCATCTCATTCATTGCGAACAGAATTCTTCTCTGTACAGGTTTCAGTCCGTCCCTGACATCCGGAAGAGCTCTGGACATAATGACCGACATGGAATATTCCAGGAAGTCACGCTTGATTTCCTTTGTCAGTTCCGTTTCGGTAATATTTCCGGGGTCAAAATTTTCTTCATCAAATTCCATGAATTCATCTTCTCTAGCCATATTTTCACCCCCTCTTAAATATCTACATTTTCAACAAACTTCGCATTTTCAATAATGAAATTCTTTCTGGGTTCCACTTCTTCACCCATTAACATGCTGAAAGCCTGATCCGCCGCTTCCGCATCATCGACATTGACACGGATCAGTGTACGGTTTTTCGGGTCCATGGTTGTTTCCCAGAGCTGTTCGGGATCCATTTCACCGAGACCTTTATATCGCTGAATGCTGATACGGTCGCCGAGTTCCCGCTTTACTTCTTCCAGATGACGGTCCGTATATGCATATCTGACCGTATTTCCCTTCTGTACTTTGTAAAGAGGCGGCTGTGCGATATATACATATCCTTCTTCCAGAATCGGTCTGAGATAACGGTAGAAGAATGTCAGAAGCAGTGTTCTGATATGGGCACCGTCGACGTCGGCATCGGTCATGATGACGATCTTATGATAACGAAGCTTGGAAGTATCCACTTCATCCATGACGCCGCATCCGAATGCCGTAATCATTGATCTGATTTCCGCGTTTTCAAATGCTCTGTGCTGACGTGCCTTTTCAACATTCAGAATCTTGCCCCTCAGCGGCAGGATTGCCTGATAATGCGAATCTCTTCCCTGCTTTGCGGAACCGCCGGCGGAGTCACCCTCGACGATATAGATTTCACAGATCGATGCATCCTTGGAAGAGCAGTCCGCAAGTTTTCCGGGCAGTGAACTGATTTCCAATCCGCTCTTTCTTCTGGTCAGTTCTCTTGCCTTCTTGGCTGCCATACGGGCCTGGGACGCAAGGGTAGCCTTTTCCATGATGATCTTTGCTTCATCGGGATTTTCCATCAGGAAGCGTTCCAGCTGACTGCCGAAGATATCAGATACAATCTTTCTTACTTCGGAATTGCCGAGTTTTGTTTTTGTCTGTCCTTCGTACTGCGGATCCGGATGCTTGACACTGATTACGGCAGTGATTCCTTCTTTGCAGTCATCACTGGTCAGATTATCATCCTTTTCCTTCAGAAAGCCGTTTTCGCGTGCATATTTATTGATGACACGGTTCAGTGCCATACGGAATCCTTCTTCATGCGTTCCGCCTTCTGCCGTATTGATGTTATTGCAGAAGGTATAAACACTCGGATTGTATCCGTCGTTATACTGCACGGCTACTTCTACCTGGATATTCTGTTCATATCCTTCGCAGTAGATGATATCCGGATGAATGCTTGTTCTGTTTTTATTCAGATAAGCTACATATTCCTTCAGGCCGCCTTCAAACAGGAATACATGTTCTCTCTTTCCGGGTTCTTCTTCTCTTTCATCGCAGAAAATCAGACGGATGCCTTTATTCAGGAAAGCAAGCTGTCTCAGACGGTCACGCAGCGTGTCATGGTTATATACGGTGGTTTCCGTAAAAATCAGCGGGTCCGCTTTGAAAAGAACCGTGGAACCATGTTTATCTGCCGGACAGTCGCCGATTCTCTTCAGAGGTTCAACTGCGTGTCCGCCGTTTTCAAAACGGACATAATATTCGCTGCCTTCATGATAAACATGAACTTCCAGCCATTCGGAAAGTGCGTTGACAACAGAGGCACCGACGCCATGCAGACCACCGGAAACTTTATATGCACCTCCGCCGAATTTTCCGCCGGCATGAAGCACTGTAAAAATTGTTTCAATCGTTGACTTGCCAGTTTTGGCATTAATGCCTGTCGGCATGCCGCGGCCGTCATCTTCGACTTTGATGATATTATCCTTATCAACGGTGACGCGGATGGTTGTCGCATAGCCTGCCATCGCTTCATCGATACCGTTGTCTACGATTTCCCATACAAGATGATGAAGACCTTTTTCTGAAGTGGACGCAATATACATTCCGGGACGCTTTCTGACAGCTTCCAGACCGTCAAGCACCTGGATATCTTCATCACTGTATTCGTGAGTTACTTTTATATCCATTTCCTCACCGATTACCGCTTCTGAAATATTTGTTTCTTCACTCATAGCAATCCTCCTTCAGTTTTATTTACAATCGTTCCGTTTTCGATGCAGAATTCCGTTATTTCATGCTGTTTCAGAAAAGAAGGATATTCTGTAGCCGTAATAATGCACTGACATCTGTTCTGAATCATCTGAATCAGACGCTGCTGTCTGATAAGATCCAATTCCGACAGAACATCATCAAGAAGAAGTACCGGTGTTTTCCCTGATAATTCTTCCGCAAAATTCATTAATGCAAGTTTGAATGAAAGCAGAATCATCCGCTTCTGTCCCTGACTTGCGGCAAGAGTCACATTCATTCCGTCAAGATCAAATTCAATATCTTCACGGTGAACGCCGTTTCCCGTGACATGGTATTCAAGATCTCTCAGCCTCATATTCATATACAGATCACGAAGCTGACCTTCAATGTCATCGGACTCGTCCGCTATCGAAAGATATCTGATAACTCCCGTCAGATCGCTGCCGGAAATATTGCGGTAGTATTCCGGCATCCTTGAATTGATATAGGATACAAACCTTCTTCTTTCCTGAATGATTTTTACAGACAATCCGATCATCTGTTCATCCAGAACATCAAGATATCTGATATCCGGATGTTCCTGTTTCAGAAGAATATTTCTGTTCTTCAGAAGATTCTGGTATCCGGACAGAGCACTGAGGTAACCGGGAGATACTTTTGTTATTTCCTGGTTCAGCATTTTTCTTCTTTCTCTCGGTGCATCGGTAAATATTCCCATATCATCCGGAGAAAAAAGAATGACATTCAGAAGACCGATGAATTCACTGCTTTTCTTTACCGGCTGTTTCTTCACAAGCAGCGTTTTTCCTTCCGGATGAATAATGACATCAATCCGCTTGTCTGTCCCGTCTTCAAAAATGCATCCGATTTCCGCAAATTCCGCTTCATGCCGGATCATCTGTTTATCTGAACTGATACGATGCGATCTTGTCAGGGAAAGCACAACCAGACTCTCCAGCAGGTTTGTTTTTCCCTGGGCGTTTTCACCAGTGATCAGATTCATTCTGGGATTCAGAACAAGCTCGGTTTTCTCATAATTTCTGAAATTTCTCAGCCTCAGATTTTTAACGATCATCCGATAACAAACTTTCTTCCGTCAACAATCACAACATCTCCGGGATAGAGTTTTCTGCCTCTCCGGTCTTCTTTTTCACCATTCACACTGATATCCAGTTCCTTAACAAGGAATTTTGCCTGACCGCCGGTAGAAGCGAATCCCTGCATTTTCAGAAACTGCGTCAGAGTAATATACTGGGAGCTTATTTCATTCATTTCATAACTCCTTAAAAAGCCTTCGCAGGCTCATAAAATTATATCACAAAAATGTCAAAAAATGTGATAATTATGCCCTTTCAAGGTCATTGAAATACAATAATAAAAGTGCCTGTTTTTTACTGATTTCAGGCACTGTTTTTCATTAATTAATTGTAAGTTCTGACCGGCAGGACAAGCTGCAGCACGGAATCATCATTTCCGTCATTTACCAGGATAAACGGTTTCATATCCCCGGTAAATCTGATCCGGATATTGTCTGTATTCAGTGCTTTTGCAGCATCGGATACATAGTTTCCGGTAAAGCTGATATCGATCGGATCCCCGGTGTAGCTTTCGGCAATCAGATCTTCATGCGATTCGCCGATCTCCTGTGATTTCGTTGTCAGAAGAATTTCATTTCCGCTGATCTGCATTCTGATGATGAACATATTATCCGTCTTGATAAATGAAGTACGGTCGATCGCACTGATCAGCATTCTCCGGTTGACAACCAGTTCCCTTGAGAATTCCGCAGGAATCAGTCTGTCTGTTTCCGGGAATGTTCCTTCAAGAAGCCTTGTCTGCATGATAATTCCGGAAGAAGAGAAGAGAATCTTCTTATCATTCAGTGAAATTTCAACATCGGCTTCCTTTGAACCGAAGATGGATCTTGCCATATTCAGACTCTTTGCAAGAACGGTAATCTTGAAAGGTTCGGATTCAACCGGAACGATCTTTCTTGCCAGACGATAGGAATCTGTAGCCGTGCATATAATCTTTGTTCCGTCGGAATTGAAGTTCACGCCTGTCAGAACCAGTCTTGTATCCTTTGAATTGGCCGCAAACGCTGTTTCTTCAATAATCTCACTCAGAACTCCGGAACCGATCGTAAAGGTGTTGCCGGGCTTTGAAAAATCAATTTCCGGATAGGATTCAGCTCTGAAACCGTTGATCTTGAATTCAGCGCTTCCTCCCGAGAAACGTGTCAGCGTTCCGTCGAGGATCTCAATCTGGATTTCTTCCGATTCGATTTTCCTGACAATCTCAAGAAGATATCTGTAATCAACGACAACTGCGCCTGTCTCAATGACATTCAGCTTCAGATCTTCATTTTCTTCATTTGTGAGTACGTATCTGATGGAAACATCCGCATCGCTTCCTGTCAGAATCAGCGAATTTTCTTCTGCTTCGATTTTGATTCCGGATAATGCCGGAACAGGTGAATTCGGAGAAATTGCTTTCGCAGCGGTCTCCAATCCTTCATATAATCCCTTTTTGGAAATTGTCATTTTCATAAGCTGTGTGCCTCCTCGCGTATATATTTCTTTTTAATCTTATTACTATTAAGTATGTGGAAATTGTGGAAAACCATCAGATTTCCGCATAATACTCAATTATTTTATCACTCTGAATGTGTTGATTTAAAGTGGATGAATCTGTGGACAGTCAGCTGTTGATCAGCCGTTCGATATCATTGACTGCCTGTGCATATACCGGATCCTTCTTAATCTGTTTTTCGACTTTCCGGCATGCGCTGATAACAGTCGCGTGATCTCTTCCGCCGAACTCCTCACCGATCTTGATATATGGAAGATCAAGAAGCTTTCTGCACATGTAAATAGAGATATGACGTGCATTGGAAATATTCTTTGTTCTTGTCTTTCCTTTGATCTGCTGGCGTGTCAGGCCGTAATAATCTGCGACGCAGGCAATAATCTTGGATGGTGAAAGCCCGGTCTTGTCAGATACGACAGCCTGATTTCTGAGCGCATTGACAACTGTTTCGAAATGTATGGTCGTCTTGTCCTGCTGGAACATAATTGCATAGAAAAGAACACGGTTCCATGCCCCTTCCAGGTCTCTGACATTGCCGGAAAAATTGCTGGCAATATAGGAAAGTCCCTGTTCATCGATATCATTAATATCACTGCCGCTGTTTTTAATCTTCATTCTCAGAATAGCAAGCGATGTTTCAAATTCCGGAGAATCAATGCCGACGGAAAGACCGCTGGAAAAACGGCTGATCAGTCTGTCTTCCAGACCTTTGATTTCCTTCGGCTGCCGGTCGGAAGCGATGCAGACCTGCTTGCGGTTGTTGACAAGTTCATTGTATATGGAGAAGAAAATCTCATGAGACTTCTCTTTTCCGGCAAGGAACTGGATATCGTCGATCAGAAGCAGATCCATGGAACACATATACTGCTTGAAGACATCAATTTTATTATTCTGGATTGCCCGTACGACCTTATCTACAAACTTCAGGGATTCGATGTAATAAACTTTCTTATCGGGATAAGCTTTCTTTACATAATTGCCGATAGCCATCAGAAGATGTGTTTTTCCCAATCCGGAGTTTCCGTAGATAAAGAGAGGATTAAAGTATTTTCCCGGATTATAGGCACATGCCAGAGCAGCAGCCTGGCTTTCCCTGTTGCAGTCTCCGACAACGAAATTATCAAATGTTCTGTCTGACTGAATCGGCATGCTTGAAAAATCGGAATCATCAATGATATGCACAGGTGTTTCCTGCACAAACTTCAGTGTTCTGAGTTCGGATTCCTGCATGATATCGACCTGTACCGGTGATGTCAGTCCGAGAACACTGATCAGAGCTGTCTGAATATAATCGGCTCTGACTATCTGCTTTGAAATAATATTAGGTGCAATCACAATTGCTTTTGCGTCATTCAGTTCCTTCAGAAAACAGGATGAATAAAACGTATTGATGATTTCCGATTCCAATATTTCATTTTGAAGAAGATATTGAATTGCCTGATCCCAGACATCTTTTAAATATTGTTCACGCGTGCTCATAATCCAGTAAAACCTCTGACGATAATTCTTTTGTGCAGTTACAATTTTAAGCATGTGCACATGAAATTACCACAATAAAATTGTTGCTAAATTTTTTATCCACAGAAGCATTCAGAAAATGTAAGCACATAAATAAAGGAAAATTCGAAGTTTTCCACAATTTTAAACAAAATATAATGTGGAGAAAATGTTGATATATTATCCACACTGTGAATAAGTGCGTATTTTGTGGAAAAACAGAAACAGAACAAATACAGATAACATTTTATCAACATCAGAAAAAGGCATAAATACCGCATTTATCTGTAAATTAACAATTTTCCACAATTGTGGAAAAAATATTTTTATCTGCTGTGAAAACTGCGTGGAAAAGACTCCGGAAAGACATAAATAAGATGTTGAAACTGTTTAAAATTGTGGAAAAAAAACAGATGTGAATTTCACACCTGTTTTCATTGGTTATTCGGCTTCTTCAGCGGTTTCTTCATCCGGCACGTATTTGATGCACAGATGACGGGCAGAACCTTCGCCTTCGCTCTCGGTTCTGATGTTGTGCCAGTTATTCAGATACTTGTGGATGATTTTGCGCTCATCATTCGGCATCGGATCAAGTTCGGCATCGACATGTGTACGCTGTACCTGCTTGGCTGTTTTTCTGGCGATGGAACGGAGTCTGGAATACCTGTCTTCTTTGTAATCGTTGACATCAACCAGGACATCGATTCTCTTTCTGAACTCGTTGTTTACCGCACCGCGGACAACTGTATTCAGGGAAGCCAGTGTTTTTCCCATTTTACCGATCAGTACTGCGTTGTTTTCTGCATTCAGACGGACAATGAATCCGTTATCCTTCTCTTCAATACCGACTTCGATATCCTGATCAATTCCGGTAAAGAAATTGCCGATATAGTCGAACAGGAATTCCTTGACATCATCCATGCAGTAGACATCCGCGGATACGGATGATCCGATTCCGAGAAGTCCCTTCTTTTCTTCTGTGACAAAATAGGTCAGTTCTTCAACAGCAACACCTTTTTCTTCTGCTGCGGCCGCAAGCAGTTCTTCCAATGTTTTTCCTGTATAGTTGTTCATGCGGCTGCTCCTTCATTTTTCTTTTCAATCATCTTCTGAACAAGATAAGTCTTAGCGATGGTAACGAGTGAATTGATTGCCCAGTATACTGTCATGGCTGTCGGCCACATCAGACCGAATACCATGATCATACCCATCATGTAAATCTGCATCATCTTATTCTGAGAAGACTGAGCGGATTTTTCCGGACGGCGGTGATGCTTTTCAGCTTCTTCCTTTGCTTTCTTTTCTGCCATCTTCTGCGGCAGCATCATTGATACAAACTGGAATAAACCCATAACCAGCCAGATGATAATGTAGAGATACTGTCCGTTTCTCATGCCTGCCAGAGGTGTCTGTTCCAGGGAGAGACCGAGGAATGTTCCGTTCTTGATTGCGGCGGAACGCTGTACGGACTGGTACATAGCGATGATGATCGGGAACTGAAGGAATGTGACAAGAATCATGGAGAACGGATTCACATCATATTTCTTGTACAGGGCATTCATTTCATTTGCCATGCGCATCTTGGATGCGTCATCATCTCTGCCTTCATATTTTCTCTGGATCTTTTCAAGCTGTGGCTGAATCAGCTGCATCTGCTGGCTGGCAATAGTTGATTTCAGCGTGAATGCCATCAGGATCAGATTGACGCAGACTGTGACAAGTGCAATTGCACCGCCGACGCCGATTTTCGGTGTGACCCAGTTCAGCAGCTGGGAAAGCGGCCATACGAAGATTGCACTGAACCAGCTCTCGGTGCTCATAATTTCACCGAAGGTTGTAGAAGAAGTGATTTGCTTTATCGCACCGGTCTCATCCGTAGGAATACGGCAGCCGGAAGCGCTGAGTGTGAATACGATCAGTACTCCCATTACCAGCAGTCTTTTTTGTGACGTGTTGAGCTTCATAGACTCTCCTTAATATATAAATATAAAAACGCTACTGTATTATAGCGTCTAACAGGATTTTTTCCAAGCTATTTTTATTGTTCAGATACGACCGTTCCTTATAGCCGAATCTGGCGATAATAATGCAGTCATTCGGATATGTCCGGAAATCAATCAGTTCCTGACACATCATGCGGATCTGCCTTTTATACAGATTTCTGTCCACCGCTTTTCCCATTTTTCTGGAAAGGGAAACGCCGATTCTGGCTTCTTCTTCCTTCTTCGGAGCGTAGTAGAGAACAAAACTTCCGTTCGCCTTTTTCTTTGCGCCATGGATCAGTTTCTGAAATTCCTGTGATTTACGGACCCTGTTCTTCTTTTTCATATATGTACTTTAACAATTACCGCGAAAAAAAACCACCTTTGGGTGGTTCCTTAAGCAGATAATACCTTTCTGCCCTTGGCTCTGCGTCTAGCTAAGACCTTACGACCGCCGACAGTTGCCATTCTGGCTCTGAATCCGTGAGTCGCTTTAGTTTTTCTCTTGCTCGGCTGGTATGTTCTTTTCATTCATGCCACCTCCGTTTTTTTACATAAGAACAAATGCTAATATATAATACAGAAGGCATATGTAAAAGTCAACGACCTGTTTTGAAAAAAATATGCAGAAAATGCATGAAAACAGGATATGTGTAATGCATCCGGCTTACATATGCTGTGATATACTTGTGAAACGAAAAAGGAGCGTACAAATTATGAATCTTCCAATGATCGTATTGATATTTCTGATCTTCTATATGATTTACTCCAACATCGGACTCGGCAAAAGAGCTCAGAAAAGCAGGGACCTGAACAGGGTTCTGCAGAACTTCAATGACAAGGAACAGCTGTTCAGTGATCTGAAAGAAGTAATAGAATCGGAAAGAGATCCCGTATATGTATGCAAATACAAAATCATCCAGATGTGGGCAGCCGCATATCACGGAGAGGATGAGATTTTTCATGACACCCTGCACAGTCTTGATATCCAGCCGCTTCTGACAAACGGAAAGAAGAATACTATCGGCGAACATGAAGATTCTTTCTTCTATCTGTGCATGGCGACACCGAACCGACTGTATTATGCGGAGCGCATGGATCTCATGGATGAATATTATGCTGAGATTTCAAAATATGATGAGATCTTTGAACCCTATCTGTTTCATGAACTCGGCAAGGCTCTGAAAAAGTACTATTACAAACAGGAAGACCTCGGCCGGTCCATGTATGAAAAAATGGATTCCGGAGATTACGGTGAATTTCGATATAGCAAGCAGCTGATCGGTATTTATAAGAATATCAGTTCCACGATGATGGCAGGCATTGCCCTCCAGCAGAATGATGAAGAACTGTTCGAAGAACAGGTACCGTGGCTGAAATCCTTCAGCAGTTCCAACCTCGGTCAGAGATGGCTGAAAGAAGTCGGAATTGTTCTGCCGGAAGATGAGGAAGAAGAAACAGAGGATGAATTTGCAGAAGAGGAATCCGAAGCAGATACAGATCCGGATAATGAAGAAGAAGTAACGGAAGAGACAGAGAAAAAAGAAAACGGGGAAGCAGAATGAAACTGATCGCAGGACTCGGAAACCCCGGAAAAGAATACGAGAACACAAGACATAACAGCGGTTTTATGGCAATGGATCTGCTTGCCGCAAAATGCGGGGCAGACATCAGAACGGAAAAATGGAATGCATTGACGGCAACGGTCAGGATCGAAGGACAGCCGGTGCTTCTGATGAAGCCGCTGACATTTATGAACCGCTCCGGCAGCGCAGTGATACAGGCAGTGGATTTCTACAAGATTGCCCCGGAGGATGTGCTGATCATCCATGATGATATGGATCTGCCGGTCGGATCCCTGAGAATCCGGAAAAACGGAAGCTCGGGCGGTCAGAACGGAATGAAGTCCATTCTGCAGGCAATGCATACCGAACAGATTTCCAGAATCCGTGTCGGCGTCGGACACGATAAGAGCGGAAATGTACCGGATTATGTGCTGTCTCCCGTCGCAAAAGCGGAACGTGAGCTGTTTCAGGAAATTCTGCAGACAGCCGCGGATGCGGCATATGCCTGGGCGTATCTGCCGATGGAAACAGTGATGAACCGGTATAACCGGAAAGAAAAGAAAAAAGAGGAACAGTGAGCAGAGAAGGAATTCTGAACAGACTGATGCCGGAATTCGTTTCGAATCCCGCTGTGGAGATACTGGATCACGGAAGAGGGACGCTTCCCCTTTCCTCACTGATCCAGGAAGCACTGATCATCAGTGTCTCCTACAGAAAGAATCCGAGACCTATTCTGGTCATCAAAAATAACCTTTACAGTGCGCAGCGTCTTTATGAGAGGGTATCATCCCTTCTGTCAGAGGATGAGTGCGCTCTTTTCGGCGCGGATGAATCCCTCCGTGTCGAAGCGATCGCCGCATCTCCGGAAATGACAGCCAATAAAGTGGAAACACTGGCATCCCTGCTGAAGAATCCGGACCAGGTCATCATTACCTGCCCTTCCGGCGTTCTGCGTCATCTGCCTTCCGTACAGGAGTTTTCAGACTGCTGTCTGAATCTCAGGGTCGGGGACACGATGAACATGGATGATCTGCTTCAGAAACTGCAGAAAGGCGGTTATTACCGTACGGCCCATATTGACCAGCCGCTGAGCTTTGCGGCCAGAGGCGGAATCGTGGATATCTATTCCATCAATTATGAGCAGCCGGTCAGAATTGAATTCTTTGACGATGAAATCGAATCCATCCGTTTCTTTGATGTGCTGAATCAGAAGACATCGGTTCAGACGGATCAGGTAAGAATCGTTCCGGCAAGCGAAGTGCTGTTCGGTGAAAAAGAAACCGTACAGATCATGGAAAAATGCCGGATCATGCTGGAGGAAAAGAACGATCCGATTCTGTCCGCATCCGTGGAGTCTGATCTGTCGCTGATTGAAGCAGGCGTCAGGGAAACCAGGCTGTATCCTTATATGGCCTATGTGGAAAAGACATACGGCTTATGGGACTATATGGATCATCCCCTTGTCATCTGGTCGGATGAAGATCTGATCCGGGACTATACAAAGCATCTGATTGAAGATACGACATCCTATATCCAGGAAATGGTGCAGGAAAAGAAAATGCCGGCAAGATTCGCTGTATGGCATGAATTATCCGATATTGCGCCGAAATGCAGGAAAATCAAAGAAGATCCGTTTGCGGATAACATTGCCAATATCTATGAAGTGCATCTTCCGAATGAATCACTGGAGCTGCGTCTGGAATTATTGAGAAACAGGGGCAGGATTCTGTTCTGTCTGGATGAAAAGGAAACAGGCAGGCTGATCGATGTCTGTGTGAACAATCATATCCCCTATCAGCTGATTCTCTCCGATGAAGAAATCCGGGAAGGATTCAATATCCTGGTGGATCCGTTAAGCGAAGGATTCAGCTGCACGCCCATCAATCTGACGGTGGTAACTTCGTCTGAACTGTTTGAAGTGCGCAGACATACCGGCAGATATGAAAAGAAATTCCGCAGTGCCGAAGTGATCCACAGCTACGAGGAACTGGAGCCGGGTGATTATATCGTGCATGCCCAGCACGGTGTCGGCCAGTATATCGGAATCGAAACAAGAGAAGTCCAGGGAGTCATGCGTGATTTTCTGAGAATTGTATACCGCGGCAATGCGGAGCTTCTGGTTCCGCTGGAACAGTTCCGCCTGGTCCGCAAGTTTGTTTCCAGAGAAGGCGTTGTGCCGAAACTGAACAAGCTCGGCAGTAAGGAATGGGAAAAGACAAAGAAGCGTCTGGAAGAAAATATCACCGATATTGCGGACCGGCTGGTTGAACTGTATGCCGCAAGAGAAGAACATATCGGCTACGCATTCCAACCGGACAGCGAGCTCCAGAGAGAATTTGAGAATGAATTTGAGTATGAACTGACGCCGGATCAGAAGACGGCCGTGGAAGATGTGAAAAAGGATATGGAAACCGACAAGCCGATGGACCGTCTGGTCTGCGGGGATGTCGGATTCGGAAAGACCGAGATTGCAATCCGCGCCGCCTTCAAGGCTGCATCGGAAAACAAGCAGGTAGCCGTACTGTGTCCGACAACAATTCTGGCGGAACAGCATTTCCGCACATTCTCAAAACGGTTTAAGAACTATCCGTTTACCGTCCGGGTTCTGGACCGGTATGTAAAGCCGGAGGACGTGCGCAATACCCTGCGCGGAGCATTGGACGGAACCGTTGATATTCTGATCGGAACCCACCGCATTCTTTCTTCCGATGTCATTTTCAAAGACCTCGGACTGCTGGTGGTCGATGAGGAACAGAGATTCGGCGTGGAACATAAGGAAAAGATCAAGGAACTGAAAAACAGCATCGATGTGCTGACATTAAGCGCTACTCCGATTCCCAGAACCCTGCAGATGTCGCTGATCGGCATCCGTCAGCTGTCCCAGCTGGAGACGCCTCCGAACAACCGCTACAACGTGCAGACATATGTCGTTGAAAAAAACAGAGGCCTGATCACGGATGCGATTGAAAAGGAGCTCGCAAGAAACGGTCAGGTATTCTATCTCTACAACAATATTTCCGAGATCTACAATGTCGCAAGAACGCTGCAGACAAGTATTCCCGACGCCAGAATCGGTATCGTGCACGGAAAGATGGACCGGGAAGCGGTTGAGGATGTGATGCTGCAGTTTGAGAATCATGAGCTCAATGTGCTGGTATGCACGACGATCATCGAAAACGGCATTGATATACCGAACGCCAATACAATCCTGATCGACAACGCCCAGGATTTCGGTCTGTCCCAGATTTATCAGATCAAGGGAAGAGTCGGCAGAAGCGACCGGGTCGCCTATGCCTATCTGCTTGTTCCGCCGCGCCGTCAGCTGTCGGAAGTCGCATCCAAACGCCTTCAGGCAGTCAAGGAATTCGCAAAGCTCGGAAGCGGATACAGGATTGCCATGCGGGATCTTACCATCCGAGGTGCCGGTGATCTGCTCGGACCGGAACAGTCCGGATTTATCGATACCGTCGGTATTGATATGTATATCGAGATGCTCAATGAAGCGATCGAGCGGAAGAAAGGCATTGTGAAGGAAAAACCCGCGGAGCTGAAACATGCGAACGTTGCCCGCAGCAGCTACATTCCGGAGAAATTCGCGCCGGATGATTATGATAAGCTCGGCATGTATCAGAATATTGATAAGACAGGTACATTGGATGATCTGAATGAACTGAAGGAACAGGTCATTGACCAGTACGGAAGACTGCCGGAGGAAGTGCAGGCATTGTTTGACAAGCACAGTCTGGATATTCTGATCAGCAGTCCGGATGTGCTCAGCTACCGGGAATTCAAAGGAAAGCATGAGGTGACATTCTCTGTTCCTTTCTCACAGCGGATTGACGGCGTAAAGCTGTTTGAAATATTCTCTGCTCTGTCAAAGGATATTGCCCTGAAATACGCAAATCAGAGTATTATTGCATCGGTACCGATTGAAAAGAACAGTCTGAATCTGGTAACGGAAATGATTATGAAGGCAAAGGAGGCGCTGCGGTCATGAGAATCGACAAATATCTGAAAGTATCAAGAATTCTGAAGCGCAGGACCGTTTCCAAGGAACTGGCACTGAATGAGCGTGTGGAAATCAACGGCAGAGTGGTCAAGCCTTCCGCGGAAGTAAAGACCGGCGATATTGTGACAATCACATTCGGCAGCCGGGTTCTGAAGATCCGCGTGCTTTCCACGGAAGATGTGAAGCGAAAGAAGGATGCCGCAGATCTGTATGAAGTAGTGGGAGAAAGCAGAATCCAGCAGGCACCCCTGCTTGAAGACGAAGAACAAACATGCTATAAAAAGGACGTGGAGTAACAAGGGAAATGGCTGAAGAAAAGAAAGTTCAGAAGAAAAAAAAGAAAAGAAAAATGACGCCGTTTCTGCGTCTGATCTGCTATATCGTCATTGCGGCTTCCGTATTCCTGCTGGCGGAAGTGGCTCGTGAAATCTATACCACGGTTGAATTGAGAAAGCAGCTGGTGGAAGTACAGCAGAAATATCAGGAAGTGCAGGATGAAAGTGCCTACCTGCTCAAGGAACGTGAGAAGCTGGCGGATCCGGATTATGTCCAGAGCTATGCCAGAGGCAATTACATGCTGTCAAAAGAAGGGGAACAGATCTTCTATCTTCCGGAAAATGAAAACAAATGAGACGGGATTCCGTCTCATTTTTCAGAAGTCATAGTTTTCTCTCAGATCATCCAGTTCTTCATCATAAATAACATCGCAGCCGGAAACATCGTATTCCATCATATCGCTCAGATGATCACAGGTATCCGAGGCGAACATGACATAATTGCATGTAATATCCGATCCCAGGGTATATGCCTGAACCAGCAGCACATGCCGGAAGACCTGCTGTGCTGTTTTCAGTGTCCGCAGGAGATATTCGGATTCATTGAGATCCATATATCCCGGCAGATTGGCACAATAGATTCCGCCCGGGTTGAGATGTTCCTTAATGCTTTCCATTGCCTCATATGTTTTCAGTTCAAAGACCGGCATGAAACCATAGAAGGCGTCATCGATAATTGCATCGAAGGTCTGCGCGGATGTTTCAAGATAATATCTGCCGTCCAGCGTAACCGGAACCAGTCTGCCCTTCCGGATGGGATCATACTGTTCAATCAGTTCATCCAGAAAGAAATACTTTTCGGCAATGCGGAAGCTTTCCGGATCAATATCCACTACGGTGATCTTTGTCCCGGGATAATGGCTGATCATATATTTCGGGCAGGAATAGGCTCCCCCTCCGATCATCAGGATGGATGCGTCCTTCCGGATGTGTTCAAAGATCAGATTGAACTTTTTTGTATATTCAAACACAAGATCAAAATGATGGCCCGGTTCCACATATACCGCTGAGTGCCAGCTGTCATCCATGTCATATACTCTGACCTGTTTTCCGTCGACATATCTGCTTTCGTACAGCAGAACTTCACCGGAATCATGTTCTTTTTCCATATATCTATTATCTGTTTGCTTTCTTCCGAAAGTCAAATCTGTCATTTACCGGGAAATAAAATCATCCGGTTTCCCGGATGATCCGTACTACATCAGATCTTTGTTCAGGGAGGCTGCCTTGCGGAAGAGGATGATGCCTGCCACAAAGAACAGCGAGATCATGCCGACGCCCTTGTTCAGGTCACCGGTAATCTGGGAAGCCAGGCTGACGATGGTTGTGCCCATGAAAGCGGCGCCCTTTCCGCAGATATCATACAGACCGAAGTATTCTCCGGAACGCTCCGGCGGAATAATCTTTGTGAAGTAGGATCTGGACAATGCCTGAACACCGCCCTGGAACATGCCGACGCATACCGCCAGAATCCAGAACTGATACTGTTCCTTCAGGAAGATTGCATATATGGCGATGCCGAGATAGGCAAAGATACATACGGTAATGAGTGCTGCGGTGTTATACTTCTGGGCAAGTCTGCCGAAGAGGATTGCAAACGGGAATGCGACAAACTGTGTGACCAGCAGCGCCAGCAGAAGACCGGTGCTGTCCAGACCGAGTGCGGAACCGTATGCGGTAGCCATATCAATAATGGTGTAGACGCCGTCGATATAGAAGAAGAACGCCAGCAGGAAGATAAATACATTTTTCTCTCTGGAAACATTCTTCAGTGTATTCCAGAGTCTTGCGAAAGATTCGGATACCGCCGGTGCAGAACTGCGCTCCACATAATGGATCTGCTTATAGGTCCGGATCAGCGGCAGAGAGAAGATGATCCACCATGCGGCTGTGATAATAAATGAAATGGTCATGGCGGTACCGGTCGGAATACCGATCTTTCCGCCCATCAGGATCAATACCAGGCAGAAGATAAACGGTACACAGCTGCCGATATATCCCCATGCATATCCCAGTGAGGAAACATTATCCATTCTGTCTTCGGTCGTTACATCACCGAGCATGGAATCATAGAAGATCAGGCTTGCGGAGTAGCTTGCCTTGGCAATGACGAATACAATCAGGAAGAACAGCCACTGTCTGGCAAATCCAAGCGAAATGCAGAGCACGGCACCGATCAGAATCGAAGCGACAAAGATCGGCTTCTTGAATCCCTTGTTATCGGTAATGGTTCCGAGAATCGGTCCCATCAGTGCAACAATTAATGTAGCGGCAGAGGCACCGTATCCCCAGTATGCCATGTAATCAACGGATGACAGTCCGGCGTTTTCCGCCAGGGAATTAAAATAAAGCGGCATGATGGTCGTGACGAGCAGCGTAAATGCGGAATTGGCGACGTCATAAAGCACCCAGTTCCGTTCCAATGATGTTAATTTCGATTTCATAAAAGGCCCCCGATTACTACTATCATACCTTTATTTTCTTTCTGATTCACACAAAACAGGGAAAATTAAACAGAAAAGAAGCATTGACACGAGGTCGCTGCTTCTTTCTTATGCTGACCGGTCTGCTGAATCAGCGGAAGATAGCAGGCCGGTATCAACATACACAATAGCAGAAAATCACAACAAGCTGTATAAAACAGGGTACTTGTCTGACTTGAGATTATTATACCGTATCTTTTCAGAAAGTGAATAATGAATTTTCATGAATACCCTGTTTTTTACATACATACTTATGTTATTATATTTCTTGCCTGTGGGGTTGTAGCTCACCTGGGAGAGCGCATCGCTGGCAGCGATGAGGTAGAGAGTTCGAGTCTCTTCAGCTCCACCATTGACAGAAGACAGGACTGAAAAGTCCTGTTTTTTGTATAATAATTACAGACATATCGGGATTTGTGAGTTTGAAATGAAAAATGTTATCAGCGTTAAGGGGACAGATTATCAGATTTTAAAACTATTAGGACACGGAAAGGGCGGTTACTCTTATCTTGCTTTGTCCTGTGACCGGAGAGTAGTTTTGAAGCAAATCCATCATGAGCCATGCAATTACTATACATTCGGCAACAAGATTGAATCAGAGAAAAATGATTACATAAGATTGAAGGAAGCAGGCATCAGAATTCCGGCAATGATTTCTGTCGATGATGCGGCAGAGATTATTGTCAAGGAATACATTGACGGGCCGACGATTTTTGAGATGCTTTGCGAAGGCAGATCTGCCGATCCATACCTGAGTCAGGTTCGGGAAATGGCTGAACTGGCAAAAGCATCGGGATTAAACATCGATTATTTCCCGACGAATTTTGTTGTTCAGGATCACCTTCTTTACTATGTAGATTATGAATGTAATCTGTATATGGACGAATGGAGCTTTGAAAACTGGGGCATCAGGTATTGGAGCAGAACGCCGGAGTTTGAAGAATATCTCCGGAACCGCGGGTAATCAAAAAATCTGATTGTCAGGATGATGATCAGATAATCTCTTATAGCTGTGAAGGGTTCGTCTGAACTTTCCTGAGTTCCGCCATATATTTACAGGGGATTGCGGAATCCCCTTTCTTTATGTTTTTTGATAAACTTACTGCAAGAATGAAATCAAGAGCCGGAATCCGCTGACGATTGTATCAGCGGTATCCTGAAGAAAGAGGTAAACAGATGAATGCGAAGGAATATCTGGAAATACTGCATACGGCGGAAAAGCTGAAAGATGCGGAAAGACACTGTACGACATCAAACCGGAGAACTGAAAGCGTGGCGGAACACAGCTGGCGTATTTCATTGATGGCATTTCTGCTGAGACATGAGTTTCCGGATGCGGATATGGATAAGGTGATTGATATGTGCCTGATTCACGATCTCGGTGAATGCTTTACCGGAGATATACCGACCTTTATCAAAACCGATCGGGACAGAAAAACAGAGGACGAACTGCTTGCCGGATGGGTTGCAGGTCTGCCCTCTGAAATATCTGCGGATATGACGGCATTATATGATGAGATGAATGCTCAGGTAACCCTTGAATCAAAGATATATAAGGCACTGGACAAGCTGGAAGCTCTGATCCAGCATAATGAGTCCCCGCTTGATACCTGGGCGGATCATGAATATGAGCTGAATAAAACCTATGCTTTTGAAACTGTCGCCTTTTCCGAATGGCTGACGAATCTCAGAAAGGCAGTTCTGGAAGAAACTCTGGAAAAGATTGAACGGGAATCAGTCTGATGCCTGTGTCTTTTTGTTCCAGCGGATCATGAAGTAAGTGACTTCAAGAACACAGGTAATAAACCAGCCGACCGGATAGCCGAATCCGACAAGTCTCGGAGTATTGGCGATGAACCGTGTCACTATGAACAGATAGGTCTGACGGATTGCCACGAATCCTGTGAGCATGATAATCATCGGTGCACGGGAATCTCCGCGTCCGCGCAGGGCACCGGCGAGTACATGGTTGATGCAGTTGAACAGCAGGAAGAACACATTGGTTCTCAGGAACATGGATCCGTAATCTATCACTTCCTGATCCTGGGTAAACAGTGATACCGCAGCCGGCGCAAATGTGAATATGCCTGCAGCAATGACGGCAGTGATTCCGAGCGAAAGCAGAATCGTTGTTTTTGTTCCGTCGTTTGCCCGTTTGTTCTGTCCGGCACCGATGTTCTGGGAGACGAATGTCGTTGCGGCAAGCGCCATGCTGTTCATCGGCAGCATGATAAACATGTCGATCTTGTTATAGCAGCTCCATCCGGCCATGACACCGGATCCGAAATAGTTGATATAGGACTGGACAAAGATATTGGAGAACGCGGTGATGACCGACTGAATTGCGGCCGGCAGACCGACGGCGAATACCTGGCGCAGAATGGAGAAACTGATCTGCATATCCTTCCATTCAAACCGGTAAATATCCTCTGTCCGCACCAGCAGGAACAGGATCAGAACAGCGGATACTGCCTGTGAGATGATTGTTGCCAGGGCTACGCCGGCAATGCCCATATGGAAGAAGATGACAAACGCAAGGTCGAGGATGATATTCATCACGCTGGTCAGGATCAGGAAATACAGCGGTCTGGTGGAATCGCCTACCGCACGCAGAATACCGCTGCCGATGTTGTATATCAGCAGTCCGGAAATACCCATAAAATAGATTCTCAGATAGGTAACCGCCTGATCGAAGACATTATCCGGAGTGGACATGAATCTCAGCATCGGCTTTACGCCGGTAACGCTGATAATCGTAAACAGTACGCACAGGATAAAAGAGGATGTCATGACGGTCTCAACCGTATCATGAAGTTTCTTCATTTCTCTGCCGCCGAAGTATTTGCCGATGACGACACCGGCTCCGACGGAGAATCCGTTGAAGAAGAAGACGAACAGATTAACGATCATGGTGGTGGATCCCACGGCTGCCAGTGCTTCGGTGCCGACGAAGTTTCCTACCACAATCGAGTCTACCGTGTTGTAAAGCATCTGGAAGATGTTTCCGAGCATCAGCGGGAGTGAGAAAAGCAGGATGTGCTTTGCGATATTTCCGCTTGTCAGATCTCTTGTCGTTGTCTTTTTTGCCGTACTCATGATCATATCCCCCTTCAACCCGGATATCATAGCACAATGTCTGAAGCCTGCTGTCGGAATGCACCGGATATTTATCCGATTTTTCCGAAAGAAAACTCCCTGATCATTCCGCGTTGCCGCTGTGCATGATCAGGGAGTGCCGGTTATTTGGTTTTGCTGAAGATGATCGTGCTCCCGGAGGAAGATTTCACGATCTCTTCCGGAGGCAGTCCGGTTTCTTCCGAGATGATTTCCATGACATGCGGCAGACAGAATCCGCCCTGGCATCTGCCCATGCCGCACCGGACTCTGCGTTTGACGGCATCCGCCGTATATACCGGCACCGGTGAGCGCAGTGCATCCAGGATTTCGCCTTTGGAAATGCATTCGCACCGGCAGATAATTTCACCGTAATCCGGATTTTCATGAATCAGCCGGTCCCGCTCTTCCACATTCAGTTCGGAAAGAACCGGTTTATATTTCCGCTTCGGATTAAAGAAAGGATTTTCTTGTACTTCCATGAATGTTTCCAGATACTCCCTGACCCACCGGGCAATATCCGCGGCGATTGCCGGAGCTGCGGTCAGTCCGGGAGACTGTATGCCGGCAGCCTCAAAGATATTCTCCGTAAATATTCCTTTTCTTACGACAAAGTCTTCTTCATAGGTCGGGCTTCTGACGCCGGTAAAATATGCGATGATATCCGATTTCCTTAATGCGGGCTGTACTTCCTGCTGGACACGGATGATGTGTTCACAGGTTTCACGGTCTGTGGAAGTGTCCTCCCGGTCAGGTACTTCATCGGCGTTCGGACCGATCAGCACATTGCCGTCCGAAGCATGAATGAGCCCGATTCCCTTGGAATGGGAATGCATATTCTTCAGAATTGCCTTCACTCTTGATACCGGATCATCGGGAATTTCCTTCAGCTGTTCAGGGCTGAGCGTGAACGGTGTTTTGCCGAGACTGGAATTGGCCATCCATCTGAGCTTTTTATCCGTGATCAGGTCGGTGCCGATCCGCGGATGAATGGTAAATGTCCGGTCCCCGGCCATGTCCGCAATCACATCCGCATATACGCCTGCCGCGTTGACTACCGCTTTGGGATAAATTGTTCCCCGGTTTGTAACAACTTCTGTAATTGTTCCGTTTTCCTTTGTCATTGAAAGCACAGCAGTGTTCAGGGCAATTTCAGCACCGTTTTCCGCTGCGTTTTCTGCCAGGGCAATTGTCATTTTATGCGGGCAGGTAATTCCTCCGGTGCCCATATAGAGACCGCCGATGCTCCAGTCGGGGACGGAGGGCTCATACTGCCTCAGTTCATCCCGGGACATGATTTTCGTGCGGACGACGCCTTTGGATAAGGCAGTACTCTGTACATACCTCAGAGCAGCCATTTCCCACTTTGTCCTGGCAAATGTGATCTGTCCGGTGTTCTCATACGGTACATGCAGATCGTCGGAAAGCTGCCGGTACATCGTGTTTCCCCGGACGCAGTATTTCAGCTTCTGCGAATTCTTTGAAAAGTTGATGCCGGTATG
The DNA here is from genome assembly GCA_015058875.1 of Erysipelotrichaceae bacterium. Classification (GTDB taxonomy): domain Bacteria; phylum Bacillota_I; class Bacilli_A; order Erysipelotrichales; family Erysipelotrichaceae; genus Bulleidia. Next base: position 29,042 of record SVBN01000011.1, on the reverse strand, counting down.
AAGTACACCGCCGTTTCTTGAAGACTGTCCCGAAGCGACATCCGGCCCCTTTTCGACAAGAAGAATATCCAGCTGGTATTTCGCCAGTTCTCTGGCAGCGGCGCATCCGGTCACTCCGCCGCCGATGATCAGCACGTCGCAATGTCTGCTGTCATATTTCAAGTCATGGATCTCAGGCAGGACGGCTTTCTGTTCAAATCCCTTCAGCCGGATATCGTTCAGCACGCCGAGGTACCGTTTCTTATCAACAGCAGTCTGCCCTGCTTTCACGGCTTTCTGCCAGTCGTCGACTTCCCCTTCCAGCCGGATACAGCCATTGACTTCCGATACCCGGATTCCGGGATCGATTTCCAGCAGTTTTTTCTGCAGTCTGTCCGGTCTCATAATATGCCGTACTTCCGGATCAGTTCCCGGATTGTTCCGGTCAGATATGGCTTTTCAAAGTCGATATTCCAGCTTCTTCTGATGATCAGTGCCGGAAGGCGGTACCGGTCGGTTTCGTCTGAGGAGAGCGGCGTCAGTTTCTGATATTCTTTGAAAAACTGTTTCCCGATATATCCGCGGACCGCCGCGAAGAATGCTTTCTGCAGTTTTCCGGCCTCCGGAAACAGTTCCGCTTCGGAAAAGAGAAATTCCATCATCGCTTCCTCGACTGCCCGGTTTCCTCTGGCGGCAGTCATCCAGTCAATGACAAAACAGTTTCCTGTTCTGTCCACAAGGACATTGCCGGTATGAAAGTCCAGATGCAGGACCGTGTTCTCTTCGGGAAGAGACAGCAGGTAGTTTTCCGCTCTCCGCTTTTCCTCTTCGCTCAGAAAGGACATGGTTTCATCCTTCAGCAGATCCGCGCACATGGTCCGTATATCTTCCAGTTCCGGTGACTGCTTCGATTGGACCCGGACATGACAGCGGGCGAGGTCTTTGCCGCCTTTGAGAAGATAGGCAGGATTTTTTGAAGGCATGTCATTCTGAGATACGCCGTCGATGTAATCCATGATAAATCCGCATCGTCCGTCCTTTTCGACCATCTCATACACCCTCATCGGCGTACATCCGAGATCGGAAGCGATTTTTGTGTTTCTGAATTCCTTTTCGGCATATTCCCGCGGATAATCTTCGAAAAACAGTTTCATTACTTTGCGATCATCAATCCGGAATACTTCCGCAGATCTGCCTCTTGCAAAACGTTCACTCATTGCCTGCCTCCTTCAGACGGTCTGTACAGAGAATGACATTCACACCGGTATCCAGTATGTTCTCCGCAACCGTATCACCTATGTCCATCTTTTGATCTATGACGATTCTGCTTACTTCCCGGACGATCTCCTTCATCATCCGCTTCGGTACTTCCCGTTCGGTTCTGACCGGTACGACCGGAATTCCCGGGAATACAGTCCGGCAGGTCGTCGATACACTGCGCTGCGGGTTCTTCAGCTCCTGCAGTGCGAAGTCAGTGCCGCGCGGACAGAGATTTCCCGAAACATGATCGTTTTCATCAATTTCCAGCCGGCATCCGTTCGGGCATATAATACAGGTCAGATTCTTCATATCAGCCTCACCTTCAGTTCCCGGTCAGTCCCGGAAAGATCTGCTTCAATACGGATGATTTCCGCGGAATGAACCGTCCGCATTTTCTTTGTCAGAAGTATGTTTCCGCCGCTTTCCAGAACGAGTGCTTTATCTTTGCAATCGTCATCACTGCGGAGATACAGGGTGACGTTATTTAAATCACTGCATATATCGAGATGCGACGGAACACAGGCAGCGATGCCTTCCTCACTGCGGACCGGGATCAGGCTTCTGTCTTTTTTCCCCCGGATATATTCCGCGGCTGCTTTTCCTGCAATGGTTCCGTTTTCACTGACATAATCGGCGAGGTCATTGACGCTGACGCAGTTGCCTGCCGCAAAGATGCCGTCCTTCAATGTATGCATATTCTGATCGATCAGAGGACCGTGTGTCTGATCACCGATCGGAACGCCGATGCTTTCCGCCAGTTCATTCTCCGGAATCAGACCGACCGAGAGCACCAGAGTATCACATGGGACAATCTCTTCTGTTCCGCTGATGGGATTCATATTTTCATCGACATCCATGATTTCCACTGCTTCCAGACGGTCTTTTCCGAACGTCCTGGTGACGGTTCTGGAAAGATAGAGCGGAATATCGAAGTCATTCAGACACTGGGCAATATTTCTCGCAAGGCCTCCCGGTCTGTTCTTTGCCTCATAAACGCCCAGCACTTCCGCGCCTTCCAGAATCAGCCTCCTGGCCATAATCAGACCGATATCTCCGCTGCCCAGAATGACGGCTCTTTTTGCCGGCATCCAGCCTTTCAGGTTGATGAAATTCTGCACGGTACCGGCAGTATAGATGCCCGAAGGCCTGTCCCCATGAATAAACACCTGCTTTGCGGTACGCTCGCGGCATCCGGTCGCAAGGATCAGTGCTCTGCCGGTTACATGGTGCAGGCCGTCCCGCATGGACAGGATCAGCCGGAATGCACCGTTTTCTTCCCCGATATCCAGTACAAATGCCCCGTATGCCGTATCTGCATTCACCGCCTGAAGTCTGATGATATCCCGGTAAGCATATTCCGGTCCGCTCAGCCGTTCACCGTATCTGGAAAGACCGAATCCGTCATGAATGCACTGCTTCAGGATACCGCCGGGTTCCTTTTCCCTCTCGACAACCAGAACATCCGCACCGTTTTCCGCGGCGCAGACTGCAGCAGAGAGACCGGCAGGTCCGGCACCGATGACGATGACATCATATATATCCTTCATAACAGCATTTCCTCCGCTGCCTGTTCCGCTTCCGCTGCCCGGCGCATGGCTGAGTTCAGATCCGGTGCGCCGCATATAAAGCCGTGATTGGCAAGGATGCAGCCGTCATGTCCGAGCATGATACGGGACGCATTGACTGCAAGTTTTTCCGATCCGCTGATTCCGTATGGCGCGCAGGGATAATCCAGACGGTCTGTCAGAAGATCTTTCCGGCAGGCCGCAAAGATCGAACAGAACGGGGAATGCGTATGCACGATGGCACCGATATCCTGACGGTTCTGATAGATTTTCTGATGCATGACCCGCTCGCTGGATGGATGCTTCCCATTTTCATAACTTCCGTCATCGATGCAGACACGGACGATATCTTCCGGCTGAATGTGATGATAATCTGCTCCGGAGGGTGTGATCAGAAAATATACATTGTCGAGTTTCGCAGATATATTTCCCCAGGTTCCCTGGATCAGTCCGCTGTCCGCCAGTTCTTTTCCGCAGCGTATGATTTCATTGCGCAGCTCATTCTCTTTCATCGGCAGCCTCTTTCTCATGCTTTGAATATTTCAGAAGATATACTAAATGTTCCGCTTCACACAGTGCGGGATTCAGGTAACGGACGGAACCGATTTTCTCTGCAAGAATTTCCGTCCGGCATGCTTTTTCCATCAGGACTGCGGCCGCAGTCAGTTCCTTTTCATACCGTGCCGTCACAAAGAATCCTCTGTCATGAATCAGACAGGCACAGTCTTTCCTTTCCGGCGCTTCGCGGGAATAAACGGTTCTTCCGAACATCTGTGCCATGTCATCGATGGAGGCTTTGAGATCCTGTTTTCTTCCGGCGTAACGGAGAGAATAAAGACCGTGGGTAAACAATGCATATTCCGCGTCCGTCCGGTCAAAAAAGGAAGAAGAAACCGGTTCCCCTTCCGCATTTAAAATGATTTTTCCGGGCATCAAAAAAAGCGTATCTTTCTGAAGCAGTCCTTCTTTATTCAGACAGCTGCTCAGATACTGATATTTCTGCATGATTCTGTCCTGTCCGGTTTCCATATGATATGTACAATATCCTGCTTTTATTTCATTATTGAGGAACATACGCGGAATGTCAAACCGGCCGCATCGGAAAAAGCCTGCACACATTCGTGCACAGGCTGACCGGATCATTGTGTGATCTCATTTTCTTCGAGAAAGCCGATTTCCTTCAGCAGGAACTGCCGTCCGCCGAGGATCTTTTTGTATCTTGACCCGCATTTGGGACATTTTCCTTCCGACCGCATGACATTGTATATGGCATTGCAGTCAAGACACAGGGCTTCCCCTCTTGCCGTGATCATTTTCAGCTCACAGCCATCAAAGACCTCCCGGCCCTCAATGACGATCGGGAAATACTTTTCGAAGAATACCGGGAGATAGCCGGAAAGCTCTCCGACTTCCAGGGTGATGTAGCTCAGACGCGAAATATGGTTGTCTCTGGCGGTCTGTTCCGCCAGATCGACCGCTTTATGCAGAACACTGATCTCGTGCATATCAGGCCTTGATCTTGCGCATTGCGATCTTTCCGATCTTCTTCACTTCTTCCTTTATGACCGTCGGTACAAGCTGTTCATACGGAACACCCCATACATCGGCGGTACGGTCGAGATGAATCGCATCGAAATTGCACTTCAATGTGCAGAGTCCGCATCCAATGCAGAGTTTGGAATCCACCCTTGCGGCACCGCAGGACAGACATCTGGAAGTTTCTTTCCTGACCTGTTCTTCGGTAAAGGTCAGACGCTCATCTGAGAACGTGCGTACTTTTTCCGGATCCTTTCCGGGTACCTGACGCAGACCGCGGTCATAGCTGGCAATGACCAGATTGTCCTTATCAATGTAGTGGAAGTTGTCTCTGCGGACTCTGCCCAGCGTCAGGGAATGGCCTTCCCAGACATATCTGTGCAGTGATTCCGCACCTTCCTTGCCGGCCGCAATCGCATAGATTGCAAAGCTCGGCCCGGTATAGACATCTCCGCCGACAAATACATCTTCCTGTGCTGTCTGATAAGTCCAGGAATCCGCTTTTGCGGTTCTGTTCCGGTTGAGTTCCACCTTTTCGCCGTCCAGCAGATTTCCCCATTCAATCGACTGGCCGATTGCGGAGAGAACATAATCCGCATCCAGCGTGATTGTTGTATCTTCGTCATACTGCGGATTGAATCTGCCGTCCGCATCCTTGACCTGCGTGCATGCCTTGAAGGTAACCGAGGTCACTCTGCCGTCTTCTGCGGAAATGAACTTCGGACCCCATCCGCACTTCAGATCGATGCCTTCCTCCAGTGCTTCGAGTACTTCTTCTTCGGATGCCGGCATTTCATCTCTCTGTTCCAGACACAGCATGGTCACGTGTTCCGCACCGAAGCGGACAGCGGTTCTGGCGACATCGACCGCGACGTTTCCGCCGCCGACCACGACGACTTCTCCGCGCAGAGGTTCGATCTGTTCAAAGGATACCTTTCTCAGGAAATCGATTCCGGAGATAACGCCCTCACTGTCTTCACCCTCCACATTGAGTTTCCTGCCGCCCTGGGCACCGATCGCAACATAGAAGCCCTGATAACCCTGTTTTCTCAGTTCATCAAGGGTGATATCTTTTCCGACTTCGACATTGCATTGAATTTCTACGCCGAGCTGCCGGACAACGTCAATTTCCGCTTCGACGACCTTTCTGTCCAGACGGAAGGAAGGCATGCCGAAGGTCATCATACCGCCGGGTCTGCATTCCTTTTCAAATACGGTGACATCATGCCCCCATACTGCCAGGTAGTAGGCGGCGGACAGTCCGGCAGGACCGGAGCCGATGACCGCAACCTTTTTGCCTTCATTGAACCGCTTTTCCGGCACAAACCGGTTTTCATCCTTCAGTTCCATATCTGCCAGGAATTTCTTGACTTCATCGATGGCAACCGGTGAATCAATATCGCCTCTGGTGCATACCTGTTCACAGAATCTTGCACAGACTCTGCCGCACATTGCCGGGAACGGATTTTCCTTCTTGATCAGTTCCAGAGCTTCCCTGTATCTGCCTTCGTTTGCCATCTTCAGATAGCCCTGAACGGCAATGTGTGCCGGGCAGTTGGTCTTGCATGGTGCGGTACCCGTTTCCGGAACGACATTCTCACGCTCACGCAGGAACTTCTCACCGGTCCACTTCTTCGGATTCATGAAGACAAAGTCACTCGCAACTTCCGCATCTCTGATTTCCACCGGACGCTTCTGGCAGAGCTTTTCTCCGAGCTTTACGGCATTCTGCGGACATACCTCGACGCATCCGCCGCAGGCAACGCAGTTCGCCGGATCAACCGATGCTGTATAGTTGGATTTGGAAAGATCCGGAGAAGATGTATACCAGGAAGTGCGCAGCGCCATGCAGGTATCCCACGGGCAGTTGCAGATGAAAAGGGAAAAGTCCGGACCGTCAATGTTGGACAGCTGATGGACATAGCCGAGCTCCTCCGCACGCTTGATCTTTTCTTCCGCTTCCGCTCTGGTCAGTCTTCTTGCTTTGCCCATGCGGATGCATGATTCGGCATAGTTGCCGAGGTTGATGCACCATTCGCCTTCCAGATCGGCTGTGCCTTCTCCGACCATACGTCTCAGCTTGCGGCACTCGCACGGCGCAACGCCGATGCTGTCGCCGGCTTTGTCCAGCCAGTAGGAGATCTCCTCATATTTGACTTTTCTGGTATTTCCCTGAATCGCGCTTTCTACCGGAATCGCACGCATCAGGGCGGAGCCCATGAATGTGGCACCGGAAATCTTTTTCTGCAGATCCAGAACATAATTCAGGAATGCCGGAGCGGTTTCCGGATACTTATCGGTGCGCTCTTTGGTCATGACCGTGGATTCCATGGCACCCGGCGCAAATACCGGCAGCTGAACCTTGTCCTCGCTGCCCGGGGAATTGCAGTATTCCAGCAGTCCGATATAGCAGAGGTCATATGCCATCTGTGCGGTTTCTTCAACGCTCATCTTTTCCACGGCCGCAAGTTCGGGAATGGTGTACTGATGTCTGAGCTTCATTTTCAGGGCAAAATCCACCTGTGCATCACTCAGCTGACGGTCAAAGAAAATGTACTCCCAGGAATGCTCATCCGGCACCGGATTCAGCATGTTGATGTGCCGTACAAGTCTGATCAGATTCTTTCTCGGCTTCTGACTTTTCTCCCGTTCATACTCTTCCAGACATTTCTTTTCCCCGTCGGTCAGAATATGTTTTGTCTGAAACATGTATTATCCTCCTTGTAAATCCCTTCACAAACACAGTATAAACGGTGCTGAATAAGGCAAAAATATGCAATCTTGCAATCCGAAATAATAATGAGACAATTACTATGAATTGTCTCGCAGAGGTGATATATGGATGCCAAGCAGAAAATCCTGAATGCGTTTAACGAACTGATCTGTGAACAGGACTTTTATTCTGTGACAGTCCGGCAGATTGTACGGAAAGCCGGAGTTTCCCGGGCAACGTTCTACCGGCATTTTCATGATAAATACGATGTCATGAATTACAATTTCTCCTATCTGATCGAAAGCAGTATTGCCCATCGCAGCTTTCATACCATGGAGGATCTGTTCGTACTGATTCTGGAGAAAGGAAAAGAGGTGTGGCATCCGCTGCTTCCCCTGTTCAATACGGAAGGCGCCAACAACCTGAAGGATTTTATCTGTGAATACAGCTATCAGACCGCAGAACATCTGTATGAATACGGAAATCTGAACGGCAGCGGAAAAAAGAAGCGGACACTGAACGCAAAGGAACATCTTCAGCTGAAGATCTTCTGTTACGGATGTGCCGGCTTCTTTGAGGACTGGATCGGCGGAAAATACAGCCTGAACAGTGTACAGGCTGCACAGGCCCTTTATGAGTCGCTTCCTGAATGCCTGAGAGGTGAGCTTATTTCCGCTTATAGCCTGTGATCATGGTCATCACAAAGCAGAAGACCGTTCCCCAGGCAAACATCTTATGGTATTTCATATAATTCCCCTTCCCTGATTTTGAAAGTGTCAGCTGTTCGCCGCAGTGCAGATAATTCAGCTGTCGGTTCATAATGACCTTCATCGCTTCATACGGAGCCGTGCCTGTGCAGTGACAGGTAAAGAATACGGTGCTCCGTTTTTTCAGTTCCTGTGCGGTCATGATAATGTCATGGATTTCCTCATCGGTATATCCGCGGGAATGATTCATGGTATGGAAACCGCTGATGACATCGTCCGGATCTTTGCCGTATCTGTTCCGGTATTCTTCGAGGATATTCAGAATCCCGCGGTGCGCACAGCCGGAGAATAATACCTGCATCCCGTTTTCACAGATCACCAGATACTGCTCATGCATGAATGTGTCATTGATCAGTTCATCATTGACCTTCTGCTTCAGATGATCGTTGGTATGGTACATCGGATGATTCAGAGGGACTCCCGAAAACAGGATGATACCGGGTTCGATTTCATAATCTCCCTGAACTCTGATGATTCTTTCGTTCTCTTTCAGTGACGGATCCAAGCCGATATATACCGGTTCGTTGCTGCGGATGGAATAGTACTCACCGAACGCGGATTCCTGAATAAAGACTTTTGCTTTCCGGTTGATATCCAGAAAACGCTTCAGGCCGCCGCCGTGATCATTGTGTCCGTGGGAGATGACGCAGATGTCTGCCAGGGAAAGATCGACGCCCAGTTTCTCTGCATTCTGTACAAAAAGATCCGAAGCACCGGTATCCATCAGGATTTTATGATTCCCGGTTTCAATCCAGAGACTGAGACCGTGCTCCGTTCCGCATCCGGAGATGCCTTCGGTATTTTCAGCAAGACTGATTATTTTCATGTAAAAATCCTCCTTCTTATGGATGCGGTACGGCACCCTTTACGGGATGTGGAAGATACAGCTCTTCCAGATACCGGATATCTTCTTCTGAAAGCACAAGGTCAGCTGCCCTGACCGCCTGTTCAAAGTGTGAGATCTTTGTCGCTCCGACAATCGGAGATGCGCCTTTGGAAAGCAGCCAGGCAAGAGATACTTCACTCATCGATACGTGATATTTTTCCGCTGTTTCATGGACCCGTTCCACGATCTTCAGATCGTTGTCCATCGCATGATCATATCTTCTCCGGATGGTCCGGTCGCTCAGCGAGCGCAGGGAATCCGAAGTCCATCCTGTATGTGCCAGATGTCCGCCCGCCAGCGGTGAATAAGGGATCAGAGAAACATTGTACTGCCGGCATATAGGAATCATTTCCCGCTCATCTTCCCGGTAGAGCAGATTGTAATGGTTCTGCATGGTGCTGAACATCGTCCATCCATTCTTTTCGGCACAGATCTGCATGTTATGGAACTGATAGCCGTACATTGCGGATGCCCCGAGAGCCCTGACTTTCCCCGCTTTAACCAGGGAGTCCAGGGTTTCCAGTGTTTCTTCGATCGGAGTGTCATAGTCAAACCGGTGAATCTGATACAGGTCCAGATAATCCGTGCCGAGTCTTGTCAGTGTGCCGTCGATTTCCCGGAGGATGGCTTCCCTGCTCAGTTTTCCTTCATTGAAATATACTTTTGATGCAATCACGATCCGGTCTCTCGGAACGCCGAGATGCTTCAGCGCCTTTCCGATATATTCTTCGCTGGTACCGCCGCTGTACTGATTGGCAGTATCAATGAAATTAACGCCGAGATCAATCGCATGCGCGATCATTTCTTCCGTTTCTTTTTCTTCCAGTGTCCATTGATAGTATTCATCGGAGCGTTTCCCGAAGGACATACCGCCGAGGCAGATTTCCGATACCTTAATATCCGTATTTCCGAGTGTTTTATATTTCATACCCTTTTCCCATACCCGTTTTCAGAAATATAATATCATTGAATGATGGAGGGTTATATGAGTTTAACTGTAAATCTGAGATATACCGGCACGAACGGCAGTGCCAGAAAATTTGCCGAGGAAATGGTTTCTTCCGGTACGGTACAGAAGATCAGAGAAGAAAAAGGCAATATCCGCTATGAGTACTACATTTCCATGGATGATCCGGAAACAGTGCTTCTGATCGACCAGTGGGAAAACCAGGAAGCGATCGATGCGCATCACGCCAGTGAAATGATGCAGACGCTGGCGGAGCTGAGAAACAAATATGATCTGCATATGACGGCGGAGCGGTATACGGAAGACAATACAATGCCCGAATCCGATCAGAAATTCCTCCGGAAATAATAAAAACAGTACAGGATAGAATGCAATATACGCACATATTCTGTACTGTTGTTTTATTTCTTCAGAATTCCAGCAGATTCAAGGCGTCGATTCTGTCCTGCAGGCTGTTCTGCCTGTTTTCGAACAGAAGCTGCTGATTGTATTGGTAATATTTGTCACAACCGTGACTGAAGATATATCTGGAAATATTCGGACGGATCGTCAGCTCACTGACCAGCACCAGCATTTCCTGTCCCTGTCCGAATGCGTCCTCAAAGAAGGTAAATACATTGTTCAGGGAAGACTGGCATCTGCTGTCCATCTTCTTCAGTTCTTTCAGATGATTCTGAATGACCGCTTTGACTTTTTCAAAGGAATCTCCGCTGACCTGAATCGTATTATAGATTTCTTCATACAGATCCTGTACGGCATAGGCAAGTTCAATATGTTCCTTTGTATCCGTGGCCTGCGTTTTTCTGCGGTATGCTTCAATCTGAGTTCTCAGGAATCTGGTATACGGTACCGTGATTTCCTTGATGTCATGGATCACTGTTTTCAGCGCATCCTCTTCAAGCACGGTCTTTGACACAGTATCTTCCAGGGAAGACAGAATCAGGGATGTCAGCGACAGGCGTTCGTCAAACTGCGCCTCTTCTGCACGGGCAAGGATATCTCCGGAAGCAGTACCGTCCAGTATGGTTTCTACCTGATAATCGGATCTGTACTTATGATACAGGTCATAATAATTGTTGAAGTCTTTGGCAATCTGCTCATCCTGAATATACTGGCAGATCAGATCATAATCGACCCTGATCTGATTTTCTTCATACAGGGATATCATCTGGGAAAGATCATCCCATGCACGGGCAGTCACAAAGGAAACGCCGTCCACGGTTGTCGTAACACGGTAGAAGAAGTTCGGCTTGATTGCAAGATAGGAAAGCACTGCAGGATGCACGCCGGTCTGTACGGCGAACGCCTTCCATACTTCATAATCCGGTTCGACCTCGATTTTCTTCAGACGGTCCAGCATGGCGATATCGAATTCCCGGACGGAGTCATTGTACTCAGGCGGATTGCCGGCAGTGACAACGATCCAGCCTTCCGGCACATGATGACGGCCGAAGGTTTTATACTGCAGAAACTGCAGCATCGAAGGAGCCAGAGTTTCCGAAACACAGTTGATTTCATCCAGGAACAGGATGCCTTCCTTCTTTCCGGTTTTCTCCATCTCCTCATAGACCGTTGCCAGGATCTCACTCATGGTATATTCCGAAACGCTGTATTTGTTTCCGCCGAATTCCTTCTGGATGATAAACGGCAGACCGAGTGCGCTCTGTCTGGTGTGGTGCGTCATGGAATAGGAGACAAATCCGATATTCAGCTCCCTGGCAATCTGTTCCACAATCGCGGTCTTTCCGATACCGGGGGCGCCGACCAGGAAAACAGGTCTCTGCTTGGAAACGGGAATTTTGTATCTTCCCCGGGAATCCTTGGTTCCGTAAGCGATAATCGCATTTTTAATCTGAGTTTTGGCCTGCTGGATGTGCATAGAATTCCTCTCCTTCCAGTATGTATCTGATTGCCCATGGCGGTACGGTAATATCCTTGTTTCCTTCCGGGAACAGGAATGCGGTCATAAACGGAGGCCGGTGTTTCGGATAGACGCCGTCTCCGTCGGTAAAGTAGAGCAGTCCGCCCAGGTCTTTGAAATGTCCGAGCCGGATCTGTTCTTCTGCATAGTCGAACACGGGACGGAAATCCGTACCTCCCAGACCTTTGATTTCCAGCTGCTCAATATATCGGTCAAACTGCTGAGCGTTATGAATCACCGCGATGTCCTGAATCTTCATATCGCACTGCAGAATATGGATATGGAAGCGGGAGAAGAAATTCTCCTTCTGCTGAAACAGGTTGTATGTCTTCTGCAGGAATGCCTGTACGATATCTCCCTGCACGGATCCGGATGTATCGATCGCAATCACCAGTTCCTTTACATTCTGTATTTCCTTATATTCCAGAGGTTCGATCAGCGGCAGGTTTTTGTACAGCTGCAGACCGTAGGTATAGAAGATCGTATCAAAGTCTTCATCATTGATCTGCATTTTCTCGCCGGTCCGCATGAATTTGCTGAGGAACCGGGAATAGTCATATTTTTCCCGGTGCAGAGCTTTCAGGGACTGGATCAGAGTCTCCGCCTTATCCCCGTATTCCCTGGAGAATGTTTCCAGATCTGTCTCAATCTTTTCGGAGATTTTCTTCCAGTCCTTCAGCGCATTGCGGATCTGCTGTATCTCCTTATCGTCCGCATTCGGATCTTCCCCTTCCTCGGATTCACCGGTGTCGTGGCTTGCCTGATCAAAGCGGTTATTGCCGGCTCCGGCCGGATCGCCTTTTGTCTCTTCCCCGTACAGGGTCTCCGAACTGCCCGTGACATTTCTCAGATCATACCAGCTCTCATGCCGGTCGAATGAGAACAGCGGCGTGAGCAGCTTAATCCGGTCGGTTTCCAGGGACTCCAGATAATGGTAGATCCGCTGGGCGGTAAATACCGGCAGCTTTGATTTGATATTCTGAATCTCCCTGCGCTTGTCCGCGTCATTGTCCAGGCGCATGCAGTCCAGATCCAGACTGAGAATCACATCTTCCACCGCCATATCACAGGCAAGATTCCAGAGTGACCCTTTCCTGTTCTGTGCAAAATACCCGTGCTGGAAGACGGAATGCAGGACGGTATGAAAATAACCGCGGGTCAGTTCCTCGGGATGATTGCGGAATGTCTTGATGACCGCAATCGGAGGATAATGGAAGAATTTTCCGTCGCACCGGAATTCCTCCAGCGTATCCGGCACAAATGTATACCGGTTCAGCGCCAGATCCATAAAGCGCAGCTGAAGCGTCAGCCGGGAGATGATCGTGCGGAAGATTTCCTCGCTGATCTGAATCAGTTCTTCATCCATGAGCGTCCTCCAGCAGATCAAACAGATCATCCAGGGATGAATGTGTCTGTCTGTTCATATCCAATAGTTTTGCGCGCTCTTCGGGATCATGAATCCGGTTCAGATACGGTTCAATCATCCCGGAAGGAATCAGACCGCTTTCCAGTGCCCTGTTCAATGCGGTGTATCGTTTCCCGGAAATGATCATCTCAAGACATTCTTCCCGGTGCTGCACAATCCATGCCTCATAGTTTTCCAGTACTTCCGCTTTTGTTTCAAGATAATTGATGCACAGCACGCACTGTGCCTCCGGCTTCCATTCATTCAGCCAGACATTGGGAAGATATGAATTGATCAGCTGATAGTTGTCTTCATTCTTTCCGTTGTATCTGCCGTTTGCGCCGAAATTCCAGTTCAGATTCCAGTTGTTGTCCAGCATGAAGGATCTCACAGGAAAGGAATCCGGTGCATGCAGTTCCAGTACCCCTCTTGTTTCAAAGGCGCCTTTGCCCGCTTCTTTCAGAGTGGAAGGCAGCACAAGCTTTTTCAGGGAAGGACAGTTGAAAAATGCATTGTCGCCGATATGCTTCAGACCTTCCGGCAGATTAACGGATTCCAATGCCGTACAGTCATCAAAAACGTTGTCGTCCATAAAGACCAGGCTTTCGGGAAGCAGGATGCTTTTCAGTGTATGACACTGTTCAAAGCAGGAGCGCGAGATCCGTTTCAGTCTCTGCGGAAGCGAGACATTTTCCAGCGCTTCACATTGAAAAAATGTGATTTTGGGCAGCTCACTCAGCCGGTCCGGAAGGGATACAGATTTCAGGTTTTTGCAGCGGGAGAAGATACCGTCGCCCAGATAGTAAACCGGGGACGGGACGGCCGCTTCTTCCAGCGCTTCACAGTCATAGAATGCATTGTTTCCGATTTCCTCCAGCGTGGAGGGAAAGGTAATATGCTTCATTGCGGAAGCACCGTAAAAAGCATAATCATCAATGATCCGGATTCCTTCCGGAATGATTACGTGTTCTTCGCTTCCTTCGTATTTTTTCAATGTGCTGTTTACGATCTGAAACGGCATAGTACCTCGCGGGGGAAAAAGCCGGGGTTATTCGCCCCGGCCTGTACGTTTCTTAAAGTCCGTTCTTCAGCAGATCCTGAACAACCGGGTCTTTCGGGTAAACACCCGCAGCCTTCAGTTCGGCAATTTTGTCTGCGAACTGCGGGAGATATTTCTCATGTGCGACAAGCAGCTCATCCAGAACTGTCTGGGCAACATGACCGTGTTCAACCTGCGGGTTGATTTCGAACGCCGCCAGCGCCATACCGTAGTTACCGGTAATCGCAGCTTCGATCGTGCATTCTTCCATTGCCTTCATGATCTGTACCCAGCCTCTTTCGGACGGATGGAAGTGACCCCATGCCAGCGGCATCGGTCCCTTACCGGTAATGATGGAAGAGATTTCAACGATGCAGTCATCCGGCAGATCGGCAATTGCGCCGTTGTTCTGCGTGGAGACAACCATGTGTGTTCTCTTGTCATTGTAGATGGAGCTGATGCATTCGCATGCGGCGTCGGAATAATGCGCACCGCCGCGCTTGGAAAGCTGTTCCGGCTTGTAGTTCAGATTCGGATCCTTGTACAGCTCGAACAGTTCGGCTTCTGTCTGCTTGACCTGCTGGGCACGGGTTCCGACCGTGTTGAATTCTTCGATCGAGTGCTTCAGCATTTCATCATGCATATAGTAGTAACGGTGGTATCCGCACGGAATCAGCTGGATCTGTTTCAGATGATCCTTCAGGAACAGGCACTGGAAGATGTTTTTTGGCGTGCCGTCGTCAATGGTCGGATCATACATGTTGTCGATCAGCTTGTCAGTCAGGTCATTGCCCTGCTGGTCGGTGACCTTATGATAATGGAAATGGTTCAGACCTGCGAACTGGTGAATGCACTCTCTTTCCGTCAGACCGAACTGCGGCGGTTCTCTGAGCAGTGCGCCGACCGGCACATTGCAAAGACCTACCGTCTTCTTCCATCCGCCCCACTTGATTGCGGCTTCGGTTACCATTCCGGAAGGATTGGTAAAGTTGATCAGCCATGCATTCGGGCAGAGCTCTTTCATATCTTCAATGATGCTCAGAATAACAGGGATTGTACGGAACGCTTTGAACATACCGCCGGCACCGTTTGTTTCCTGGCCGAGCATTCCATAGGAGAGGGGGATTCTTTCGTCTTTAATGCGGGCGTTGAGCAGACCGACACGGAACTGGGTTGTAACAAAGTCTGCGTCCGGCAGAGCTTCTCTGCGGTTGAGGGTCAGATGTACCTTGACGTCATACGGTGTGGCATCCCACATTCTCTGGGCCATGGCCCCGACGATTTCCAGCTTTTCTCTGCCGTCTTCGATATCACAGAGCCAGATTTCACGGATCGGAAGTTCTTCATAACGCTTGATGAAGCCTTCCATCAGTTCGGGAGTGTAGCTGCTGCCGCCGCCGATCGTAACGATTTTTACGGGTTTCTTTGCCATAAATGATATTTCTCCTCTTCGTCTTTAAGCAGATTATATAAGAAGGAAGAGACCTTTACAATTTAGCCGGAACGTTTGCTTCGAATTGTCACAAAAGAACGGCGGATTGTTATAATTTTTCGATCAGACGCTCCAGCCAGCCCTTCTTTTTCGGCTGACCGGTTTCCTTTGCGGCAGGTTTGTAATCCATCCGGACAGCGTCGATTTTCTCCGGCGTGACGGTCACAAGCATATAGCTTTTGCCGGAATAGTCCCTGGAGTAGGCAAGGGATCCCGGATTCAGCATCCGCACTCCGTTTTCAACGAAATCCTGACAGATATGCATATGTCCGAAAAAAACGGTATCGCATCCGTTTGCCAGGGCATGCTTTGCCATCAGGTCGTAATGGTAATAAATCAGGATGTCCAGATGCCCGTGACATACATAAATCCGGTGTCCCTGCACTTCAATGATCCGCCGGTCGGGAACGTTATTTCCCGGGTAATAATCATGGTTGCCGCGGATAAACAGGAAACCTTCCATGTCTTTTTCATCCAGTTCACTGTCACCGCAGTGCACAAACAGATCCGCATCCGGATGACGCTCGCGGACGTACCGGAGAGACGCTCTGTCCGTATGGCTGTCGCTGCACAGAACAATCACAAAAGGCTTTCCGGGATCGGCATCAATGTGTGTTTCGGGTATCTGAATCATATATTGTCTCCGGAATCATTATGACATGCGGAGGAATAAAAGAAAATGACCGGCATTGCCGGTCAGGTGTCAGGACGCTGCGCGGAGATTCCTGCGCGTTTCTTTTACAAACGGATTGGTATTGAATGCGTACAGCAGCTGGGCGGTCATGGCGACCCAGATCAGCGGCTCGCACCAGACAACCGCATCATATGCGAATCTGGGAATGAATATCGTGACAAACAGAATCTTTCCGATCAGTTCGATGACGCTGGATATCAGCGGGATCAGCTTGGAGCCGAGTCCCTGCAGGGCAAATCTTGTCTGCATGAGCACACCGAGCACCGCATAGAACGGACCGACGATCCTCAGCATCTTGGCGCCGTTATTGAGAATCACAGGGTTCGAAGATCCGCTGATCAGACGGACAAATGTCGGAGCCAGCGGGAACAGGATGAGCGAAACAATGAATGCCAGGGCAATGTCGTAAATATAGGCATCTCTCATTGCGGTCAGAATTCTGTCACCCTGTCCGGCACCTCTGTTCTGGGAAATGAATGTGCTGATTGCGACACCCATGGAAATGAACGGCAGGTTGCATATCGCATAGATCTTTCTTGCGGCAACATGGCCGGCAATGATCTCGGTACCGAGAGAATTGATGCCGGACTGCAGGATAATCGAACCGACGGAAACGATGGAACCCATGGCAGCCATGGAGAATCCCTGGCCGGCAAGATCTTTCATCAGGTGGGATTCAATCTTGAAATGACGTGCTTCGGGAACCAGAATCCTGGTTCTGGTCAGGATATAGATGACACAGAGCACCACCGATACGCCCTGGGCGATGACCGTTGCGACAGCGGCACCGACGACGCCCATATTGAATGCGGTGATCAGCAGAATATCCAGCACGATATTCAGAAGGGATGAGATGATCAGGAATACCAGCGGCATGACGCTGTTTCCGATTGCTCTCAGCATGCCCGAGCACAGGTTGTAGGAGAACATGACGATAATGCCCAGTCCGATCACACGGATATAGGAATAGGACTCGTCAATGACTGCGGCCGGCGTGTGAATCAGCTGCAGCAGCGGCTTCAGGGCAAAGACGGAAAGCAGCGAGATGACAATACATGTCACAAAGCCGATCATCATTGCGCCGGCAACCGATTTTTTCATCGTATCCTCATCGCCGGATCCGAAGCTTCTTCCGCATACGATCGAGAATCCGTTGCCGAGGCTCATTGAGAAATTCACAAGCATTTCGAATACTGCCGAGCAGGAGCCGATCGCCGCAAGCGATGTCTCACCGAGAAAGTTGCCGACGATCGCGGTGTCAACGGCATTGTAAAACTGCTGGAATATATTGGATATGACAATCGGGATCATAAACAGCACGAGTGATTTCATAATCGGTCCGTGCAGCAGATCCACCTGGGTTCTGCGGTTCATATTACACCTCCGGGGTACTCAGCAGTTCTATCATTTTGTGATAGTGAAGTCAACCGGCTGACATGTTTCCGGAACAGTTCCGTAAAATTGTTATGAAAAACGGTCTCCCGGATGAGACCGGGAAACCGTCTGAACTGAACAGGCTTATTTCAGCTTTCTGACAAGATCCGCAAGCGCTTCGTCCCTGCAGTCACGGAAGAAGTACTCGTCGAAGTGTTCTCCGGCGAATGCGCCTCTGACCAATTCCGGATCGAGATCGCAGAGGATATCCGCCAGCGGCCGGAATGCGACAGCGCGGACACCGTCGAGAATTTTCTTGTTTCTCTGTTCCGGCACAACGCGTTCTTTCGGATAGCCTCCGCCGAACGGTTCGCTGAACAGCTTCTCGAAGATGTATTCCAGGTTGAGCTCTCCGCCCCATCCGAATCCGAGTGCGAACGGAATGGAAATGGCATTGCCGTCATTGATCTGGGCGAATGTATAGGCGTCCAGTACGTTTGCGACATGTCCGCAGATGACACCCGGGAAGGAATTCAGTGCAAGCATGGCGCCTTCACCTGTTCCACATCCTGTGACGACAAAGTCCGCCGCCCCGGAATTCAGCAGCACCGCAGCCAGAATACCGTTCTGCACATAGGTCAGCTGTGCCTTGTCTTCGGCGGTATACATGCCGTAGTTGACGACCTCATATCCTTTTTCGTCCGCGACCTTGCGCAGAGCAGTTTCGATCAGACTGTTCTTCGCAGCCTGGGAATTTTCGTTGATCAATGCAATTCTCATATATATCGTTATCTCCTCTTTTCCTTTTACATTATAAAAGAGAATTCCCGCAAATCAGGAATTCTCTGAGTGAATTATGCGTTCTTTTCCTTTTCCCACTCCGCAATCAGGTTTTCACCGTTGGATTCGATGATTTCCTTAAACACGTCATAGGATTCCTTTTTGGATCTTGCCAGTGTACCGGAACCGTCATTGTGTCTGTCAACATAGACGAAACCGTATCTCTTCTTCATTTCACCGGTACCTGCGGATACGATATCGATCGGTCCCCAGTACAGATAGCCCATGACATCGACGCCGTCCAGGATTGCCTCATGGACGTTCCGCAGATGTTCCTTGATATATCTCTGGCGGAAATCATCGTGGATCATTCCGTCTTCACCCGGTTCTTCGATCAGACCGATACCGTTTTCGACAATGAACAGAGGCAGATGGTATCTGTCATACAGGAAGTTCAGGATATAGCGCAGTCCGACCGGATCGACGGGCCAGTTATAAGGAGCCGGTGAAGATTCCTTCAGGAAAGGATTCTTCGCGCCGGCAGCGCCGCCGGTATGCATCTTCATGACAACATCTTTGTCATAGACCGTGGACATATAGTAACTGAAGGAATAGAAGGATACCGGATACTTCCGGATCAGTTCCAGTTCATCCTCACGCATTTCCGGTGTTGCGTTCTTTTCACGCATGATGCGCTTTACATAGCCCGGAATGATGCCCAGGCAGAAAGCATCGGCGATGAACAGGGAAATGTTGCGGGCGTTGTTGTACGCGCCGAGAACATTTTCCGGATCACAGTTTGCCGGATAGCTTGCGACGGATGAAGAGGAAATCATGCAGCCGACTTTGGCGTCCGGATCGATCTCCTGACAGAGCTTGACGGTCCATGCGTTGGCAACGCAGATATTGTAGTAGGCAGCCCAGCGTTCCTGCTCGTTGATCTCTGCAGGTCTGTCCTTGAACGCGGGATCGCGCGTCAGGATGCCGTTGGGAAGAGGCATGCGGCAGATATTGTTGACTTCATTGAATGTCAGCCAGTACTTTACCTTGCCCTTATAGCGTTTGAACAGGACGGTGACATAGTTTTTCCAGAATTCAATCAGTTCCCTGCTGCTCCATCCGCCGTATTCCGTCATCAGGAACAGCGGAGTTTCATAGTGGGACAGTGTAATGACCGGTTCCATGCCGAGTCTCAGCATCTCATCGAACAGATCGTCATAGAACTGCAGTCCCTTTTCATTCGGCTCTGTTTCGTTGCCGTTCGGGAAAATTCTTCCCCAGGCAACGGATGTACGGAATGCGTTGAAGCCCATGCCTGCCATTAAGGCAAGGTCTTCCTTGTAGCGGTGATAGAAATCAATGCCTTCATGGGAAAGGTATTTTCTGTTGGGATCCAGCGCCATTTCCCATTTGCCGGTTTCATCGTTCCATTTCAGTCCGGGATCTTTGGAGCCGATACCGATCATAACATCGGTAATGTTGGGCTGCTTGCCGTCTTCCAGCCAGGCTCCTTCCGCCTGATTGGCCGCAATCGCACCGCCCCACATAAAATTCTTGGGAAAACTCATAGATTATTTATCCTCCGTTTGTCTGTCAATATTATCTCTTAGAAACCTGTTCAATTCCATAAAAAAGATGAAACATGATACCTGTTTCATCCGATAAGTTCAAAATGTCTCAAAGCTGACACGATACCGTCATCATCGCAGTGATCCGTCACATAGTCTGCGTGGATTCTGACACTCTCCGCGGCATTTCCCATTGCGACGCCGGTGCCACAGTACTCCAGCATGGTGATATCATTTCCGCCGTCGCCGAATGCCATGCATTCTTCCGGAGTGATGCCGAAGCGCTCCAGCATCAGACCGATGCCGATATCCTTGCCGCCGTCGGCAGGAATCATATCAGCGAAGTCCGGCGTCCATCGCGCGCTTTTCAGGCCCGGCGCGTGGGCGACGAATTCCTCGTCCTTTTCCGGCGGGATATACGGACAGATCATATAGGTCGGATGGCTCAGTGCCCGCACCGGATCATCCACCGGCGTCATCCGTTCGGTTTTCCCGATCGAGGAAAGATAATTCCAGGTACGCTGGTTGAATCTGAGATCATAGCTGTAGTTTTCTTCATGAAAGGTACAGCAGAAATCCGCGGTTTCCTTCAGCCATGGAACAAGGCTTTCCAGAGCTTCCTGAGGGATTGCCCTGATATGGAATGCCTTCCGGCTTTCATCCAGGCAGAACTGGCCGTTCATCATGACATATCCGTCCCAGGGAACGGAATGGAAGGATTCATCCAGCAGCTGCAGCTGGATCGGAGGTCTGCCGGAAGCGATGAACAGACGCAGTCCGTTTTCCTTTGCCTGACGCAGTGCAGCAAGTGTATTTTCAGAGATTTTTCTTGTGGAAAACGGCATCAGAGTTCCGTCGATATCGAAAAACAGAGCTTTGATCATGATATTACCTCAGCGTACGACGTGAATGTTATGAACGGGTTCGAACGAGACTGCCTGATGGTCACGGATATAATCCGCAAGAATCAGCGCCAGGGACTGCTTTATATCGCTGACATAGGGACATTCCTTTAACATGTCATAGCCGCCGTTGCCGTAGGCGCGGTATCCGGTTGTGACAAATGCAAATTCCATGTTATCTTCCACCGGCTGTCCCTGATATGTCAGGTTTTCAATCCGGTGTCCCGGATCTTCGGAAACACGGATGGTATATTCGATGCCGTCTGCCATGTCATACAGTTCGTATTTCTTTACCGGTGTCACGAATGCCGGAGATACAACGACCGCATCATTCCGGATCGACCAGAAGGAAGCGCTCTGTTCAAGATACTCCTTCAGAACCTTCCCGGTGATCTTTTTTACTGTAACAGTATCCGCATACGGGAAAGATGTGATGAGATCACGCATCGCGATCTCCTGATGCAGGCCATGGGCACCCGGATAAAGCGGTACAGCCGCGATCTGGGCACCGGTGAGCTCCATCAATGTCTGATTCACGAAGGTAATGAACTGTGATTTGTTCATCCTTGCGTCTGTTTCATCCTTTATTTCAAGGTCAGATCCGCACACACCGATCTGCTCGTTCAGCCAGGCGTCGCAGTCATTCTGCGCATTTTCACAGAGGGACAGTATCTCTTCATCCGGTTCACAGTCCGCCTTCAGGATACGCGGTTCAATGACACCGGTATCGGTATAGATATCGATGCAGGCAAGTTCCGCGCCTTCTCCGGCAGTCTGGGTATATACCGTATTGAACAACGTTCCGCAGAGCGATCTGCCCTGATGTCCGGTGATCAAAAGATCGATACCCCGGACTTCTCTGAGCAGAGCATACGCTTCATTTTCTCCGGTCAGTGTTTCCGTCGGATATCCGGAAGCCGGATCCCGTTCAAGACCGCCGTGATACAGACAGATGATATAATCCGGTTTTTCCAGATCACGGATCAGGCGTACGGTTTTCTTCGCTGTTTCCAGAGCGGAAAGGAATCTGCAGCCGCGGACATTGGCTCTTTTTTCCAGACGGAATGTCTGCGGAGTGATCAGACCGAACAGAGCAATTTTCTTTCCGGCTGTTTCCGTGATGACGTAGGTCGGGCAGAAAGGCTTCCCTTTATAATTCAGATTCGAAGTGATGCACGGTGCGCTCAGACGTTCCAGATGGTCACACAGCACATGCATGCCGGAATCAAAATCATGATTGCCGAGATTGACATAGTCATATCCGATATGGTTCATGACGGCAGTGACCGGGGATTCCGCCTCGGCATTGTTCAGCGCATGATAATACATCAATGCGGAACCCTGCAGTGCATTTCCGTTATCGACGACGATCGTATCTTCGTCCCTGAGCGCATCGATCAGCGTGCTCAGTCTGGCAAATCCTTTATACTCAGACAGCCCGTCCGCATCATTGTACGGACTGATTCTGCCGCGGACATCCCCTGTCGCAAGAATCCTGATTCTGTTTCCCATAGTTCACCTCTTTCTGAAATGCCAACAAATTATAGAATATACTTTCAATAAAGCACAACCGGAAAAACAGGATACCATCCTGCAGTGCATATTTGGTATGATTGTTTCTGAGGAAACGGTATGGAAAAGGATTTCAGATTCAGAGAAATAATCAATTTCAGAGACCTCGGGGGATATGTCACCTCGCAGGGAAAAAAAGTCAGAAAGGGACTGATCTACCGGAGCGGATCCCCTTCCCGGATGATCGATACCGAGCTGACTGCCGTGCGCTCTCTCGGGCTGAAGACGATCCTGGATCTGAGAACGGACAGGGAGAGGGAAAGAGAACCGGAACCGGCATTTCCCGGAGTCAATATCATTAATCACAGCGGACTGATTGCCAACGGCGCGGAGATTGACTTTTCTCCCAGAGGCATGAATCAGACCGGTGAGGAAGGAAAAAAACAGCTTTCTCTGCTGAATCATTATTACCGGCATATGCCGTATGAGAATGATGCGTTCCGGCTGCTGTTTGAAGAACTGCTGGAGTACAACGTCCCGATCCTGTTTCACTGTGCGACCGGAAAGGACCGTACCGGTGTGGCTGCGATTCTGATCCTGCTGGCACTGGGACTGGATGACGACATTGTGCTCTGGGATTATATGCTGTCAAATGAATACCGCAAGCATCAGCTGAAGGCAAAGCTGAAAGGCAATGCCGAACGGATTGAGAATGATCCGGTGCTGAAGGAACTGCTTACCATGCGCGAAGCGGTATCGGAAACCATCGGACAGCAGATTATTCACAGCATCCGGAACCGGTTCGGTACGTATGAGGAATTCTTTGAAAAGGAATACGGACTGGATGAGGAAAAGCTGAACCGGCTCAGAGATATGTATCTGGAATAAAAACAAAGCCGGAATCTCCTGTGACTGCAGGAAACTCCGGCATGTTTTGCGTTTCAGTGACGCCCGGTTACAGCAAGTGCTTCACGGGCGGTGTCATAATCGGAATCAGATGCTTTCTGAAATCCGTTATAAGCATAGAGGGAGAAGAATTCTTTTCCTTCTTTTGTTTCGGCGGTCTGAATCAGTGCGCTCTGGAGCGCTTCGACGAATGAATCGCTTTTCACCAGGTCATTGATGAGCGTAATTGCGGCTGCGTCATTGATCATATCCGGTGCGACTGCGAGGACCCGGCATTCATTCCATATGGAATCTTCCCTGCCCCATTCTTCATTCCACTCTGTTTCGTAATCCATGCGTCCGTCCGCATAGCAGACAAAGACATCGATCTCTTCTTCTGCGGCTTTGCGGAAGGATTCCGTGATGCTCAGATGTTCCAGGGAGTTCAGATCCGTCAGGGTTCTGCCGTCGTAGTTTTCTTTCAGATACAGCTCCGGATAAATATAGGCCGAAGGACTTGCGGGATTTCCGGCTGCCCAGCGTGCGCCGGTCAGATCCTCCCAGGTCAGTGCTTCACCGTTATTGACCTTCTGTGCAAGTTTCTTTCCGTATTCCGAAGGTCCGGCAAAGATGAGTGTTTTCTGATGCGTGACCGGGGTACCGGTGCGCATTGTTTTATAATCTTCTCCGTTCCAGTCCGCAGGATTATCGCTGTCATTGGACAGGCCCTGAACCGCAGCCGTCAGAATGACCTGCGTCTGATCGGAATACTGCACATAGGTGCCTGCCGGCAGGAAGGCCAGATGTGCTTTTCCTGCGGCCAGTGATTCCGCCGCATCCTCATAGGATTCGGAAACATGGAATGTGATGTCGCCGATCTGGTATCCGTTCTTCAGCATTTCCTCTTCCATGATATCCGCGATTTCTTCCGCTTCGGGCAGTAC
This sequence comes from Erysipelotrichaceae bacterium, assembly GCA_015058875.1. Taxonomy (GTDB): domain Bacteria; phylum Bacillota_I; class Bacilli_A; order Erysipelotrichales; family Erysipelotrichaceae; genus Bulleidia. The sequence continues at coordinate 4,853 of SVBN01000011.1, read as the reverse complement.
GGTATCTGCCGCAATTGTCGGCAGAAGCGTGATTCTGAGCTCATTCAGGTCATCCGGCCGGTCCGGATCTTTTTCGGTTTTCTTCTGTGAACATCCTGTCATCATGACAAGACTCAGCAGTGCAAGAGCAGTTTTTCGGAAGTTCATTGGTTTCTCCTGAAGTGTACCCGGCAATTATAACAGAAAACACCCGGAGGACAATCATAATCATATGATGGATATTTGTTTGCCGGAACGGCAGGAATGTCAAAAGGAATGTTCTGTCTGCGTAAGAGGTGTCAGAACTGCTCGTTTTCGTAATTTTCAATGGCAAACAGGTCAAACAATGGCAGTGTAAAATGCAGGATGCCGTATGTACTGCCGTCCACAATCCCTTTCCGGATCAGCCGCTGACGGTACGGATTGAACTGATTGGTTTCCATGTGAAGAAATTCCCGGATTCTGCGGATACTGCCGTTCTCTGATTTTGCAGGGGCATACGCAATGGATTTATCCTTTGCGGACAGTTCGGACCAGATCTTTTCATAAACGTAAACGGAAAGATATTCCCGGTATTCGTCATATGCCTGCCGCCATTGACCGGAGTGCTGAAAGGTAAAGTAACCGAGGACCTGAAACGCAAAGGAGTATCCCTTTGTCATCAGGGACATCTGTCTGGCTTCGTCTTCACTCAGATTGAAATTATTCTGATAGTTTTCGGCGATTGCCCTGAGATTCAGCGGTTTCATATCGATTTTCGGTGCCCGGTACAGGAAGATCAGTGACTTTTCATTCTGCAGTTCATATACATTTTCATACAGGCCGGTCATCAGGAGAAACAGCGGCAGATCCTCCCGGATCAGAATCTGAAAGGAACTGGAAAACTGGCGCATGTATGTGTTGTTCACCGCTTCGTCAATCAATATCAGTACTTTTTTTCCGTGTTCTTTCAGAGAGGAGAGCATGCGGGAAAGTGCGGTTTCGATGTCTGTGACAGGGACGGTATTTTTCACGGATAAGCCCAGGCCGAAAAAGGACAGATTGATTTCTGCGGACTGAAAAATCTCAGCAAGATGATTTCTGCTGCTGAGTTTAGGCAAGAGAGACAAGCATATCGCGTTCCGGACTGAGTTCAATCACAATCCATTCCTGTTTTTTCTGCAGTGTGCTTTTGATTTCGTTCATCAGGACTGTTTTTCCGGAATCCCGGACTCCGGTGATCATGAAAATCTGCTGAATGGCCGGTTCTGATGAAAAACTTTCGGAAACCATTGTGACCACAGATGAGCGGGATATTCTTTCAGCCGGTTCCTTTCCGAAGATCAGAGAATAAGTATTGAATTTCATAGATCCCCTTTCATCTTTACTGTTTTTACTGTTTCGGTTTTTGTTTACTCTGTTAACTGTTTTTACTGGTTTTGTTGTAATGCCATGGCAGGATCCTTTCAATGTTTTTCTGTACGGTACAGGCACACATATGATCATGAATGATGACAAGCACCCGAAGTTAGTGTAGTCTAACTAATGGGGGTCCCGTTTCGGGACGCCAGGAGGGAAAAATGACATACAGACTTGTACTTGTCAGGCATGGTGAAAGTGCCTGGAACAAACTCAACCTGTTTACGGGATGGACAGATGTGGATCTGACGGAGACAGGACATCAGGAAGCCGCAGAAGGCGGCAGACTTCTGAAGGAAGCCGGATTTCATTTCGATGTGTGCTATACATCATATCTGAAGCGTGCGATTCATACCGCCAATCATATCCTTGAGGAACTTGATGAGGAATGGATTCCCGTCATTAAGAGCTGGAAGCTGAATGAAAGACACTACGGTGCGCTTCAGGGACTGAACAAGGCGGAAACTGCGGAAAAGTACGGACAGGAACAGGTCAATGTGTGGAGACGTTCCTATGATGTACAGCCTCCCGCACTGGACGAAAGCGATGAAAGAAATCCCGCCAATCAGGAACTTTATAAAGGATTCGATAAAAAGGATCTGCCGCTGACGGAATGTCTGAAGGACTGCGTCGCCAGAGTTATCCCCTATTATGAAGAGGAGATCAGACCGGAAATCGCATCCGGAAAGAATGTTCTGATTGCTGCACACGGCAATTCCCTGCGTGCTCTCGTAAAATATCTCGACAGCATCTCGGATGATGAGATTGCCGGACTGAATATTCCGACCGGAGTTCCCCTGGTATATGAACTGGATGATCAGTTCCGACCGGTAAAGCATTACTATCTGGGGAATCAGGAAGAACTGGCAAAGAAGATCAATGCGGTTGCCAATCAGGCAAACGCAAAGAAATCCTGACATGGCATGCCTCTGCGGGGGTTCTTATTGCATTCCGGAGGAATGTCAGATTTCGGGACCGGAAAGCTCATGATAAAAGAAGCCGAAGCTTCCGTTTTCCGTGAAAATCCTTACAAATAAATAACATCTTCATGGTATATTTGAAGCAGGGATTTTTCTAAGAAGAAAAGGAGAAACATTATGAGCAAACCTGTAGTACTGGTCGTCATGGACGGTGTCGGCTGGACTGAAAAAGACATGGGCAATGCGGTTCTGCATGCCTACAAACCTCAGATCGATGAACTGATGACAAAGTGGCCCCATACAACGATTAAGGCTTCCGGCACGGCTGTCGGACTGCCGAGTGATGACGATATGGGAAACTCCGAAGTCGGACACAATGCGCTCGGCTGCGGACAGATCTATTCCCAGGGTGCCAAGCTGGTCAATGAATCCATCGAAAGCGGCAAGATCTATGAATCCGCTTCCTGGAAAGGCGCAGCTGAATTCGTAAAGGCACACGGCGGAAAGATGCATTTCCTCGGACTGCTGTCCGATGGAAACGTTCATTCCAATATCTCCCACCTGATCGCAATGGTTAAGGAATGCAAGAAGGAAGGACTGAACGAAGTACGCGTTCATATCCTGCTGGACGGACGTGACGTACCGGAGACAAGCGCTCTGCAGTATGTAGACCAGCTCGAAGACCTGCTGGCTGAACTGAATGACGGAACATTCCACGGCGCAATCGCATCCGGCGGCGGCCGTATGGTCATTACAATGGACCGTTATGAAGCTGACTGGTCCATGGTTGAAAAGGGATGGCATATCCATGTGCTTGGCGACGGCAGACAGTTCGCAAGTGCGAAAGAAGCGATTGAAACACTGAGAGCTGAAGGCGGATATACCGACCAGTTCCTGCCGGGCTTCGTCGTCGCAAAAGACGGACAGCCTGTCGGTACAGTCGAAGACGGCGATTCCGTCATCCTCTACAACTTCAGAGGCGACCGCGCGGTTGAAATCTCCAAGGCGTTTGACTACATGAACAGCGGCTTCGACAAGTTCGACATGGTCAGAAAGCCGGATGTATTCTATGCAGGCATGCTGCAGTATGACGGAGACCTGAAGCTCCCCGAGCACTTCCTGGTTGAACCGCCGCACATTGAGCACACAATGTCCGAATTCCTGGTAAACAAGGGCGTCAGAAGCTATGCATGCTCCGAAACACAGAAGTTCGGTCACGTAACATACTTCTGGAACGGCAACCGCTCCGAAAAGTTCTCCGATGAACTCGAAACATGGGTCGAAGTACCGTCCGATATCATCCCGTTCGAACTGAAACCGTGGATGAAGGCAACGGAAGTTACCGATCTGATGGTTGAAGCGATCGAATCCGGCAAATACCAGTTCCTGAGGTGCAACTATCCGAACGGAGACATGGTCGGCCACACAGGAAACTATGAAGCTACGATCATCGGTGTGGAAAGTGTTGACCTGAACCTCAGAAGAGTCATGGACGCCTGCAAGAAGATGGATTACACACTCATCGTTACTGCCGACCACGGCAACTCCGATGAGATGTATGACAAGGGCAAGAACCCTGACGGAACACCGAAGGCAAAGACAAGCCACTCCCTGGCAAGAGTACCGTTCGCGATCTATAACGGACCGGAAGGCACAGAAGTCAAGGAAGGCGATGACTTCGGACTGGCAAACGTTGCCGCAACAGTTGTAAAACTGCTTGGCTACGAACCGCCGAAAGAATGGCTCGAATCCATTAACAAGTAATTAAGCCGCTGAAAAGGTTCTCCGCTGATAAACTGATACCCGTAAAGAGGGCCCGAGTTTGAGGAGAACCTTTTATAGTGAACAAAATCAGGACAGAGAATCCGGAAATCAGCCCGGACCTTTACAGTGAACTACCTATGACTTCAGTCACAGGTAGACAATATGTAAGAACCCTCCCAGTGAACATGTAGAAATCGTGGATTTACCTGCGATGTATACTGTTTATTGGCCAAAACAAACGTATGCACAGGGTTTACCGCATACATGAACCAGGAGGGTCTATATGACAAAAACAGTTTACATCGGAATGGATGTCCATTCAACCAACTACACACTCAGCAGCTATACACGTGAAACAGATAACTGCTTCTCCACAGTCACTTTGAAACCGGAAGTAAAGAGTATCGTGAAGTATATCAAACGGATTAAAGAGGATCATGGTGATGATACTGCCATCGTTACCGGATATGAAGCAGGCTGCCTTGGATACTCTCTTTATAAAGATCTTGAGAAAGAAGGCATTAAATGCATTATCATTGCCCCGACATCTCTTCCGAAGCAGAAAGCAGGTGAGATCAAAACTGATAAGCGTGATGCGCAGAAGATAGCCCGTGCTCTGGCTGCAGGAACATATAAGTCTGTATATGTTCCGGATCAGGAGGATGAGGATGTCAAAGAATATATCCGCATGAGAGATGACCATAAGCAGACATTGAAAAAAACAAAACAGCAGATCAATGCATTCTGCATGAGAAATGGATTTGTCTTTACTGAAGGAAAATCCAAGTGGAC
>SVBN01000103.1 GCA_015058875.1 Erysipelotrichaceae bacterium | reverse complement strand
GAAAAACCCATATTTATAGGAATTGTTGTTATGCCGGGAAAGAGATATGGCTGCACTCATGAATAATACATTATTAAAGCCGGAAGACAGGCAGCTGCTTATCTCATATCTGGAGAAATGTATCAAGTTGATTATCCAGGGGAAGATAAAACTTGCAAATACAGGAATAGATTTCAGCAATCAGATAGAAACAATCCGTAACGCAATTCTGTTGGAAGAGCAGCTGAAACAGGCTGATCTAAAATCACCGGACAATAAAGGAATCATCAGTTTTATCAATGATTATCTCTTATTTGTGATTGAAGCGGACAATATTACAGATCTGGATTGGATCAGCAAATTATTAATGATTCGGGAACGTTTTGTGGAAAACAAGCAATAATTGTGGAGAAAATGTGGAAAACCATGCCTTTTCTTGGCATAAAAGCAGAGTACGTTGCTTCGCGAATAATCATGCACTGTACCATATTCGGTACATCGGATACAGCGGGCGGAACGTAAGATAAGTCCGTTCTGCTGTATTTTGCTTTGACAGGAAGTATGATAGGAAACGGTATCTGCGGACAGCATATATACCGGAGCAAAAATATGAGATACAGAGCAGGGAATAACCATAACGGAAAAGATATCGTACTGAATATGATCATGGCCGCAGTCAGTCTGTTTGTGAATGGATTCGGTGTATACCTGACGATTCAGGCAAATATCGGAGCAGGACCATGGGATGTCCTGAATCTCGGATTATCAAAGACACTGGGTATTCTGTACGGAACAGCTTCCGTAGCGGTATCCTATCTGATCCTTGCAATTGATATTTTCATGAAGGAACCGATCGGACTGGCGATGTTTATCGATGCGCTGGTCGTCGGCAAGAGCGTTGACTTTTTCAATATGATCGGGGCTGTTCCGGCAGCTTCATCCGTCTGGACCGGTATTCCGATGATGCTCACCGGTCTTGTCATTATTGCATATACGCAGTATACCTATATGACCGCTGCGCTGGGATGCGGTCCCAGGGATACGCTTCTGGTCGGACTGGCAAAACGGTTTCAGAGAGTTCCGATCGGTACTGTCAGCATCATTCTGCTCAGCCTCGCAACACTGACCGGATGGCTGCTGGGCGGTCCGGTCGGAGCGGGTACATTGATCTGTGCATTCTGTTCCGGTCCGATCATGCAGGTCATATTCAGTCTTGTGCATTTTGATGCGGCGCATGTGCATCATCAGAACCTCAGGGAATCGCTTCAGGCAATGCTGAAATAAACAGCGCATATCGTCTGTACATATATAAAGATTATGCCCTCATCCGCAATCAGGATGATCTGATACAATGAATCCGGCAATAGCAGAGAGGATTTATCATGAGTACGCAGAGAATATACACGATGAATGAAGTGAAGAAAGAAGATCCCGTAAAAGCAGTGAAAACACCGTTTTATCAGACAGCTTCCACCGGCGGCTCCGTATGGGTGATCAAGCCCGGGCAGACACTGCAGAAACACCGCCATAACAATTCGGATGATATATGGGTGGTCCTGCAGGGACAGGGTATTTTTTATCCGGAGCCGATCAGGAAGTACCGTTCTGTGCCGGACAGGTGCTTGTCTCGGAAAAAGGGCAGTGCCATGGCGCAAAGAATACCGGAGAGGAAGATATTATCTTTGTCAGCATTGTTACTCCGGTGCCGGCAGATTATCAGCCGATCGGGGAATAGCAGATCAGATATGGGAGACCGGTTTGTTTATCAGGCCGGTCTTTTTACGCAATGCACATGAAATGTATAATAAATCCGAAAGACAGGTCAGCTGTGCACGGAGGTATCGTATGCTGAGCAGAAGACAGACAGAACTGGTGCTATTGCTGCTGAACAGGGCAGATTATATCAAGGGAAATGAAATCGCTGGTATTCTCGGCGTGACCGGCAGAACAGTTCGCAGCGATATACAGGAAATCAATGATTATTTCAGTACTTACGGGATCAGGATTGCGGGAGATGTGAAAAAGGGATACTGCTTTTCGGCTGAGGATATCCAGAAACTGCATTCCGATCTGATCTTTGATCTGCTTGCGGAGAATATGAATTTCGATTATCCGGAAAACAGCAATGAGCGGATTATCTGGATTCTGTTCGGACTGCTGTTCGGAAACACCTACAGCAATGAAGAACTGGAAGAGCTGCTTTATGTATCGCCCTCGGCAGTAAGAAAGGATATACGTGCACTGGACTTTCTGCTGAATGACAAGACCGGCATCAGGCTCGGCAGGAAGAAAGACAGGTATTATATCCGGGCGGAGGAATCGCAGATACGTGATCTGATCAGCGGTATCTATACACAGCGTTCCAATCCTGTCCTGCAGACAAAATACAGCTGTTTTATCTCCGGAGATGCCTCTTTCCGGAACATGGTGAAGGAACTGTGCCTTCTGGTCGTCAGGTTTGAAGAACAGCATGATCTGCATCTGAGCGGAGAAGGGGTGTTCTCTTTCGCGGCGGATCTTGCCCTCAGCTGGCACCGGTCGGATCAGGGCTTCCGCATGGAAATGCAGGCGGAAGAAAATGAGGATACGGCAGACATGATCAGGGAATTCTTTGAGACGGAAAAGCCGGAGTTTCAGGTGCTGGACAGGAATGACTATCTCTGGCTCGGCAGAAGACTGCGGGAGAAGGACCGTTTTGATGCGGCTGCGGATTCGGAATATGCAGCCCTCAGCAGTGATATCGTATCCGAAGCGGAAAACCTTCTGAAACGGATCGGATATGCACTGAATGACCGTGATGTCATGATCCGGACGGTGTCCGCAATCCTGCGCCGCAGGAAACAGCAGGAATACTATGTCCTGGATAACCGCAGGGACATTTTTTCGCTGGCACCGGTGCCGCTGTATTTGTCTTCTGCATACCGCTACTGCATTGAATCAAAGGCGCATGTGCGTCTGAGTACGACGGATACTGCCGCCCTGACAGCAGCGCTGCAGCGGACGCTTGTTTATCCGCGTGTGCGGACTGTGATTGTTACAAATGATCCGGCTGATATTGCCGTCTTGATCCGGGGAAAGATTGAGAGACATTTCGGCAGAAGTCTGGAGATTGCCGGCGTGCAGAATCAGTACGAATTTGAATATGCACCGGCTGAGAGCCGTCTTTTCATCACTGCTGTTCCGCTGGAAGCTTCAGGCAGAAACCATATTCTGATCGACCGGCTGTGCAATGATGAGTCCGTTGAGAAGATCAGGGGATCCCTGAGAAGATTCCGCCGTCAGGATATTTCTGTCCGGAACGTCGGCACCCTCGGCGGCAGTATGGAAACCGCTGTGCGCAGTCTGCTGGGGAAGCTGTCTGAGGAAAAGGAGATCGGCTGTCCGGACATTGATTATGTCTGTTCGCACCTCATGGATTACCTGATGATCCGGACCGGCGGAAACCGTCTGTATCTGTGCGTTCCGCTGGTATCCGCGGGCCATTCCAAGCAGTTTGATTTTGCTTTGAAGACACCTTGGACCTGGCAGGATACGCAGTACAGCGAAGCATCTTTCTTTGTGTTCTCAAGAAATGATTATGAGCATATTTATCAGTTCGCGGCGAACGATTTCCTAACTGATGGGAAATAGGAAATTCGATTCTCTTTTCAGGAGCTTTTATATTGTAGTCACAGAAGCAAAGGCTTCGAAGGAGAAACGTATGAAACTGGAAAATCTGAGATCCGCACTGGAAAACAGCGTCGGCAAAGTCGCCACAGCATTATCAAACGAACCGCACATGAAATCGCTCCGTGAAGGCATGATGTTCACACTGCCGTTTACACTCCTCGGCGGCATCATCATGATTCTGATGTTCCCGCCCGTGACCGCAAACGCAACCGGATTCCTGGCTGCCTGGAAGGCGTGGGGCGCCGGATCGATGCTGCTGAGAACGCCTTATAATCTGACCCTCGGCATCATCTCCGTTTATGCAGTATTCGGCATCGCATACAGCCTGGCAAAGACAAGAGATGTTCATCCCGGATATGCTTCCATCATTTCCCTGTTCACATTCATCGTCCTTGCCGGCGCACCGGTAAAGTCCGAACTCGGCTGGGGCATCCCGCTGTCGCAGCTGGATGCGCAGGGCATGTTCGGCGGCATCATTCTGGCAATGCTCACCGTTGAAATCACAGCCTGGTATATCAAAAAGGGACCGAAGATCAAGATGCCTGCATCTGTTCCTCCGAACATTGTAGCCGTATTCGATTATCTGTTCCCGCTGGCAATCAACCTGATCGTATTTGTCGCACTGAATGAAGCAATTAAAGCAGCGCTCGGCTTCGGAATCATCACACTGGTACAGAATCTGATTTCCCCGCTGCTGTCCTTCACCGACTCCCTCGGTTCCGTTATCGTCATCAACCTGCTTGTCATCGGCTTCTGGTTCTTCGGCATCCACGGCGCCGCTATGGTCGCATCCCTGATCGGTCCGATCCAGTCCGCCAACCTTGCCGCAAACGCTGCCGCAGTTGAAGCAGGCGGCGTCGGAACAGCAATTCTGGCAGGCTCCTACAAGTCCATCTTCGGCACACAGATCATGTTCGAAGCTCTGCTGATCGCAGTCCTGATCTTTGCGAAGAATGAACGTCTGAAGTCCCTGTGCAAGCTGTCGCTTGTACCGAATCTCTTCAACATCAATGAACCGCTCATCTTCGGTCTGCCGATTGTCATGAACGTTACGATGATTCTTCCGATTCTCTTAACAACCATCCTGAATACAGGCGCAACCTATCTGCTGATGAAGAGCGGGTTCCTGAAGAAAGTATTTGTTTCCACAGTTGCCACATTCCCGTCCCCGATCAATGCGTTCCTTTCCACCATGGACTGGAAGGCACCGGTCGTCTGGTTCATCCTGTTTGCGATCAATATCGTAATCTTCGCACCGTTTGTAAAGATGTATGACAGACAGGCAGATGAAGAAGACGCTGCCGCAAGAGGTGAATAATGTTTCCGCAGAACTTCCTGTTCGGCGGGGCCATCGCCGCTAATCAGTGTGAAGGCGCCTACCTGGAAGACGGAAAGGGTCTGTCAGTCGATGACTTCCTGACAGGAGGGACTACCTCTTCGCGAAAAGACGGATTCTCATTCACACTGGATGAAAATACATACTATCCCAGACACATCGCAATTGATCATTATCACCGCTTCAGGGAAGATATCGCTCTGTTTGCGGAAATGGGCTTCCGCTGCCTGCGCATCTCGATTGCCTGGAGCCGGATCTTCCCGAACGGGGATGATGAAGTACCCAATGAAGCGGGACTGAAGCACTATGATGAAGTAATTGCGGAAATCAGAAAATACGGAATGGAGCCGGTGGTTACCATCTCCCATTTCGAAATGCCGGTCGCACTGGTTGAAAAATACAACGGCTGGACGGACCGCAGAATGATCGCCGTATTCCGCAGATATACGGAAACACTGTTTGCCAGATACGGAAAACAGGTGAAGTACTGGATTGTCTTCAATGAAATCAACGCCAACGTCAATGACATCAAGGGTCATCATGAATACGCGATCCATACCGGCATTCACTTCCGTCCGGAAGACAACCGCGCTCAGCTTGTTTATCAGGCGTGCCACCACATGTTCACCGCATGTGCCGATACGGTACGGCTCGGACATGAGATGATGCCGGACGCAATGATCGGCGGAATGGTGGCATTCATTCCGAGATACCCGCGTACCTGTGATCCCGATGATGTGCTGAAGACATTCGAGGACAACCGGAAGAAGGGCGTACTGTTCCTGGATGTGATGTCGAAGGGAAAGTATCCTTACTACTTTGAAAAAGAACTGGAACGTCTCGGCGTGCATATTGAAAGAAGCGAAGAGGATCTGAAGCTGATTGCAGAGAATACAATCGACTTTGTTTCCTTCAGCTATTACATGACGCTGACAGACTCCGCCCATCCCGAGAAGTATGACAAGTCTGACGGCAACGTATTCTCCGGACTCCGGAATCCCTATCTGAAGTATTCGAAATTCGGCTGGAGCGTTGACCCTGTCGGACTGAGATATTCCCTGAACTGGCTGTATGACCGCTATGACAAGCCGCTGTTCATTGTCGAAAACGGATACGGTGACTACGATACGCTGGAGAATGACACCGTGATCGACGATGAGCGTATCCAGTATCTCAACGATCATCTGAAAGAGACGGAAAAGGCAATTCAGGACGGCGTGGATCTGATCGGATACTGCACCTGGGGACCGATTGATCTCGTCTCTGCCGGAACGGGTGATATGGAAAAGCGCTACGGGTTCATCTATGTCGATCTCGACAACAGCGGCAAAGGCACGCTGCAGCGTTACCGCAAGAAGAGCTTTGACTGGTATAAGGAAGTGATCGCGACCAACGGCGGATCGCTCAGGTAACATCATGAAGGAATATCTTTCACTGGACTTCGGCGGGACATTCCTGAAATATGCCTGGATCGGTGAAGATTACAGGATCACAGAACAGGGCAGAACGGAAGCACCGCTGGAATCAGAGGAACATTTCTGCAGGGCCGTGGCTGATCTTGTCTCCCGGCGTCAGATCAGCGGCATTGCAATATCCATGCCGGGAATTCTGGATACGGATACCGGATATGCGCTGAAAGCCGGATCCTACAGGCATCTGGCCGGAAAGAATATCTACAAACTGCTGGCTGCTTATACGGATCTTCCCGTCACCGTTGAGAATGACGGGAAGGCGGCAGCCCTGGCAGAGCTTAAAATGGGTGCCCTGCAGGGAGTCAATACCGGGGCGGCCATTATCATCGGTACAGGTCTCGGCGGCGGGGTGATCATGGACGGCAGACTGCGGAAAGGTTCGCATTACGCTTCGGGGGAATTCACCGGATTCCTGATGAAACCGGGCAGCTACAATATGGACAGCAGTGCGGCAATGAACGCCGGGATGACAGGTTTCCTGCTGGATGTGGCCAGGACAAAGCATATGGATCCCGCAGACTTCGAGGTCTCAGCCAATTTTGTGGACCATGAATCGGACAGAGATACAAAGATCAGCGGAAAAGAAGTATTCAGCTGGATTGAAAACAATGATCCTGAGACCATGGCTGCCTATCAGAGATGGCTGGAATCCCTGGTCTTCATTATGATCAATCTGAAGGCCGTTCTTGATCCGGAAAAGATTGTCATCGGCGGAGGCGTGTCCGCAAATCAGAGATTCATTGAAGACCTGAACAGGGAGTTTTGCAGAGCCGGCGAGGCAATGTCCGTATGGAAACGGTTCGATATGAAAATCGAGCAGTGCCGTTTCCGGGCAGACGCAAACCTGATCGGCGCGCTCTGTGTCTTCAGGGAAAAATACAATTAACATACTCAGAGATTCACAGTTTCTGACGGCTTTCGGAACAGCATCCCGGGAGCCGTTTTTGTCTGGCAGAAGAGAATTTTAAATAATCCCTTGATATGCAAAAGGAAATGAAGAAAACAATGGTAAGCAAAGTGTTTTTTATCCCGGATGTATTATGCAGTCCGTTTGGAACTGCAATAATGGACGTAAAAGGAGGATACAGGGAAAGATGAAGAGATTATTGCTGAAAATGATGATGCGTATCAGGGACTGTCTGGATACATGGATCTGCGGAATGATGGACAGAAGACCAAAAAGAAAATGCCGCAATGCGGAAATCTCAGAAAGCACCGGGGAATATCAGCTGTCAGATGCCGTTCCACAGCTGAAGGAAACTGACAGCCGGCAGGTATTCTCCGCCATCCGGGAAGGTGACATTATCCTTGCGGCAATGCCGGTTCCGGCGGAGCTTCTGGGGCAGATTGATGCGGATCACAGGGTGCGTCCGTATACCGTTGTCCGGAAGGAATCCGATTTCCTGTATGCATATCAGGGAACGTCCAATCAGAACTATGTTCCTTCCGGTCTGTCATATCCTCTGAAGCAGGGTGAATACAATCTCTGGAAAGACGGCATCCTGGCACTGAATGATATGAAAAAGCTGCCTGCTTCCCATGTGATCCGGATTATGGACCATCTGAGCATTACGGACCAGCTTCAGATC
>SVBN01000010.1 GCA_015058875.1 Erysipelotrichaceae bacterium | reverse complement strand
TCTTGGCGTGAAGGTTTCCAGTTATGGCTATTCAGCGGACACATTTATAGATGTCGGCGTTCAAGGGATTGCTGATTTTGCGTTACAGTTAAAGAACATATATGAAACACTGACAGGAGAAGCGAGATTGGAAGAGCCATACAGCGTTCACAATTTCATCGAATTCATTGCAAGAACAGGTGGTCATATAAGAGTCATGGGACGGCTGAACAACAAGAGCGCTTTTGGTTATACACAAGAAATAACCTTTGAAAACGAGATCGATCAGACTTATCTGAGAGAGTTTGTTAACCAATTACTTGCAGACTTCGGCAAATATGCTGGATGACAACTTCCAATTTGTAGGGGTGTAGAAACATACACAGACATCAAGATTTCTAACATTGTATAAATGCGCAGCATATCCGTGATCTTTTTTTTCGCTGAAGTTTCAGTGTTTGGATCCTGCCGCAGGCGTTATGATACGCTAAATAACTGATCTGCCGGAAGAAGGTCATGGTTTTTCCGGTTTTTGCCGCACAAACCCGGCGGTTAGAACGTTATATGTACAGAGAAAGGAACATCCATGGATCTGAAAGAACAGTACGATAAGCTCCTCAGGTACTGTTATATGAAAACAAAAAACAGCTCCCTGGCGGAAGATATTGTGCAGGAGACTTTTTTGAAGTTCTGGCAGAGCCGCTCCTATGAGGACACAGGAAAAGAGATGGCATATCTCTATACGATCGCCAGGAACCTGTGCATGGATGAATTCCGCCGGCCGTCGGCACTGGATATCGATGCACATCCGGAGCTTCCGGCCTGCCGGAACACCGGGCCTGAGAATGTGCTGGACGGCCTTGCGGTAGAGGAAGCGCTGGCGCAGCTGCCGGAGGAACTCCGCGAGATTGTCGTCATGAGATATGTAAATGATATTTCGGCTGCAGATATCGGGAAGGTAATGGGAATGTCAAGGTTTTCAGTTAACAGGAGATTAAAGGAAGGGCTTGGAATATTAAGAAAACTGCTGGGAGGCGAATATCCTGATGACCGATAAAGAGATCATGAAAATGCTGAAAAATGCGTATGCACTGCCGGAAACAGAGAAGGAAAAACACTTTGTCAGAAAATATGAAAAACGTTCACTGCAGATTTCCGACATCATCAGAACAGAGTTCCGGTATATGGGGCTGAAAAGCATCCTTGCCGGCATCATTCTGGTAGCGCTGCTGTGGATGGTTGCCGGCGCAGAGGATCCGGACATGGTATGGGTCATTGTCTCGTTTGTTCCGGCGTGTGCGCTGGTTCCGATGGCTCTCCTGTCGCGGTCCGAACGGTACGGAATGGAAGAACTGGAAGCAGCGAGCAGGTTTTCCCTGCGGTTTGTCCGGATCGTCCGCATGTTTATCCTGGGTGTTTTCAGCATGGTTCTGCTGGCGGCGGTCGGCATCATCCTGCGGGCTGCGGCATCTGTTCCGGTGATGGAGCAGCTGATGCTGGTTGTGTTCCCCTATCTTGCCAGCACCTACGGCGCCATGCTTGTCACAAGGAAATGGCATGGTAAAGAAAATATCTTCGGTGTACTGGCAGTATGTGCTTTCAGCGGATTGCTGCCGTATATGCTGAGACAGCTGAAGCTGCCCGGGCAGGCGCCGGGCCTCATGATTCCCCTGCTGATTGCGCTGCTTCTTGGGGCAATGCTCAGGGAATGCCTGCTGTATGTGAAAGAAAGTGAGAATTTATCATGGAACTTATATTAGAGGATGTGACGAAACAGTATGCCGGCACGACCGCGGTGAAGCAGGTCAGCCTGGATTTACATCCCGGGGTAACCGGGCTTCTCGGGGCAAACGGCGCCGGCAAGACGACGCTTATGCGAATGATCTGCGGGATTTTGCGGCCGACAGCCGGCACGGTCTGCTTCCGGACAGAAAACGATATCCTGAATGCGTCGGAAGAACTGTACCGGGATGCACTGGGTTATCTGCCGCAGGATTTCGGCTATTATCCGGATTTTACAGGCAGGGAATTCCTGATGTATATGGCCGCCCTGAAAGGAATTGACAAGCGCGCGGCCAAAAGAAAATGTGAAGAACTGCTGCAGACCGTAAACCTGGAAAAGGCAGCAGACAAGAAGATCAAGACGTATTCGGGCGGCATGAAGCAGCGGCTGGGAATCGCGCAGGCAGTACTGAATGAGCCCAGAATCCTTATCCTGGATGAACCGACAGCCGGGCTGGATCCAAAGGAAAGAGTGCGGTTCCGGAATCTGATTGCGGATCTTGGCAGGGATGCGATTGTCATTCTTTCCACGCATATCGTGTCCGATGTGGAACACATCGCGGACCGGATCCTGATGATGAAGGACGGAAGCATTGTTTTTGACGGCCAGGCAGCAGATATTCAGGGAGACCTGGAAACCTTTTACCTGAAAACATTCGGAGGAGAAGATGAGTAATATCTTTTTACTATATAAAACAGAGATCAGAAAGATCCTGGCAAAAAAATCGGTCTGGGCAGCCATGGCCGTCAGTATCGTGCTGGTTCTCCTGACAGGGCTGGCAAATCTGTCCGCAGACGGCCACAGCGACTATGTGAAAGAACAGGAAACACGCCTGACAGCTCTTTCGGGAAGCCCGATGGATGATGCTTTCCTGGAAAGCTTCAAAGCTGAAATGGATCAGCAGATTGCGGGAAACCCTGCGTTTTTCGATAAGCTGGCGGCATACGATCCGGGCGCAGTGTATCAGAATGCTGCCGGGCAGATCGGGAAAGCGGCACTGTATGATTTTCTGTACAGCGTTGTGCGTGACCGGGGAAAGGCAGCCGCCGTCACTTCGGATGAATTCCATGCCGCCATGCGGGAGGACATCATCAATGACAGCACGGAACTCGGCGCTTCCGCTGAAGAGCTGGATACATGGCTTGAAATCTATGACGGGACGGAAAAACCGATGGTTTATTCATATGCCCTGGCATATCTGCGGGTTCTGGGCATTCTGTACATCATCGGCTGGGCGCTGATTCTGAATATATCGGTCGCGCTGGCCGGCATCTTCGCGGACGAAAAAACCTGGCGGACAGATGCCATGATCCTGTCTTCCAGAAACGGCCGGCTGCCGGTCTGCATTGCGAAAATCGCTGCGGGGAGCACGATTGCCGCGGCCGAGACGGTTCTTCTGCTCGGCCTGTGCCTGGGAGAGATGTTCTTCATTTACGGAACGGCCGGATGGAATGCCTTGATCCAGAATGTGATTCCTGTGTCACCGTGGAATATTACGGCCGGCACCATGATGCTGATTTACATTGCGCTGGCAATATTGGCAGGCATACTGTTTGCCATGACCAATACACTGCTTTCCCTGCTGACAGAGTCTGCGGTTGCGACGATGGCAATCCACGCCGCCAGTATTTTGGTGGGTACATTCAGCATTCCCGGGAAGCTGGGCGTCATATCAAAACTCTGGCAGCTGCGGCCTACGATGGTTTTGTATGCCGGAACGTTCCGCAATACATTCCGGTATGGAACGATGAATAATGTGGAAGCGTCGGTTCTGCTTTACAGTGCCTGCATCATCATATCTGCTGCATTGCTGATGGCTTCATATAAGAAAACGCAGATAAAAAGCAGGTAACACTTACTGCTGCGTTTTTTTATGGGGCAATTTGCCCCGAAGGAGGAAAAATGGCTGAAAACATCGTCCTCTCAAAAAATGACCTTTTGAGAGTAATTGATTCCATTGACTTTGAAAGTGGGTTCCCTGATCCGGATCCGGAAGATATTGCGGAAGAGGTGGAAATTTATGCCGAAGGAACAAAGTAACAAGTTGTACGCTTCCTTATAAAAGAATAGGGAAAGATGGGACGAATATTCTAAAAGATTAGTGCCAGTTACAATTCACTGTCAAGGAAGAAAGTCAGTACAGTTCATTTCTTAAGATTTACGTTTTATTACAAGCAGGAAATCATTTCCTGCTGTTTTTACGTTTATATAAGTGTGAGGTGAAGCCTGCAGAAAGGAGGATGGAACATGGTGCCTGATGAAATACTCGTTCAAAAGATCCTGGATGGTGATTCAAAAGCGCTCGATGAGCTATTGGAACGCTACTATCCACAAATATTGAAATACTGTATATGGCACTTGTCATCCAGGGAAGAAGCGGAAGATGCCACACAGGAAGTAATGATCAAGGTGGTTAGACATATCAAAAGGATCACCCGTTCATTTCACTTCAAACCATATATTTACCAGATTACCAAGAACACCTGCATCGATATCTACAGAAAAAAACATATAGATACTGTGCCGCTGGATCCGCTTACGCATGAGGCTGTGCTGGCAGAAACGGTATACCGATTCAAAGATGATGAGCTTATTTCCCTGATCCATACGCTTCCAGATGATCTGAGGGAAGCGATCCTCTTGAGATATGGTCAGCAGATGTCACTGCAGGAGATCGCTGAAGCGACAGGTGTCTCGATGAGAACTGCACAGTCCAGACTGCGGAGAGCAGTCAATAAAATCAGAAAGGAGTATAAGAATGATGCCTGAAAATCAAATTGAACAAAGATTATACGGTCTGTTTGCCGAAGAACCGGTTATTGATCCGGCAAAAGTTTCTGCCCTGAAAGCAGAGATGCAGCCGGAAATCAGGAAACGGACAACGCATACAGTGAGTACGATGCATGATTACCTGAGTACTGTATTCAGAACATATGGATATAGAAGGCTCAGTCTGTATCTGGTAACCGCGTTCCTCATTGTACTGTTTGTAAAAGCGGCATTTGTGTATGAACTGGCGGAAAACTATTCTGCAGTGCTCTTTCTGAAGATTATCTCCGTACTGACCGCAACGGGAACTGTACTGTCAGGAAAGAGATCCAAAGCATATTGTATGGAAGAACTGGAAATGGCTTCCTGTATCTCCTCGGAAAGATATTATGCTCTGCATCTGCTGGTTTCTGCTGTCGGAAGTGTGATCATCCTTGGCACTTTATGTACAGCAATCATACTGAAGAAAATCATGGATCCCCAGGCGATTATCCTGACTGTCAGTACAGCACATCTGACAGCTGTATGTCTGCTGCTTGCGGGGCATAAGTTGTTTCCGAACCGGGACAGCAGAGTCATAACACTTTTGACCAGTACAATTCTGCTTATCGTTCACACAGTCTTCAGGCACTTCCTACCCGCACCTGCCGGAGGGTGGTCGGTATTGATATGTGTGATATGCATCGGAATATTGCTTGCTGAACTTCATATACGCATTTGCCACCTGCCGTTGATACAGATACAGGAGGATTGAAATGGAACTGTTATTGGATCATATCTCGAAGAATTACAAAGACAAGATCGCTGTTAATGATGTTTGCCTGGAACTGTCGCCCGGTGTATGGGGCCTTCTTGGTGCCAACGGTGCGGGAAAGACAACATTGATGCGTATGATTGCCGGAATCCTGAAACCAGATGCCGGACAAGTATGCTATGACGGAATCCCAATTGATGTATTGCAGGAGTCATATCGTTCGATTTTCGGATATCTGCCTCAGGAATTCGGTTTTTACCCAGAGTTCACGGTGCGGGACTATCTGGAATACATGTCAGCTCTGAAGGGGATTCCTTCTGCTGACGCGCGAAAGAAGATCAATGAACTTCTGGAGCGTATGACATTGAAAGAAGTGGAAAAGAAACAGATCCGGAAACTGTCAGGCGGTATGAAACGCCGGGTTGGTATTGCTCAGGCACTGCTGAACGACCCGGAAGTCCTCTTGCTTGATGAGCCGACTTCCGGTCTGGATCCTGGAGAGCGGATCCGTTTCCGCAATCTGATCTCTGAATTCGCACAGGATAAGATCGTTCTGATCTCAACGCATATCGTACCGGATGTAGAATACATGGCTTCACGGATCGTTATTATGAAAGATGGCAGGATCATTGCGGATGGTTCATCAGAGGAATTGTCCGAAAAGATGCATAACCGTGTTTTCACTGCAATGATCAGAGTGGATGAACTTCATCATTATGAAGGTGCAGTCCGCATCGTCAATATCCGCAATCTCGGAAACAATATGCTGGAACTCCGGTATCTGAGTGATCATAATCCATTTTCGGAGGCAAAAACATGTGTCCCGCATCTGGAAGATTATTACCTTCATATGTTCCCTGAGGAAGGGGGAAGAGAGTCATGCTGAGGCTGGAACTAAAAAAGATGCTGAAAACACCGGCCAACCTGATCATTATCGGAGCTGCCGTCATATTCAACTTCATTCTTTCGTATCTTCCTGTCACGTATGAATCATGTATGATTCTGGAAAACGGTCAGCCTGTTCTTCTGAAAGGCTATGCCGCGCTGGCACAGCTGCGGGAAATACATGGAAATGTTACAGGTGAGGTGACGCCCGATCTGCTGGCAGAAGGTCTGAATGAATATAATACGGTTCTTGAAGAATATCATGTCAGTTCTCCGGAGGATCTTCCGGATGGTGTCTACAGCAGCAGGATCGGTCCTTACTACCGTCTCCTGCACATGCTAAGGGAGGCATACGCAGATCCGAAAACAGGAATACCAAAAGGACTGGAAGAACTGACGGAAGAGGATTTGAAACAGTTTGAGACTGTTCGTTTCAATCGGCTGAACACACTTATGGAACAGGAGAACCGGCCTGAACCGGTCCGCAAAGAAGCCGCAAAGATGTACCAGAGCACACGGACACCGCTGCAGTGTTATCCGTACTTCAGTTCCAATGTACTCGATTATGAACTTCTTGTATTGTTTATGGTCATGGTCTGCGGCGTGATCCTGGCAGCGCCGGTATTCTCGATTGATTACCAGACCGGCGCGGATGATATCCAGCGATGTACAAAAAATGGTATGACAAAGCTTGCTTTGGTTAAATGTGCTTCTGTACTGATCATTGTGAGTGTTTTGTATGTATTCAGCGCAGCAGTATTCTTTTTGATGGCCCGATGGTTTTATGGAACAACAGCACTGAATTCCGATATTCAAACTTATCTTTCTCTGTTTGCTTTTGAACCTTGGACAATCGGTCAGCTTATGAAATACATGGCTATTGCCGGATATATCTGCACAGTGTCTTCAGTACTTTTTACCATGATGCTTTCCGCTTCAATCCATACTTCTGCAAAGGCGATCGGCATTTCTCTGCTGGGACTATTTATGCCAATACTGCTGGATACATTCTTCGGTTCGGGGATCACCGACTGGATCATCACGCTTCTGCCTTCCTGTGGATTGATGCTTCAATGTAGTTTCTATTATGCTATTCACTCACTGTCATTCTTGAGTGTCGGGACAATCGCTGTTGCGACAGAAAGAGCCATGACATTATTCGAAATGATTGGAATTCCTGTATATTTTCTGCTGACTTTGAGAATATATAAAAAGCTGAGCATATAGGTAAGCACAATTTAGTTTGCTGATCATAGACAAATCGGTTGCACAATCGATTTGTCTTTTGAATATGGGGCAATTTGCCCCAAAACCATGTCGGACACAAGTCGGACAGCCGTATATGCAAATGTCTGACAGATGTCATACAACTGTCAGACAATAAAATGGCTTTGCTATCATTAAACTGCCCGTTGGGCTGTTATTCCCATAGGGGTTTTGTCGGGCAAAACCCCTTATCCTGCTATATTTAAAAATAATCATTTTTCATGTTGGATCTGCGGATGATTTCAGGAAACATGCTGTTTATCAGAATTATCCTCTCATAGTTTAAGTAATCATGAGATTCTCTCCATTTTGGGTGGTATGAGGCTCTGTTATCATCGATCCTTCGCCTTGTATTCTTCTATCATGATCTGACTGTCCAACCGTACCTCATCTGCAGAAGGAGTGTAATCATATGCTTTCATTGTCAGAATCTTCTTTTTTCCTACCCTAATATTCATGACAACAGCTATGTTCTCCGATGCCAGGTAATCATTCATTTTCCTGATGAGTTTTCCCAGACTTTCTGCAGTGCGATTTCCGGTGCCGTTTCGTGGCAGGAAAGCCAGTTCCTGCATCGTGCCGGCAAACTGTTTTTTCGGCTGCGCAAATAGATAGGTAATAACGGAAATCAGGTCCTTATCTATAGTCTCTTCCGTGAAAGACTGTATTCTTTGCAGCACACCAGTTTCGTAATTAACTTTGAATGCCAGTTCCACCGGTGCCATTGCATTGGAAACGATGTTGATTTTCTTCACTTCGTTTGTTTCCGAAGTGAAGTTGATCAGTGCATCTGGTTCGGCACCGGTACCAGCGCTGCCGATATATGTATCCGCTGTTTTTCGCTTGTGAGATACCAGCAGCACTGATATTCCCTGAGTCGTGAGACTCCTTAGTTTCTGAATCTCGTTGACCTCAGAGTCATAATCATGTTCCCGCCGATAGTCTCTGATCTTTGTAAAAGTATCAATGATTATCAGATCCGGTCTGAATTCTGTGTCATGGATAATCACTTTAATCAGGTTGACAAAGGAATCCATTGTGATCAGCGGACAGTTTCGATAGGCATTCCCCTGTATTTTCAGCAGATGTTCTGTGAAAAGACGATAATTGTAGACAACACAGTATTCTTCATTGAACTGATTGAACCGGTCAAACAGACTTGAATCTTTATCATCCAATCCAAAATAGAGTACCTTTCTTGGCACTCCATTACTGAACTCTAGGAAAGATTCGCCAGAAGAGATGGCGTAAGCCAGTTGTGTGGCAAAGAAAGATTTTCCGGATTTTTCACTGCCGTAAAGCAGAATTATTCCGGAAGGAAGAAAGCCGGGGATCAGATCGTCACAGCACGATCCTGCTTTTAAATCAGAATGCTTTGGTAATGTAATAGTCAAAATATCCTCCTTAACAGGTGCACATGATGCACGCATTATAAGTTCCGCAAGTTCCGTAAGTTGCGTAAGTTCCGCGGGTTTTTATATAGCACCCCGGGGGGTGTGATAAAACTTACGGAACTTACGCAACTGAGCGGTTTCAGTAATTCATTTCTGCGTATTTCAGAATTCTCTTTTCAGGAATTCTCGCAAAGATGATGAACTCTGACGTGTCAATCTGACCGTCATACGGCGCAAATCCATATTTTTCTGTGAACCATTCTCTGTAATGCTGGGCCGTTTCCGACGCTCTGTTACTGCCGCAGTCAAGCAGAATCTTCAGATCCTTTACACGCAGTACAGACTGTGACAATACTTTTGCTTTTTCCTGATTTGTATGACACTTCATTCAATTTCCTCACTTTCTTTTTCTTTTCGAATGTTTCTGATCAGATTCAGCAAGTGCTGGACCTCTGTCTCCGGAAGGTCATGCCTTAATCTTGCTGAAAGAGTACCTGGATGGATTTTCAAGGCATCGGCGAGTTCCCAATACCTGATGTCTTCTTCATGCAAGGCATCTCTTATAATTTGATTTGCCATTTTATGTTTCCTCCTTGCCATATTTATTGTTGGTGTTTATATTATTGATAGTAGCATTATTGCTACTGTCTGCAAGATAGCAGTTTTAACCGTAATTAACGACACTACCCCGCAGAAGGAGGAATACACTATGGCCAATGTTAAAAAGAGCGTTCCGTTCAATCCGGAAATACTTGAAGAAAAACTGTCAGACAGAGGAATGAGTCTTAATGAACTGGCATTACAAATCGCAAAAAAGAATAACATCACAAAACAGGCAGAAATGACATCTCTTCGCAGATATAAAAGAAATAGGGAAATTTCACTTTCTGCTCTTGAAGATATCGGGGAAATTCTTGACCTGGATCCAGATATATTCAGAGGAAGCCAAATAAAATATGTGGACAGACCGCGTGAAAAGACCATACGTTCAGCAGAGACGTCTGACCTGACTTACCAAAAGTATTTAGACAGAAAGAAAGCTGTAGATAATCTGCAATCCTTTGACTTTATTAATAAGGCAGATTTGGAACAATTCTTGTCAAGCACACCGTTATATGTTGAGATACAAAGATTAAATGAAGCTCAGTATAAATACTATTTACACTTACTTTCCTCTGAAATACAGCGATTATTGATTGTGGCTGCAAAAACAGAAGTTGAAATCGAGTATACTGAAGTTCAAGGAAAAACGATCCGCGTTGATGAGAGATTCAAAGTTATCAGTCAGCCGGATAAACCTATCCCTCATCCGGAGGATTTCTATGTCAGTAAAAAAGGATAGGAAAACCGGCAAATGGCAGGCAAGATATTATGTCAGAAAAGATGATGGCACCCTGAAATTTGTTATAAAAAAGGGATTTAATTCAGCAGATGATGCCAGAAACTGGGAAATCAGTCATAAACATGAATCATATGCTGGAAACGACACGACTTTTGGAGCCGTTTTTGAACTGATGTCGCTTGCGAATAGAGCTAACCAGACCACAACAGAAACCCGCAGGCAGCGTTTGAAAACATATGCCGGAGAACTTTGGGATAAACCGATGAAGAAGATCACAAAAAGCGTCTTGCAGAAATGGAGGATAAAACTGGAAACCGCAAAAAAGAAGAACGGTGACTCGCTAAAAACACAGACTAAAAATGACATTATTGGCTATGTGAAGCAGGTGGGTAAATTTGCCTGGGAAAACTATGATATTCCTGATAACTGCAAAGTACTGAAATCATTTCCAAAGCAGTTGGACGATTACAATGAGATGGTAATAATCAATTACGATGAATTCTGTAAGCTGCAGGATGCTGAAACGGACGAAGTACTGAAGATCTTCTTTCAGTTTCTTTATATGTCCGGTGCCAGAAAAGGTGAGGCCAGAAGCCTGCTGAAGGAAGATTTCGACGGAGCACAGGTACATATTTACAAATCAATGCGAAGGTATGAATCTTCTGTAAAAACGACAAAAACAGGTAATTCAAGATGGGTGCCCCTGGATGATGACACCAAGAGTAAACTCATGTATCTGAAAAGACGTCCAGGCAAATACTTGTTTGGAGATGCGACACCGATCAGCCTTACCAAAATTGATGTTCATTTCCAAAACGATCTTAAGGCAGCCGGTCTGCAGCATATGCGTATCCATGATCTCCGGCACAGCCATGTTTCGATGCTGTGGAATGCAGGCGTACCGGTTCCGGAGATATCAAAACGTATCGGTCATGCCTCTCCGAAGGTCACCATGGAACGCTACGCACACATTTTCGATAATAAACAGTCTGCTTCACTGGCAGCTTTAAACAGCCTTGTAAAAGAGAAGAAGAAATAATTATATGACAACTTCAGAATGATGAATTTGGGAAAAGTGCTAACTATTTGCTAACTATTCGATTTATGACATTGAAAAAACCGCATATTTATGCGGTTTTCTGTCTGATGGTGCCGCTTGGCAGAATTGAACTGCCCGCTCATCCTTACCATGGATGTGTATTTCCACTATACTAAAGCGGCTCAGCCCATATATCATATATCAAGATGGGCAGTAAAATCAATATTGATCAAGATTTTTCAGTTCTTCATATGCCATGCACAGAGGCAGTCCCATGATTGCATAATAGTCTCCGTGAATGCCGGTAATATACCTGGACGCAATCCCCTGGATTGCATAGGCTCCCGCCTTATCCATCGGTTCCCCTGTTTCGACATACTTCCGGATTTCTTCTTCCGTCATTTCCGCAAACACAACATCATTGACGCTGGCGTCCAGGAAGATTCTGTTTCTGCTGAGGATGCATAGACCGGTAATCACCTGATGAGTTCTCCCGGACAGTTCCCTCAGCATTTCTTCTGCTTCTTTCTCATCCGCAGGCTTGCCGAGCACCTTCCCGTCAATTGTCACAATGGTATCCGATCCGACCACAACCGCATCACCATGCTGTCTCAGCACATGCTCTGCCTTCCGGAACGACAGGCGTTTGATCTCTTCTGTCAGATCTTTGCTCTGATCGATCGTTTCATCAATATCCGCAGCTTCAACTTGAAACGGATGGCCGCATTTTTCCAGCAGCTCCTTTCTTCTCGGAGACTGGCTTGCAAGTATCAGTTTTTTCATATCTCTTCTTTTTCTCCCTGCTTATTATACGCAAAAAGAGATCAAAGGAATGCTATAATCTTTACAGAGATCGAAAGGAGAAATAATCATCTTATTATGAAAAAACCGGTTCTTGTAATTCTCGCTGCCGGCATGGGAAGCCGCTACGGGGGAATGAAACAGATCGACGGAGTAGGTAGCCACGGAGAGCCTATTATCGAATTCTCTATTTTTGATGCGCATGAAGCAGGATTTGAAAAGGTTGTCCTGATCATCCGCCGCGAACACGAGGAGCTTTTCCGCAAGGCTCTGACAGACCGCATTTCCAAAGGAATGGAAGTCGCATTCGCATATCAGGATATGACCGATATTCCGGAAGGAATCGAAATCCCGGAAGGACGCGTCAAGCCCTGGGGAACAACTCATGCGCTGCTCGCATGCAGAGACGTTGTTGACGGACCGTTCGCCATCATCAACGCAGATGACTTCTACGGCAAGGATGCCTATAAGGTCATCTATAAGTTCCTGTCCGAGGAAGTATCCGATGACAACTATGCAATGGTCGGATACAAGTGCACAAACACACTGACCGACAACGGTACAGTCACAAGAGGCGTATGCGAAACAGAAGACGGATGCCTCTCGCACATTGTTGAAATCCAGAAGATTGCCAGAAAAGACGGCCATGCTGTCTATGAAAAAGACGGTGAATGGGTACCGCTCGATGATGATACACTCGTATCCATGAACTTCTGGGGCTTCACACCGAAAATCTTCGAAGAATGCCAGGGTCTGTTTGCAGACTTCCTGCCGAAGGGACTGGCAGAAAATCCGATGAAGTGCGAGCATGTTATCCCGACAGCAGTCGGACAGCTTGTCGCTGACGGTGTATGCAAAGTCAAGGTTCTCTCCAGCAAAGACCGCTGGTTCGGCGTCACATATCAGGAAGACAAGCCGGAAGTCGTTGCCAGAATCCAGGCAATGAAAGACGAAGGCGTCTATCCGGATATTCTCTGGGAATAAGCCAAAAAGACAGATGGTTCAGCAGTCGCTGAACCATCTTTTTCTTACTGTTCTTTCATCTGCCGGTAAATGATGTTCATTCCCTTGTAGGCGATGTTCGGATCATATTCATCGATCAGATCCGTTTCACCGGCAATCACCTTTCCAAGACCGCCGGTCGCAATGACATAGGCATCCGGATCATTCAGTTCCTGCTTCATCTGTTTCAGAATATATTCCACCAGACCGATATAGCCGTAGACCACACCCGCCTGCATGCCGGAGATTGTATTTCTTCCGAGCACGGAAGCCGGCTTCTGAATTTCAATTTCCGGCAGCTTTGCGGTCTGTCCGGTCAGTGCATGGGCACTGATTTCAATACCCGGCGCAATCACGGTATATTCAAATACCGCATCATTGGATACATAATCGAACGTTGTGGCAGTCCCGAAGTCGACGACAATGCAGGAACGGAACTTTGTATAATATGCCGCAGTAACATCCACCAGACGGTCGGCACCGACCTCTTTCGGATTATCGGTATGCACCTTGATTCCTTTTACGCTTTCACTGCTGATGATCAGCGGTTTTTTGCCGATATATTTGATCACCGCACTGGTCAGGGAATACATGATCTTCGGAACGACCGAGGAAATCAGGACATCCTCAATCTCTTCTTCCTTCACATTGCAGGAGTGAAAGAATGTCCGGAAGCACATTCCGTACTCATCGCTGGTACGGGGTGTTTTTGTCGTGATGCGGAAGCTTCCCTTCACTTCATCCCCGTCCATGAAGCCCATCGCGATATTGGTGTTGCCTACATCAATTGTTAAAAGCATCCGTCTTCTCCTTCAGACAATGTCTGATAATCTCCACTGCAGTATCATCCTTGGAAAGCAGTCCCAGATAGCTGTCGTCATCCCCGCGTGCGGAGATGATTGTCACAACATTGGTATCCACCTGGAAACCGGCGCCTTCCACCTTCAGATTGTTTGCAATCATATAATCGCAGTTCTTCTTTGCCATTTTTTCCCGGGCACGGTCGATCAGGTTCTCTGTTTCCATGGTAAAGCCGATCAGCACCTGGCCTTCTTTCTTCTGCTTTCCGAGTGAGGCCAGGATGTCCTTTGTCCGCTCCAGCTCAATAGACAGATCTCCGTCTTTCTTGTGCATCTTGTTGTCGGCGACTTCTTTCGGACGGTAATCCGCCACCGCTGCCGACAGAATCATCACATCCGCATCCTCTGCCCGTGCCATGACCGCCTGATACATATCTTCCGCAGATACGACATGCACGGTTTTTACTCCATTGATATCCGCCAGGCTGTTCACGCCTGCCACAACCGTAACTTCGGCCCCGGCGTTTCTGGCGGCTCTTGCCAGCGAGTAACCCATCTTGCCCGAACTGTGATTGGTCAGGAAACGGACCGGATCCAATGCTTCCTGGGTCGGTCCTGCCGTAATCAGGACTTTCTTCCCCTTCAGGAATTTGTCTTCCTGCAGCATCTCATGGATCTTATCTTCAATATCCTGCGGTTCCGGCATTCTGCCTTTTCCGATATCACCGCATGCCAGGTATCCGTCGGCGCTGTCCATCACTTCCATGCCGTAGTGTCTGCATTTTGCGATATTGTCCTGCGTTACCGGATTTTCCAGCATATTGACATTCATTGCCGGCACAATCAGTTTCGGACAGGTGCTTGCCAGGAATGTCGTTGTCAGCATGTCATCCGCAATCCCATTGGCTATCTTTGCAATAATATCCGCACTTGCCGGGGCAATGACAAACAGATCCGCCTTCTTTGCCAGCGATACATGGTGTACTTCGGGTATGTAATCAACCGTAAACATATCCGTAATCACCTTCTGAGCGCTCAGCGTCTGGAATGTCAGCGGCGTGACAAATTCCTGAGCCGCTTTCGTCATCAGCACATGCACTTCATGTCCCTTTTTCTTCAGAGAAGAAACCAGCGAACAGATTTTATATGCCGCAATCCCGCCGGTCACACCTACAAGAATACATTTGTTTTCTGCCATTATATTCACCTCAGTTCATCACTTTTCTATTATGATCCGCGCTGAAATTATACCATGATTGCATATGCCGGAATATCTGCTATGATTCACATCAGGAGGTTTCACATATGAAATACCTTGTTGTTTCCGATATTCACGGTTCCCTCGGCGGAGCCCGTCTTGTAAAAGAAGCGTTTGAACGTCATGAATGCGATGCCATTCTGTGTCTGGGAGACATCCTGTACCACGGTCCGCGCAACGATCTTCCGGAAGATTATGCGCCGAAAGAAGTGATTCCCGTAATGAATTCCCTCTGGGACAGAATCATTGCGGTCAGAGGCAACTGTGACAGTGAAGTAGACCAGATGGTTCTGGAATTCCCGATCACTGCCGATTATCAGATTCTCTTTCTGAACGGCAGAAGGACCGTTGTCAGCCACGGGCATATTTATTCTCCGGAGCATCTGCCGAAGATGGAGAAAGGAGAGATCTTCCTGTCCGGACACACGCATATTCCGACCGTACTCCGCTCTGAGGACATGTTCCTGCTGAACCCGGGATCCGTCGCTCTGCCGAAAGGAAATCATCCGAAGACCTATGCCGTTCTGGATGAGGCGTCATTTACCATCTATAACGAAAAGCACAGCGAATACATGAAAGTTCAGTTCTGAAAAACCGGTCATGCAAACCGGTTTTTTCTGATTTCAGATATCTTCGCTGCGGGTCAGTTCGCCGCGGATATTCCGTTCCATATTGAACTTGATCTGTTCGGGATCATCATAGATGCTGAACAGATAATATAGCTTTGCGACCGCCGCTTCCGTCGTCATATCCATCCCGCTGACAGCACCCGCCTTTTTCAGAATACTGCCGGCTTCATAAGCGGACATATTGACTGTGGACTGCGGACACTGCGAGCAGACAACGATCACCGTACCGCTGCTCTTTGCCTTTTCCAGGATCGGCAGAAGCACTTCTCCCTCATCCGGGACATTTCCGGAACCGAACGCTTCCACAACGACGCCTTTCAGCTGGGAAGTGATAATCGGCTCAAACAGATCGAACCGGATTCCCGGGAACACCTTAATGACACCGATCGGCACATTGGAAAACGGAATGCATTCAAATCTGCCGGAACGTACACTCGGATAAGACGCTTCCTGATACTGGATGGCAATCCCGGCTGTGGCCAGCGGCGGGCAGTTCGGAGAACGGAATGCCTGCATGCCGTCTGCGGAATCCTTTGTCGCCCGGTTTCCTCTCAGCAGAAGACCGCCGAAATAAATGCAGACTTCACGCACTTTCCCCGCTCCGGCAATCATCATCGATGTGATCAGATTGTCGCGTCCGTCACTGCGGACTTCGCACAGAGGAATCTGCGAGCCGGTCAGAATCACCGGCTTGTTCAGATTTTTCAGCATGAATGACAGTGCCGAAGCAGTATAGGCCATCGTATCTGTACCGTGCAGAATGACAAAGCCGTCATATGACTCATAGTTTTCGGCAATCACATTTCCGATCCGGTTCCACTCTTCCGCCTTCATGCGGCTGGAATCCAGCAGCGGATCCGTTTCCAGCAGATCCCATTCCGGCATCTCCGGAGCCTTCAGTGAATCCATTTCCGAAACAGCCCTGCGGAAATATGCCCCGTCCGGCCGGTATCCCTTATCTGTTTTTGTCATACCGATTGTTCCGCCGGTATGCAGAATCAGCACTCTGCTCATAGTTTCTTCAGTCCTCACCAAAACAATATAATGAATCACTTCTCAAGACAATTCACATACAGAAAAATCATGGTTTCCCATGATTTTATTTCTGTTCTGTTTTTTTCCGTTCCGGCGCATTGCGGTTGTACAGCTTCGCAAGCTTCAGCAGCCGTTCTGCCATTGCGTCTGTCAGAGCACCGTCTTCACATCTCCATGTCCAGTTTCCGCTGGCGGTTGCCGGTGTATTGATTCTGCCTTCACTGCCCAGACCGATGATATCCTGTGCCTGTACAATCGCCAGTTCGGCAGTGCTTGCATATGCACCGCGGATCATGCCCCAGTTCCAGCCTTCCTTTGTGTCCATATGGAAGTAATCAACCGCTTTTTTACGCACGGATGCGGAAGCACTCTTCAGCCAGCCGAGAACTGTATCGTTATCGTGCGTTCCGGCATAGACAACACAGTTCTTTCCGTAGTTGTGCGGCAGATAATCGGAGCCTTCACCGTCAAATGCGAATTCCAGCACCTTCATGCCCGGATAGCCGGTCTGATCCAGCAGTTCAAAGACATCCGGTGAAAGATCTCCCAGATCCTCGGCAATCAGTTCCAGTTTGCCGAGCTTCTTTTCAATGGTTTTGAAGAATTCAATTCCCGGGCCTCTGTGCCATACGCCGTTCTTTGCGGTCGTGTCCTTTGCCGGAATTGCATAATAGGTTGAGAATCCGCGGAAGTGGTCCAGCCTCAGAATGTCATAGAAGCGCATCTGGTGCTCAATTCTGGATGTCCACCACTTATAATCGTCCTTCTTCATCTTCTCCCAGTCATAGAGCGGATTGCCCCACAGCTGTCCGTCCGCCGAGAATGCATCCGGCGGGCATCCTGCCACAGCCTTCGGACTTCCCTTTTCATCCAGCTGGAACTGATCACGGAATGACCAGGCATCAATGCTGTCGGAAGCGACATAGATCGGCAGATCGCCGATAATCTTGATGCCCTTCTCATTTGCATACTTTTTCAGCGCTTTGTACTGCCGGAAGAACAGATACTGCACACGTGCCCAGAAAGCGATATCGTCAAACAGCTTTCCCCGTGTCTTCATCATCGCTTCCGGATTCTTGTCCTGCAGCTCCTGCGGCCAGGATCTCCAGGGTTTTCCCTTGAGATCTGTCTTGACTGCCATGAAGAATGCATAATCATGGAGCCAGTCTTTCTCTGCATTCAGGAATTCCAGGTAATCCTTCGGAGCCTTTGCGGCCAGCCGGTCGGCAGCCTTTCTCAGAACCGCAAACCGCTTATTATACAGAAGACCGTAATCCACTTTTGCGGGATCTTCTCCCCAGTCCTCATCAGCGTAATCCTCTTCATCAAGCAGACCGTCTTCCGCCAGCAGATCCAGATCGATCATATACGGATTGCCGGCGAAGCTGGAATAGGACTGATACGGAGAATCTCCGTAACCGGTCGGTCCGATCGGCAGAATCTGCCAGCAGCTCTGTCCTGCCTTTTCCAGGAAATCAACAAAATCATAGGCAGCCTGTCCGAGTGTTCCGACACCGTATTCTGAAGGCAGAGAAGTAATCGGCATTAAAATGCCTGCGCGTCTCACCATGTTTCATACCCCCTTATTAAATATGAAGCTTTGCATCTCATTCCTGTTCATTCTAAGTGACAGAACAGTGATAGTCAAACAAAAGCGCATGTCTGCACATGCGCCTGATGCTCAGCTGATCCAGCTGATTTTCATTACCGTGTAAGGTCCGAGATCATTCACAGCCTTCCGCAGCGTGCTGTCTTCCAGCTTTGTCTTCATCCGGACATCCGCAGTCTTCTGACTGAGATCTATTTTTGCCCAGACGCCGTCCAGACTGTTCAATGCATTCTCCACGCGTGCCGCGCAGTGGCTGCAGGTCATGCCGTCCACATCCAGCACGGCTTCATGCGGATAATGCGCTTTATTCTTATCGGAAACCTTTACCATTTCCACATGGTCGTCATCACGTTCCGTACAGCATCCCTGATTCACACGTTTGAACATGGACCTGACGCCGATTCCGGCCAGCACCGCAATGACGGCAATAATCAATAATGTTGGAAGATTCATATTTCCCTCCTGAAACAAAGGATACCGCAGCGGTATCCTCTGTACAATTCATCTGATTTCAATCAGTCAGCTGCCGAAATGACAAGCTTATCTGCTTCATGATACGGACGTACAAGTCCCCAGATCATTGCCGCAAGTACAGCCACAGCTGCGATTGTCCAGATGCTGAAGCCTCCGCCGGTGAACAGTCTGCCGAACTGGTAGATCATCAGTGATACAGCATATGCGAATCCGCATTCCCACGCGATTGCGAACCATGTCCATTTCGCGTTGTTCATTTCACGCTTGATTGCACCGATTGCTGCGAAGCACGGAGCGCACAGCAGGTTGAATACCAGGAATGAGAATCCGGCAAGCTTTGTCATGCCTTCGAAGTCGAGAACACCGAATACGCCGACAACTTCTTCCTTCGCAACCAGGCCCATGACTGTAGCGATTGTAGCTTTAATGCTGTCGAATCCAAGCGGAGCGAAGATCCACTTCACGGCATTTCCGATTGCACCGAGTACGCTGTCTTCCAGTTCAATATCCGGGTTGAATCCGAATGCACCGTCTGTCCAGCCGAACACGGAACCTGCCCAGATAACGATGGAGGACAGCAGGATGATTGTTCCGGCCTTCTTGATGAAGCTGGAGCCTCTTTCCCACATGGATCTCAGGATACTGCCGATTGTCGGCCAGTGATAAGCAGGAAGTTCCATGACGAACGGTGCGGGATCGCCGGCAAACATCTTTGTCTTCTTCAGGATGATACCGGAGATAACAATTGCGGCAATACCGATAAAGTATGCGCTTGTTGCGACCCATGCCGATCCGTTGAACAGAGCAGCGGAAATCAGGGCAATGATCGGAAGTTTTGCGCCGCACGGGATGAATGTTGTTGTCATGATCGTCATACGACGGTCTCTTTCGTTCTCAATCGTTCTGGAAGCCATAACGCCCGGAACGCCGCATCCTGTACCGATCAGCATCGGAATAAAGGATTTTCCGGACAGGCCGAATCTTCTGAAGATACGGTCCATGATGAAGGCAATTCTTGCCATGTAGCCGCAGCCTTCCAGGAATGCCAGGAAGATAAACAGTACGAGCATCTGAGGAACGAAGCCGAGAACCGCGCCGACACCGGCTACGATACCGTCAAGAATCAGACTCTTCAGAACTTCGCTGCAGTTGACTGCATCCAGAAGTCCTTCAATCATGACCGGAATACTCGGAATCCATGTTCCGTAGTCTTCGTTTGCGGGCATTTCCGCATCTTCACCGGTCGCTGCATCAACGATTTCGGAGATGCTGAAGCGTCCGTCCATCTTATCATCAAGCTCTTCGCCATAAGAACCGTAGGCTTCATCGAATGCTTCGAAGTCTTCATCTTCGATTGCACCGAGGATTTCATCGGCACCGGTAATGCCTGCTTCGGCAGCACCGGCAACCAGTGTCTTCACTTCATCCGTCCATACATTCTCTGCGTAGTATGCATTCATTGCTTCGGAGTATTCCTCACGTCCGTTTCCGAACAGATAGAAGCCGTCTCCGAATACGCCGTCATTCACCCAGTCAGTCGCCATTGTACCGACTGTTGTGATGGAGAAGAAGTATACGCACCACATAACCAGTGCGAAGATCGGCAGTGCCAGCCATCTGTTGGTGACGATACGGTCGATCTTGTCGGATGTTGTCATTTCACCGACATTTGCCTTCTTGTAGATGCCCTTCAGAATATCTGCGATTGCAGTGTAGCGCTCATTGGTAATGATTGCTTCGCTGTCATCGTCTTCTCTTGTTTCGCATGCCTTGATGATCTCTTCAATCTTTGCGCTCTTTGCGGAGTCCAGCGCAAGTCTTGCGATGACCTTGTCATCACGTTCGAAGAGCTTGATTTCATACCATCTCTTCTGTTCTTCCGCAACACTTCCGGAAATGACATCGCCGATTTCGGTCAGTGCCTTTTCGACGGAACTGCTGAACTTGTGCAGCGGAACTGTCTTTGTGGATCTTGCGGCCTTCACTGCTTCTTCCGCAGCGGCTTCAATACCGTCCTGCTTCAGAGCGGAAATCTCAACAACCTTGCAGCCGAGGCGTTCGCCCAATGCCTTGAAGTCAATGGAGTCACCGTTCTTGCGGACAAGGTCCATCATGTTCACTGCTACAACAACCGGAATCCCCAGTTCTGTCAGCTGTGTTGTCAGATACAGGTTTCTTTCCAGGTTGGTACCGTCGACGATATTCAGAATCGCATCCGGTTTTTCACCGATCAGGTAGTTTCTGGATACCACTTCCTCCAGTGTATACGGAGAAAGGGAATAAATACCCGGAAGGTCCTCGATCGTAACATCATCGTGCTTCTTCAGCTTGCCTTCTTTTTTCTCAACAGTAACGCCGGGCCAGTTGCCGACATACTGGTTCGATCCGGTCAGGGCATTGAACAGTGTGGACTTACCGCTGTTCGGATTGCCGGCCAGAGCAATTACAATTTTCTCAGCCATATGTGTATCTCCTTACTAAATATCCTTATGCAACTTCAATCATTTCAGCATCGGCTTTTCTGATGGAAAGTTCATAGCCTCTGACTGTTACTTCGATCGGATCACCGAGCGGAGCAACTTTCCGGACATAGACTTCAACATTCTTTGTAATGCCCATATCCATAATTCTGCGCTTGACGGCACCCTCTCCGTGCAGCTTTACAACTTTGACAGTGCTGCCGATTTCTGCCTCTCTGAGTGTTTTCATGCTTTCCTCCTTAAACCAGAATCTTTGCTGCCATTCCGCGGTCAATCGCAATGCGTGATTCCTTGACATTGACGATCAGATTTCCGCCGATTGTTGAAACAACGGTTACTGTACCCCCGACAACAAATCCAAGATCCTCCAGATGTTTTTTTACTTCTGAGTTTCCGTTCACCTGTTTGATCGTATTTACACTTCCCGGTGAAGCAAACGTTAATGGCATCATTTGATCCTCCTTTATATAAAGATATATACGGTTAGAGTTACCTAACAAAAGTTAGTTTAATTCAACTAACAATCTGTGTCAACAATTCGGACACATTATTTTCACATAATTCCATTTTTCAGAGGAAAACCTGACGCGCAAAAAAAGATTATCTTTTTGTTGACGCAAAAAAAACCTTATGGTATATTATCTAAGCACTCAGTGCAATGGAGGTTTAGCTCAGTTGGGAGAGCATCTGCCTTACAAGCAGAGGGTCAGCGGTTCGAGCCCGTTAACCTCCACCATTTGCCGACTTAGCTCAATTGGCAGAGCAACTGATTTGTAATCAGTAGGTTGTAGGTTCGATTCCTATAGTCGGCACCATTTTGTGGAGAAGTAGCGAAGTGGCTAAACGCGTCTGACTGTAAATCAGATCCCTCCGGGTTCGGTGGTTCGAAACCGCCCTTCTCCACCATTGGACAAACAAAGCTGTGCGGCACAGCTATGTTATATATATTAAAGCACCACCCAATGTCCTGGTAGCTCAGGTGGTAGAGCAACTGACTTTTAATCAGTGGGTCGTGCGTTCGATTCGCATCCGGGACACCACTTTGTTAAACTGCGAGTGTAGTTCAATGGTAGAACGGCAGCCTTCCAAGCTGCATACGGGAGTCCGATTCTCCTCACTCGCTCCATATATAAATCCGTAGAAATACGGATTTTTATTTTATTCATCAGGATATCTGTTACGATATTGAAAGCAGGAGTGTCTATGAAACCCGGAGATGAACTCACATTTGAAACAATCAGGAACTTCCGTGATCTCGGCGGATATGAAGCTGCCGGAGGAAGGCATGTTAAATACGGGCTGATTCTGAGAGGACCGGCTCTCTGCGAGCTCAGCGAATCCGACCGCCGCAAAGTGGATTCCATGGGCATAAAAACCATCATGGACTTCCGGGCAGAGAGCGAAAGTTCTCATAACCCCGAATATATCCCTGCCGGAGCAGAATACTTCCGCCAGTGTGCCAGCATAGACCGGCATGGAAATGAAATCGACTTTTCACCGGGTGCCATTGAAAAGATCAGCCATAAGTTTGTCACTCTCTTCCGGCTGATCCGCGGCACAGTCACCAATGATGTCTATAACTGCATGCCGTTCAATAACCCGGCATTCCGGAAAATGTTCTCATTGCTTGAAGAAGAACGTACGCCGCTGTATTTCCACTGTGCAGCCGGAAAAGACAGAACCGGTGTTGCGGCGATTCTGATTCTGATGGCATTAGGGGCAGACCGCAAAACCGCTCTTGATGATTATGAGCTGACAAATGTCTACTACAAAGACAGGATTGATGCCGCAATGAAAAAATACCGCTGGCTGGTAAAACACAGCAGTATGGCAAGGTACCGGTTTACCGCCGGTGCCGGGGTATCCCGTATGGTGGCAGATCAGACGATTGATCTGGTCATTCAGAAATACGGTACATTCGAGAATTATATGGAACAGGAGTACGGCATGGACCGTACCCGTCTGGAGCGTTTCAGGAATCTCTACCTTGATTGAGATTCCTTTTTCATTTCAGCTCTTTTCTTATCTTTCTCATATACAGCAGACAGAGAATCACCTGCACAAATGAAGAACACGGCGTTGCCAGTCCGACCCGGAACAGGGAGACCGGTCTGATTCTGCTCATAAAGAATGAGACCGGGATGCGGACCAGGAATGCTCCGGTGACCGACTGAATCATATTGAATCTGGTTCTGCCGATACCGTTGTAAAAGCCGCTGAAGCAGAAGAAGACCGCCGTCAGAAGGCAGTCAATCGCATAAGCCTTCAGATAGGAATGTCCTGCCGCAATGACCTCCGCATCTTTTGCAAAGATGCTGCTGAGCAGATCTCCATGGAAGAAAGAGATCCAGAACATTACGACACCGAATGAGAATGACACGGCAATTCCGTACTTCAGAGACTTCCATGCCCTCTCCATCTTTCCCGCGCCGTAATTCTGCGCAACGATTGCCGATATCGCCTGTGAGAAAGCGGAAGGAACCAGCATGATAAATGCGCACACCTTTTCTGCAACGCCGACGCCGGCAGACGCAGTGACGCCGAGCGAATTGACAATGGAAAGGATGACCATAAACGAGATTCCGACCAGCAGGTCCTGCAGGGCAATCGGCAGTCCGAGCCGGAAGATCCGCTTCATCCGGGAAAGATCACGGCGGATATAGTTCTTTTGAAACATAAACGGAAGACCTGACTTCCGGATCATGAATCCCGATATCAGCATGGACAGCGCCTGTGCACCGACCGTGGCCAGTGCCGCACCGGATGCGCCGAGATGGAATACCGAAACAAGGACAAGATCACCGATAATATTCGCGGCACATGCAATTGCCACAGAATACAGCGGCAGCTTTGAATTACCGATGCCGCGGAACACACTGCAGATCAGATTGAACGCAACAATGAAGAATGCCCCTCCTCCGCAGATACGGATATAGGAAACGGTTTTATCAAACGCTTCCGGCGGTGCATTCAGAATACCGGCAAGGAATCTTCCCAGCAAAACAACGCCTGCTGTCAGAAGCACACTGACTGCCGCAAACATCACTATGCCCGCGCCGAGTGTTTTCCCGGCTTCCCCGGAACGGTTTCTGCCGATCTCCTGTCCCAGAATGATTGTCATCCCCATGGCAAGTCCCGTAATCAATCCGGTCAGTGTCTGCATCAGCTGTGATCCGGTTGATACAGCCGACACATCTGCCGGCGAAGCGAATCTTCCCACAACCAGCAGATCCACTGCGCCATATGCTGCCTGAAGGCACATTGCCAGCAATACCGGAATGGTAAAGCTGATCATCGGTTTCAGGATCTTTCCTTCGGTAAACCTCATTTCACTCATACTGTTTCCAATCCCCCGACGGGAATTCTAGTACAAAGCCGCCGCTTTGAAAAGACGGGCTGTGCTATACTTAAATGCGTATTATATATAAAAGGAAAAAGAAAATGTACAGACAGACATGGATGGAAATCGATCTTGATGCGATCGCAGACAACATAAAAGCCATTAAAAATCACTGCCGGAAAAAGATCATCGCGGTACTGAAGGCTGACGCCTACGGCTGCGGTGATATCCAGGTAGCCAGAACCGTTATGGAAGCCGGCGCCGATATGATTGCCGTATCATCCCTGGACGAAGCAATGATGCTGAGAAATCAGGGATATAAAAAGGAACTGCTCATCCTCGGGGCAACAGACCCGGCGGATATTGACATCATGATTCAGAACAATATCAGTGCCACAGCCTATTCCACAAAATGGGTCAAGGGAGTTACCAGCAGGAACTGCAATGGTCTCAGAGTCCACCTGAAAGTGGAAACCGGCATGAACCGGATCGGCTTCCGCGATATTGAAGAGCTGAAAAAAGCAAAGGGACTGCTTATGCTGAGAGGCTGCAGTCTGGACGGCATCTTCACCCATTTCGCCAAGGCGGATACCGACCGCGATATGACCCAGAAGCAGTTTGAGCGCTTCGAAGCCGCAGTGAAAGCAATGGATTATCCGTTCCGCTGGATCCACTGCGACAACTCCGATGCTTCCCTGTGGTTCCGTGATCCTCTCAGCAATGCCTGCAGAGTCGGTATTTCCATGTACGGATATTCTTCCGTTACCGACCGTCTGAAGCCGGCGCTGGGACTGTATACAAAAATTTTCATGGTCAAACAGCTCGGTCCGGGAGAACCGGTCGGATACGGAAGCACATATGTCACTTCCGGGGATGAACTGATTGCGACGGCACCGATCGGATATGCGGACGGATTCATCCGGGCAAATCAGGGCAGGAAGGTTCTGGTTGATAATGTCATGGCGGAAGTGGTCGGCCGCGTATGCATGGACCAGGTCATGCTGAAACTGCCGGAAAGCAGACCGGAAGGATCACTGGTGGAAATCTTCGGAAAGCATATCCCTCTGCAGCAGATGGCAGAAGAACTGAATACGATCCCCTATGAGATCATCTGTCTGATCAGCGGAAGAGTCACAAGAATCTACATTAAAAACGGCGAACGGGCTGAGGAAGCCAACGAACGCCTGACCAAGAGCAGTGTCAACGGATAGGAATCATTCCTGTCCGTTTTTTATTGCAATATATTCCGTATCGGTTCCGTTCTGTCCGAGAAACTCTTTCAGCTGATCGCACATCAGCCAGAGCGTTGCGGTATTGGTATCCGGATGGATTCCGATCTCTTCCCCTCTGAATGCATCATCGATTCTCACGGACACTTTATGCTCCGTATCATTCAGTACCCCGAGCGGAGTAACGGACCCTTTTTCCAGCTTCAGATATTTCATCAGATCTGCTTCCGAGGCAAATGACAGAGGTCTTGACCCAATGATCGCGCGCA
Organism: Erysipelotrichaceae bacterium; assembly: GCA_015058875.1. Classification (GTDB taxonomy): domain Bacteria; phylum Bacillota_I; class Bacilli_A; order Erysipelotrichales; family Erysipelotrichaceae; genus Bulleidia. The sequence goes on along the minus strand of SVBN01000010.1, from coordinate 29,141 downwards.
GCGTCTTCAGATCCGTTTCATGTTCCGGATGCATGACAACCAGATAATAATTTCTTTTTTTATCATCCCGGAGAAACAGATTCCGGGCGACTGAACTTTCCTTCGGCAGATTCAGCCTGTGCATTTCCTCCATCGTATATACCGCAGGATGCTCCGCAAGTTCATATGCAATGCCTGCGTTTTCAAGAAGCTTCAGTACTTCCTCACGCTTCATATCTGTTCTGTCCGGTATTCCGGATGTTTGGAAAACCAATGTGCGGCATAAGAACATACCGGAACAATAATCACATTCTTTTCCTGTGCTGCCTCCGCTATGCACTGCACCATTTTTCCGGCAATCCCCTGACCGCCGTAAGCAGGATCCGTAAAGGTATGATCAATGACCCATTTCCCATCCCGTACCTGATATGTGCATTCTCCCGCTTCTTTCTCTCCGTCATAAGCTGCCGCACGGTTTCTGTTTTCTTCCAGTCTGATATCAATCATGTCCTTCTACCTCCTTCAGGAATGCCCGGATATGATCCAGTTCCTGTATTGCTTTATTTCTTCCTGTCATATATGCCTCACGCAGTGCATCGCGGTCATGCGTGATCCTGCCGATGCCGAGCGGCTCATCCGGACGCAGCACAAGCACGGCGCCCTCCTGTTCCCGCTGCGCGACATATTCCGCCTGGGCGTTATATGCATCATGCCGTACTTCCATATCACGAATGATTTCCGGATACTTCTTCAGTGCCTTCTTCATCAGCGGCAGACCTTTCTGCGGCTGTTTCCTGTAGGATGCAGGCTGCGTCAGTATCACAATGTTCTTCTCATATCCTTCCGACTCCATGAATTTCAGAGGAATGCTGTCGCTGATCCCGCCGTCGAGGAGTTCCAGTCCGTCGACGCTGACCGCCCGGGATGCGACCGGCATGGACGCACTTCCCTGCATATATTTCATATCCCTCTCTTCACCGTCAGAGCACAGATGATAAACCGGCTTCCCGGTATGCACATCCGTGCATACGATATAGAACTGCATCGGATTCCGGGCAAAAGCATATTCATCAAAGATATCCAGATGGTGCGGAATAGCGTCATAACAGAAATCCGCGCCGTAAAGATCTCCGGTCAGAAGCAGCGAGGCAAAACTGCAGTACCGCGGATCCCTGGCAAAGCGCAGATTGTAGCGCAGTGTACGGCCCAATTGTCCGGATTTGAAGTTGCAGCCGAAAACCGCTCCGGCTGATACGCCGACGGCTCCGTCAAATGTGATTCCTTCCGCAGTAAATACATCCAGAATCCCGGCTGTAAACAGGCCGCGCATCGCGCCGCCCTCAAGCACCAGTCCGTATTTCATTTCTTCTTTCTCTTTCTTCCTGTTTCAATATCAAGCATCTTCAGTTCATTGTTTACCGTTTCGGCAAGGGCAGTGATATCATCCGTCCCAACGCCCTGTGCCTTCAGACCGTCCAGAACATCCCTCACCGCTTCCGCGTAGTTTCTCTTATGCATGTCATTCAGCTGTTTCCATGGAATGCCCTTCATCTTTTCGCACACCGCCTCATTACAGCTGAGCCTGCCCTGCTTCATCAGTACGGCAATCACCGGATATCCGGGATAGCCCTGCCAGAATGTCGCATTGTCATCTGAAGTATATCTGTTTCCGTCCCACTCAACGGTATAGGTCTTTGAACCGTCGGAAGATTTCACCTCTGCACTGTATTCAGACATTGTGATCCTCTGATCGCCGATTGCCGAGAAAGCTTCATATGCTTTTTCTTCAGGCGGCAGTTTCTTCAGCATTGTTCACCTCCGGTATCAGATCAAGCACAACAATCTCCGGATTGTTGTACAGTCTGATGACGCCGTGCGTCTTCTTTGTCAGCCCGCGGCTGATTACCATCTTTTTGCCGTTCAGTTCATGCACGCCTTCCGTATACTTCGGGAAAAACCCGGCAGAAGGTGCGATCAGTCCCCGGTGCAGTGCCGGAATTCTCCATTGGCCGCCATGGGCATGTCCGCTGAGAATCAGATCGCATTCCGTGCTGTTATACAGATCAATCCAGCTCGGGCGGTGTGACAGCATGATCCGGTATCTGTCCGTATGAAACCGCCGGTTTACGTCTTCCGGAATATAGTCATATTCCTTCTTCAGACACGGCAGCGACAGGATTTCCAGCTCATTGCCTTTCATCTCGATGCATTCCGCTTCCGTTTCCGGAACATGCGCCCCGGAGGCACGGATCTTTGAAAGCAGGTCCGGCAGATCCGGGCGGTGCTCTTCATGATTTCCGGTGGAATAGAAGACCGGGTAAGCCTTCAGTCTGTTCAGCAGACACATGGAGTGCTCGTCATTCTTTTTCTCTTCGCAGAGATCTCCGGGTATCATGATCATATCCGGATTCAAAGGAATGATCTTTTCCGTCAGCTGTTCCATCTGTTTCCCGTAATCCTCATCATGCAGATCCGCAAGGATCACAAGGCGGAGCTTTGCTTTCAGCTTCGGCGACCCGATTTCATAATATGTAACGTCAATCCTTCCGTTCGGAAGACCCGCGGCAGTTACGGCAGCGGCTGCCGCAGCGGGTATCAGTATTTTTTTTATCATACCGATATCTTACCATTATCCGGAAAAAAGCGGAGGATGTTCACTCCCCCGCTGTATCAGCTCATTCTGTTTCTGTTCTTATTCGCCATGGCTGACCGGCAGCATCGCCGCACCGACGATTCCCGGCTCTTCCAGTTCGGCAATAACAAACGGTGTGTCATGCACAGCTTCATGGGACATTGCCCGGAAGTTTGCAACGACTGCCGGCAGGAACTTGTCTGCAGACTTCATCATGCCGCCGCCGAGCACAAACATATCCGGATCACAGACACATGCGATTGTCGCAAACAGCTGGCCGAGATCCTTTGTCATGCAGTCGACGATTTCCTTAGCCTTTTCATCACCTGCCGCAGCAAGATCGAGCACATTGCCGGCATGCAGGATTTCTTTGTCGGGAAGGGCTGCCTTTCCCTTGCGGGTAATTGCCGTGCCGCTTGCTTCATTCTCGATGGCACCGACATTCAGATAGTTCACCTTTTCCCTGTCGCGGTCAATGATGATATTGGCAATTTCACCGCCGAAGCCGTGCTTACCGGATACGGTCTTTCCGTCCACCACCAGCACACCGCCGATACCGGTGGAAATCGTGACATAGAATACGGTCTTCAATCCTTTGCCCGCACCGACCAGTGCTTCCGCCAGTCCGGCAACATTTGCGTCATTATCCACATATGCAGGCATGCCGAATTCTCTGGACAGTTCCGCCGCCATCGGATAACCGGTAAATCCCGGCAGGTTTGTGGAAAGAACCATGGTTCCTTCTTCCGTGTTCACCGGGCCAGGCACGCCGACGCCGATGCCGCTGCACTTTCTCCAGTCGGGGATTTCACGGACCATCTCCTTGAGGTTTGCCATAACCTTTTCCGGTCCTTCCTGTCCATAGGAAGGACCCTTTACCTGCGCCAGTACGGTTCCGTCTTCCGCAACCTTGGCAACACGCACATTTGTTCCGCCGAGATCAATACCGATATAGCTTTTCATGATCAATTTTCTCCTTTTTTGTTTCTGTGATTTTCTGATTCAATTATACATGCAAAAAGGAACCGGATTTCCCGGATTCCTGATTTTTGCTAAATTTTCTGTGCTTTCTTTACCAGTTCCCTGACCTGATAAATGCTGAGATCCTGTTCTCTGGCAATCCTGCTGAGATCCTCATATTCCAGCTTTTCCCGTACTGTTCCGTATCCGGAGCTCTTTTTCAGCCGCACCGGACCGTATTCCGTATCCAGTGTTTCCAATCCGCGCCGGAGAATGAAGCGTCTTGTTTCCGCCTGACGGACGCCGAGTGTGGTTGTATATTTGAAGATCTTTTCAACCAGCATATCCCGCTGATCCGGCGTACAGATCACCCGGATCAGTGTTCCCGGCCTTCCCTTTTTCATTCCGATGGCAATGGTGTAGACATCTCTTGCGCCTGCTTCCATCAGCATCTCCTGAGCAAAGGCAATTTCTTCCGCCGTCATATCATCGACATTGCAGGAAAGCTCCAGCACCAGATCCCTGTCATCTGCTCCTTCTCCGAGAATTGCCCGCACACAGTTTGCCTGCGGGAAGTCCTTTTTCCCCATGCCGTATCCGACTTTCTGAATTTTCAGCACCGGCATGCTTTCGAACCTGGATACAAAATGCTTCAGCAGTGCTGCACCGGTCGGCGTGCACAGTTCGCTTTTGATCTGACCGCCGTAGATCGGAACATCCTTCAGAATCAGCGCCGTCGCCGGAGCAGGCACGGGAAGAATACCGTGCGCACAGCGGACTGTTCCGCTGCCGACATGCACCGGCGAAGCAATGATCTGATCCGGAGCGATTCTGTCCATCAGCATGCATACCGCCGTCACATCCGCAACCGCATCCATGGTTCCGACTTCATGGAAATGAATCTCTTCCACCGGCATGCCGTGTACCTGACTCTCTGCTTCGGCAATCAGACGGTAAACCGCCAGCACATCCTTTCTGACCTTTTCCGGGATGTTCATATGGTCATTCACAATATGTTCAATTCCGTGCATGGAATTATGGGAATGACTGTGGCCATGATGGTGCTCATGTTCATGATCGTGATGATGTTCATGTTCCTCATGTTCATGATCATGGTGATGATGCTCATCATGGTCGTGGTCATGATGTTCGTGTTCATCATGATGATGATCATGCATATGCTCATCTTCCTCTTCCCCGTGCACCTTTACGTGAATATGCGTTCCGGTGACTCCGCATTTTACGGATTCCTGCGCAGAGAATTCCACATCAGGAATACCCGTTTCATTCAGTTCCCTGATAAATGCTTCGCGGTCGTCCAGCAGTTCCAGAAGCGCCCCTGTCAGCATATCGCCGGCAGCGCCCATACTGCAGTCAAGATACAGTGTTTTCATCGTATTCTCCTTCTTAACAAAAAGGCATGCATGATCAAAACAGATCAACATACCTTCGGGTATTCTCTTCATCATCAGATGAGTTCATGCTTCAGCATAATCACTGCGCTTCTGCGCATTCTTATTTTCCGAAACCTGCGGCATCTGTGTCAAGCATTGCGCTCAACAGCCTGCAGCACTTCCTGAACTGCCGCTTCCACCAGCCGGCCGACATTATAATCGGGGATGCCGACAATTACATGGGAAGCATGCCGGAACGGAATCAGAATCAGCTTCGCGTCACTCTGTCCGACTGCTTTCGCCATCTTCGGAGTGATTTCACCGAGCATCGCATCTGCAATCACAATGCCGACCGGTCCGACAATCACATCGGCTCTCCGGCATGCCGTGACAACTGAGTTTTCTCCGGTCGCCGCCTGATCCGCCCCTGCTTTCAGCATGGCGGATGTCGCCGCGCTGTTAGTCCCGACCGCATAGATTGTATGATCCGGGCAGTGCTCCTTCAAAGATGCGACAAGCTGTCTGCCGATCCCGCCTCCCTGGGCGTCAATGACAAGAATATTCATAGGTACCTCCGAAAAAGACGGCAGGTTTCCCTGCCATCCTATTATACGATTATTCGACTGTAAATTCAGGACTGAGATCTTCGCCGTTGCTTGCAATAACCTTCTTGTACCAGTAGAAGGAATCCTTGCGGTAACGGTCCAATGTTCTCAGATCAAATTCATCTCTGTCAACATAGATGAAGCCGTAGCGCTTCTTCATGCCTTCGTGTGTGGAGATCAGATCCACTGCGCTCCACGGGCAGTAACCCATCATATCGACGCCGTCGGTGATTGCCAGCTGCATCTGCTTGATGTGTTCCTGGAGATACTTGATTCTGTACGGGTCATGCACTCTGCCGTCTTCCGTCAGCGTGTCATATGCGCCCAGTCCGTTCTCGGTGATAACGATCGGCAGTCTGTATCTTCCGTATACTTCTCTCAATGTGTTGCGGAATCCGATCGGGTCGATTTCCCAGCCGAACTCTGTCTTCATGAGATTCGGGTTCTTGACATTCTTTGCAAGACCGGCAACACCGCGGGAATTCTGCTGGTCGCCGCCGCCCTTCTCATTTCCGTCGCTTTCTTCCACGGTTCCTGTGGAATAGTAGTTGAAGCCGATGAAATCAGGATGACCGTTTGCCAGCGCTTCCGCGTCGCCTTCATGGAATTCCGGGCATGCATCATGTTCTTCCAGATAGGACCATACCAGGTTGTTGTACTTTCCGTAAACAGCCATATCCAGATACAGCCAGTTTCTGACCGCATTCATATTCTGCGCCGCAAGAGTATCAACAGGCTTATTGGAATTCGGATAAATCAGAGCAATGTTCGGTGCGGGACCGATCTTTGCGCCCGGCAGCATCTCATGGCAGAGTGCCATCGCCTTGGCCTGCGCCACCAGCATATGATGGTTCTGCTGGTATGTTTCCTTCAGGACGTTGGTTGTGCCTTCCGGAATGCACAGCGTGCCGATCATCGGTCCGACCAGCGTCAGCATATTCTGCTCGTTGATTGTCAGCCAGTACTTCACACGGTCGCCGAAGTTCTCAAACATGACCTTTGCAAAATAAACAAACCAGTCAACAGATTCCGGGTTGGACCAGGACCCTCTGCGGTCCAGAGCAGCCGGCATATCGAAATGGAACATTGTGACAAGCGGAATGATATTGTGTGCAAGGCATTCATTGATGACATTGTTGTAGTATTCGATCCCCTTCGGATTGACTGTGCCGGTTCCTTCCGGAATGATGCGTGTCCAGGAAATGGAGAAACGGTATACCTTGAATCCCATTTCCGCCATCAGGGCAATGTCCTCCTTATATCTGTGGTACTGGTCGGCGCAGACCTTCAGATCCGATGTTCCTTCCGGAACTGTTTTGACATCCTGGCAGGAAGGTCCCTTGCCGTCTTCCAGACTGGCACCTTCTACCTGATATGCGGAAGTGGAAGCGCCCCAAAGGAAATCCTGGGGGAAGGGTTTGAGCTGCTTGTGCATCATAATGATGATTCTCCTCTCGTCAATTCTTTTCTGAGTATACTATATCGGAACTGCGGATGGTTTTGCAGATATGATTCAGGCAGCTTCTGTCTGTCAGAAAATACCGCAGGACTGTCCGTAAAGCAGATCGGATGACGCGGAAGAAATCATGCATAATAATGATGGATAAAGGAAGGTAACGGTATGAACGAGACAATTCAGACATTGAAAACAAGACGCTCCTGCAAGAAGTATAAAAGCGATCCGGTTCCTGCGGAACTGATCGATCAGATCATTGAAGCAGGATTGTGTGCACCGAGTGCAAACAACACCCAGAATTCCATAATACTTGCGGTCACAGATAAGGAGACCCGTGACCTGCTCAGCAGAGTGAACGCAAAATACGACGCAAAAAAGCGTCCGGATCCGTTCTACAATGCGCAGACCGTTCTGGTTGTTCTGGCTCCGAAAGCATATGGAAACCGCGTATATGACGGTTCGCTCGTCATGGGCAATCTGCTCAATGCGGCTCATGCCCTGGGCGTGGATGCCTGCTGGATCCACCGGGCCAAGGAAACCTTCGAAGATGAGGAAGGCATTGCCCTGCTGAAACGCCTGGGGATTGAAGAGGAATACGAAGGCATCGGCAACTGCATTCTCGGATACAGGGATTATGAGATCAATCCCGATCTCCCCCGGAAAGACGGCCGGGTCTTCAGAATCTGACATCCGGCATCGCAGCACCATAAACCAAAACGGAATCCCGGCCTGCGGAGATTCCATTTTTTATGATCAGAAATTCAGTTCATCATCATCGTCATCTTCATAAAGACCTTCCGGATCATTCGTCTCAAGGAGGTCCCGCATCTGTATCAGCATATCCGTCGGAACCAAAAGTGCCCCGGTTTCGTCAGGATCAATGCAGAGTCCTCCGAACCGGCTTTCCTTCAGGTTATCAATGACGCTGTCCGCATAAAGAAGTACCGTGTTGAATTCATCCGGTGCAATCTCCTCCATGGAATAGGCGATCAGAAACTTCTCCCCGTCATAGTCCATGGTTTCCAGCTGAAGCCTTCCTTTTTTATCAAAATCATTTGCGATAAAGCAGAGCTTCCGGTCTTCATATGCAAGCTTTGCGGCGCTCAATGCCGCCATGGTATAGGACTCATCATCCGGACTGTTTTTGAAGATGCAGATCAGATGATACAGATCCCGGTGCGACCGGCTCGCATCGATTTCATCGTCCGGGTCTTCATCATCATCCCACTCATCATCGAAGTCACGCATCATTTCTTCTTCCTGACGCCGGTCTTCTTCCTCGATCATTTCATGAAGTTTTCTGGCTTTTGCTTTATTCCCCCTGACGGCATAGAAGTCTTCCGCAGCCATGAAGAAACCATATGTTTCCGCATTGCATTCCAGATCATCCGTCAGTTCCTTTTTCAGGAACGCTTCCGCATCCTTCATTTTTTTCGCCCTGGCCATACCGTTTACATAGCACGATTTTGCCGGCCAGCTGTTCGGCATCTGCCGTATCCAGGCTTCTGCAAATGCCAATGCATCCGCAGCACCTTGCGCTTTCACAAGGCAGCGGTATTCCGACAGATTCAGGTTGTTCAGTTCCTCATCTTCAAAGAAGAACATCCCCTTCAGTTCATGTATGATATCAAGGCATTCCTCATATCTTTCTGCTTCCGCCAGATCATCCGGCAGGTTGTCGGTAATAAAGGATACGCCGCAGTAATCGCCGCCTTCGATATCCACCAGATCGCTGAAATTGTCGGGAAGACGGTTTTCCTGTTTCAGCGTTTCACATACATTTTTAAACTCCCGGTACGCGGCAAGCCAGCCTTCTCCGTGATCGTCATATGCTCCGAGGGCATCATCCACGAGATCGCTGTACACTGCCCAGATTCCGTCATCGGGATCATAGAAATCATCGTCGTCTTCATCTTCGTCATCATCTTCATCCGCTTCGATCAGCGAAAACGCCCCGTCGTCAATCCTGTTCTGCTCGGTTTCAGGATCCAGCGGCTGATCAAAATCACTCAGTTTTTCCATAGGAAGATTCTCCGGCATATAAAATCCGGCGTCATCATCTTCAGTGTCCGCTGTCATATCCGGGGCCGCCTCACCGGAAAGATATGCAAAGAATGTCTGTATGTCATCTTCCCAGATGCCGAGTCCCTTTCCTTCCGCAAAAAGAATATCTTTATCGGAATAAATCTCCTTCTCCCGTTTCAGCAGCCGGCAGTCAAATTCCCAGCCGTCTCCGAAGTCATAGATAAAACGGAAGCGTTCTCCCAGATCCTCCAGGGTTCCTTCTGACAGCAGATAATCCGGTTCCCCATAGGAAAGACCGTAGCTGTCTTTATTCTGTGCAATGAATTCAAACAGATGGCCGCCGTCTGCCTTGACGGAAGAAAGAATTGCCGAAGCAAGTCTGGAAAGCGGTATATCTTCCGTGACATAAAAGGTCCGGTTTAATCTTTCCGGCGCATAACGGAGTTCAAGTTTCAGTGTTCTGTATTTCATATGATTTCATCCTTTGAAATCATCATAACAGCAAATTCATATTTCCGGGATAAGAAAAGAATGCCTGTTACAGCACTCCTTCCGATCTGAGCCGCTTCATATAAATCAGGTACACCGCCGAAGATAGGAACCAGGTCAGCGGATACAGCCAGTGGGTCAGATATATATTATGGAACACACGCCCGACCGTAAACAGAACGGTAACTCTGACTGCACACCAGCATATCAGCATCACAAACATCGGTGCCTTGGGTCTGCCGACGCCGCGCATGACTGCGGATGTCACATGTGAGAATCCCAGCAGGAAGAAGAACAGCGAGCAGACATGTGCCCTGCCGCTCCCGAACGCAATCACATCCGGATCCTGATTGAATGCCCGGATCATTACCGGCGCGAACAGATACAGCAGAACGCCGACCGCTTCAATCATAATGATGCAGCCGAGGATTCCGAAGCGGATGCCCTGACGCATCCGGTCTTTCTTTCCGGCGCCGAGATTCTGGGAAACAAATGTGGAAAGCGCCATTGAGAACGCATTTACCGGCAGGAAGGAAAATCCCTCCACACGCTGATAGGCACCGATTCCGGCCATGGCAAGCCTGCCGAACGAATTGATATAGGACTGCACCGCAATATTTCCGATATCGATCATGCATGCCTGCACGGCAGTCGGAAGACCGTACCGGACAATCTCTCTGAGATCCTCCATATGGACCCGGATTCTGTTCAGATAAAGATGGGTGGACTCATCCGTGATCATCAGTCTGCGCATGACAAGCAATGCGCTGATCACTTCCGAGATTACTGTTGCAAGTGCCGCACCGTCCACGCCCATATGAAATACGGCGATAAACAGAACATCCAGAACAATATTGATCAGGGAACTGCAGATCAGATAATACAGTGGATGACGGCTGTCGCCGCTTGCCTGCAGGATGCCGACAAAGGTATTGTACATAATCAGGGCTGAAGATCCGCCGAAATAAATCCGCAGATACAGCGCCGCATCGCTCATGACTTCCGCCGGCGTTCCCATCCATTTCAGAAACAGCGGCGAGCATAAAACACCGACTCCCGTCATGATCAGACTGAAGATCAGTCCCATCGCGGCATCGGTATGCACCGCCCTCGATGTCAGTTCTCTGTCCCCGGCTCCGATTCTTCTGGCAATGATAATGCCTGCACCGGTGGAAAACCCCATGAAGAAACCGATCAGCAGATAGATCAGCGAACCGGTCGAGGTCACTGCCGCAAGCGCATTCGGTCCGAGCAGATTCCCGACAATCAGGGAATCGGCAGTGTTATAAAACTGCTGAAACAGGTTTCCGATAAATACAGGTATGGCAAAACGGATGATTACCCTGCGGTAATCCCCTTCCGTCATCAGATTCCTCGAAACAACTGTGCTCATATGCCTTTTCCCCCGAAAGTCAACGAAAGCATTATAGTAAGGAGAAAGTTCATCCGCAATGAAACTGCCTTGGTTTTCTTATATAATTTTTCACAGAAACGGAGGTGCATCATGCAGATCAGAACAATTGTCATTATCGGTGCCGGCGCGATCGGCGCCTATGTATATCACGGCCTGTATCCGCTGACGGAATCAGGAAATATCCGGTGCTGCTTTATCGCGGAAGGCGAACGCAGAAAACGTCTGGAAACAAACGGTCTGATCATCAATGAAGTACAGTATCATCCCGCAGTATGCACCCCGGAAGAAGCAAACGGTGCCGATCTTGTGCTGATCTCTGTCAAATACAGCGCACTGCCTTCCGTGCTTGAAAGCGTGCGTACAATCGCGGACAGCCATACCGTCGTTCTGAGTCTGCTCAACGGGATCGACAGTGAGGAAATCCTGGCGGAAGTCATTCCTGCATCACAGATCATATATTCCCTGATCCGTGTCAGTTCACAGAACCTGAACGGCAGGATCACATACAATCCCGCGTCCGCTTTCGGCATCTGGGCGGGAGAATGCGGGGAATACGATCAGAAGGAAGCGCTGCACGCCCTGGAACAGCTGTTTGCCGGAACGGACATCCCGTTTCACATTTCCGAAGATATCCGGAAAGACCAGTGGCATAAATTTGCATTGAACATTTCCGCCAACCTGCCTCAGGCTGTGCTGAATGTCGGAACCGGAGCCTATGAAGACAGCGGACATGTCGGATGGCTGCGCGATGCGCTGGCTTCTGAAGTTCTGAAAACAGCAGAGGCATATGGAATTCATATTGAAAAAGTCAGCTACGGAAACTGGAAGAAAAACGGCAGGCTTTCCACCCTGCAGGACCTGGACCGGAAACAAAAAACGGAAGTGGATATGTTTCTCGGCGTATTGATGGATAAAGCCGCAGAAAAAGGCATATCCGTACCGTACAGCGAATATACCTTTCATGCAGTCAAAGCATTGGAAGAGAAGAATGAAGGCAGATTTGATTACTGAATCTGCTTTTTTATACCCTCGGAATAATGCGGCTTCCGTACATCATGCCGATCAGGTGATCACTCCTGTCAAACACCGGCTTCAGCTCCGTATCGGAATACAGATTCCTGACAACTGCTGTTTTCATGCCGGTCATGACCAGCTGTTTTTCACCGTTCTCATCTTTTACATGCAGCTTTCCGTTTTCTTTTGCGATAATTTCAAACGCCGTGCCTTCTCCGGAAGCGTAGGCTCCGGCTGCCGCCCGCCGCAGTTCTTCCGGCCAATCCTGTTCATGAACAGTTCGCGGAATCACCGGCGCTGTGCCGGCATACATCCGTATCAGCGCATCGGATATGACGCTCACCGGAACTCCGGAAGTATTGCACAGAACAATCACCGCACAGTCGTTGTCATATGTGAAGGCAATATTGGAAGAAACGCCCGGCAGGCTGCCGCCGTGTCCGATCACTTCCATCCTGTCAAGCAGTGAGCTGTACAGTCCATAGCAGTACATGCTGTGGTTTGTATACGGAATTCTGCCCCGGATCATCTCACGGATTCCGCTTGCACTGAGCAGCCGGTCATTTCCCGATTTTCCTTCATTCAGATACATGCAGAGATACTTTTTCAGATCGTTCAGGGTGGATTTCATCGCTCCGCCGCCGTTGAGCACAAATGCATTGTCGTGATAATTGCGGTGCGCATGCATCACGCCGTCCTTTTTCTCATACAGCACCGATGCGTTTTCATCCTGTGCGGGGCGGACAAAATCACAGAAGGACCGTGTCATGCCGAGCGGCTTCAGAATCTCTTCATTGAGATATTCCGCATAAGAGGGATATCCGCCGTATCTGCGGATGATTTCCGAAAGCAGGCCGAAACCGTCATTGCAGTAGCTCATGTATTCTCCCGGTTTTCCGTGCAGTCCCCGGTTTGTGAAACTCAGGGAATCCAGCCGCTCCGCCACAAGCCGCGCGCCTTCCTCCGCAAGCTTCAGATTGTAAGCGAGGTCTCCGTCCGTTTCTTCCCTCAACCCAAGCGATTCCGCGACCTGATCTACAACAATCCTGGGCTGGGGCACAAATCCTCCGGCATGATACAGCAGATGCTTTACCAGCACCGGGTCTGTATTCCGGTTGGTAAATTCGGGAATGTATTCAGACAAAGGCGTATCCAATGAGATGATGCCTGCCTCCGCAAGGCGCATGACAGCCAGCGCGGTAAATGACTTGGTAACGGAAGCCAGTCCGAAGATCGTATCTCCGTTCACCTCTTCCTTTGTCTCTTCATTCCGGTATCCCCGGAAGATCTCATACTGCGTATTGCCGTCATGATCAATGATGCATGCCGCAAGACCTTTTGCGTCATAATCTTTCATGACGGACCGGATCAGCGATTCCGCAAGAATCCGGTTCCCTTCGGTAATCCGGTTCATTTCACATCCTCAGGCAGTTCAAAGCGGTAATCCGGAACTTCTTCTTTCAGCAGATGCTTTACGAAGTAGTCCAGCTTTCTGCGGATAAAATACGGATTTGCCGGAACGTTATGGTTGGTTCTCGGCAGGATCAGGAAGTCGAAATCCTTATCTTCCTTAATCAGTGCGTCAATCAGCCGGATCGACTGGGACATGGCAACATTGTCATCCATTGCCCCGTGTACGATATACAGCTTCCCCTTCAGATTCTTTGCCAGTGCCGTATTGTCGCCCTGCAGATAAATCTCACGGTTATAGAGTCCGTAATATGTTTCCGTCCACTGGTTGTTGTACATTCTCTGATCGTGGTTGCCCGCTGAGGAAACACCGACTTTGTACACATCCGGATACTCGAGCATCGCTCTTGACGTCGCGCATCCGCCGCCGGAATTGCCCCACATGCCTGCTCTGTCCAGATCCAGGAACGGGAACTTTTCCTTCAGCTGCGGCAGCACGTATACATGATCTTTCAGACCGGCACAGCCGTGAATGTTTTCATAGCTGATGTTGTGCAGCTTCTTTCCTCTGCCCGGTGTTCCCAGACCGTCCAGAATGATGCCCGCAAATCCGAGCTGGGCAAATTCTTCCAGACCGCCCATGATCTCCCTGCCTTCGATTGCGGCATTATACGCAAATGCCTTCGGCACGTTATAGCACTGCATGCCGCCGTAAATATAGTCGATAAACGGATAGCTCTTTGTCTCATCAAAGTCTGCCGGTCTTACCAGAATGCCGTACAGCTTTGTCACGCCGTCGCTGCCGGTAACGCTGAAGCGCTCCGGCATCACGTAGCCTCTTGTCATCAGATCGGAAACATCTGCCTTCACAAGCTCACGCACAAATGTGCCGTCTGTTTTTCTCAATACCGTAACCGGGGGTTCATCCACCCGGCTCCATGTGTCCGCGATCATTCCGTTCACAACGCACGCCCTGTGCATGCCGTCCTCGGGCGTCAGAATCTTAAAATCACTGCCGTCATAATTCACACTGCAGACCAGCTGATAATACGGATCGCTGGTGCAGGAAAGATTGCTTGCATAGAACCAGACCTTCCGCGCCTCGTCATCTTTATAAATCAGCTCCCCGACCTCGCAGTCATCCGGCGTCATTTTATTCAGAAGTTTTCCCGTCTCCGCATCATAGCGGAACAGCCCCGCCAGATCATCCCGTTCGCTCTGCCATACAACCGTTTTCCGATCATCACTCAGGAAATTGCTGGCGCAGTAGTCATTGAAGCCGTCCAGATTTCCGTGCGTTCTGACATTCATCGCCGTATCGCTGGTCTCGCTGAGCACGGTATGTGCCTGCCCTTCGGCGCTGATGATGACAAAGGAAGCGGTCTTGTTTCCTCTTGTAATATGGGTGGTAAAGACAGCGCTGCTGTCATCCAGCCATTTCGCCGCGCCGTAGTGCTCGGAAAACAGTCCTCCGCCGCAGGGCTGGGGGGACATGTTCACTTTTGTCAGGCTTCCCGTTTCCGCATCGCCCGTATAGTAATATGCCAGCGGAACATCTTCATCCTCCGGGAATGAGCATTTATAGGTATGCAGACGGGGACGGATGCTTTCCCTTGTCTCTTCATCATAGGACTGGATGATAAACAGCTCCGGCACATTTCTCTGATCTGTTTTATACGTCAGGAAGTGACGCGAATCCGGTGCCCACAGCACCCCCGGAACCTCCGGCTTTCCCTTGACACGGTCGGTGATATAGCCGCTGTATTCCGCACACTTGCCGTACGCAAAATCCTTTTCACCATCATAGGAAAGCTGTGTTTCCTTTCCGGTTTCAAGATCCCTCAGCCAGAGATTATACGCACGCACAAACACTTCCTTTGTGCCGTCCGGAGAAACAACGGTATCTTTTTCCTGATGATACTGTTTCTTTGTCAGTTCATCTGTTTCCGGATCATATTCCCAGTCATATTCCTCATATGCAAAGCAGACCTTTCCGTCCTTCACACTGCATTTGGAAAACGGCAGGTGTTCTGTTTCCAGATGCGCACAGAGCTTTGCATGGTCAAACAGATCCTCTTCCGTACCGTCGTCCGTATTCACTTTGCGGAATACCGTGAAAACTTCCTCACCTTCCCGCTGTTCGAGATTGTAAAAGAAATGCGCGTCATCCAGCGGCTGTACCTTCGGCATGCCGTTCAGTACGGCGTGCTTCACATTCCACGGCACAAGCTTCTCAGCAGCCTTATAGCGTGCAAGCATATCAGTCATATTGTTCACCTCTTATTTTTCTGCACTTATTGTATGCTGAAGGGACAACTGATTCCAATGTGATACGCAGGAAAATCTCGACTTTCCGCCCTTTGGGTGTCAAAATGAATGTAACAGAATTCATAGGAGAAAATAAAAGATGAGCGAAAACAAAAATAATGAAGTCACAAAAGTCCTGGATACTCTGGCCGAAGATCCTTCCAGAATGAATGAGATGCTCGGCGGCAACACCGAAACAGTCGTCCGCAGCATCCTGAATGACGAGAAACTGAGCGACGCCGAGATTTCCGGCATTGCAAAACAGGTTTCCGAAAACAATGTCATGAAGCTGTACCTCGGCGCCGACGGACAGATCGACGCCGCCAACCTGATGAAGCTGACCGGCGGATTCACCGGCGCAAAGGCAGACGAGGCGACCCGTGCTTCCGGCATCGGCGCGCTGCTTGACGGCAAGCTGGACGCCAATGATGTCATTGCGGTCATGAACATGCTCGGTTCTTCAAACAGCACTTCTTCCGCATCCGCAAATTCCGGTCTCGGACTGCTCGGTTCACTGCTCGGCGGAGGCCAGCAGACTGCCCAGACCCAGACACAGCAGACCGGCGGACTCGGTTCCCTGCTCGGTGCGCTGTCCGGAAATACCCAGCAGACACAGACCGCACAGGCTGTGCCTTCCGCAGCATCCGTAACTCTGTCAGGCATGCAGCTGGCACAGATCATGCAGATGTTCACAAAAGAGCAGCTGAAGATCACACAGTCCCAGGCAAAACAGGAAGTCACGCTGAACCAGACACAGCTGAAGCAGATGATCGCCCAGCTCGGCGGCAAGGTTTACACTTCCTCCAAGCAGACCGTTACGCTTACCGGGCTGCAGCTGGCGCAGATCATGATGATGCTCGGCTCCGGCACGGTACAGATTACCCAGGCACAGGCAAAGCAGAACATCACGCTGAATGCAAAACAGATGGAACAGATGATGAACTCCCTGAACGGCACACAGACCCAGACAGCCCAGGCACAGCAGACCGGCGGACTCGGTTCCCTGCTCGGCGCATTAAGCGGACAGGCAAAACCGGCGCAGACCGCTTCCCAGCAGACTGCAGCCCAGAATAACGGCGCCGGTCAGGTCTTCAGCTTCGGAAACAATACGGCCTCCCAGGCACAGAGCTCCCAGTCTTCAGGCGATCTCGGATCCCTGCTTTCACTGGCAAGCCTCCTGATGGGAAAGAAATAATCTTTCTGAAAACAGACAGTCTTAAAAGGTCAGAGCCCATGCGGTTCTGACCTTTTGCTTATCCGAGTCTCGCTTCCCTCAGCGGTCTCTCCCAGAAGATTGTTCCTTCGAGATGATCCGCCAGCATATCGGCAGTCTTTCTCATTTCTTCCAGCAGTGCCGGTTCCTTTTTTCTTGTCCGTCTTCCCTTCCCCTCCAGAAGAATGCTGTATGCGTCGCAGTCATAAGTGATCGCGTAATCCTCCTCGTCCTCATGCGGGAAGAACACCACATGCACCGAATAGGTGCTGTATCCCGGTTCATATCCGTATTCCAGATTCACCATGACGCCGTGATACAGCCGCTCATGGCGGAGACACTCTCCGGCATAATACCGGCTGTATACATTGATGACTTCCATTTATCCCTCCAGTTCATCCAGGGAGACTGCCTGGATTACTGCTGTCTCACCGGTCTTTTCCCCGATGGTCCCGTCGGGATTCAGCGCAAACACGCAGATATTGTCTGTAAACCGGTTGGCGCTGAGCAGATAGTTTCCGCACCGGTAAATATCACGGGGATGGCTGCCGCCGCACGGTACAATCTGAAGCACTTCAAATGTTTCCGCATCGACGACGGTGATAATATCCAGCGTCCTTGTGGAGATATAGATTTTTGTCTCATCTTCACTGAGCCGGATGGCAGCCGTATCCTTCAGATGCGTCTTTCCTTCCGGCAGAACACTGATCTGTCTCATGATCTGATGATCGCTGATCCGGATCTCAAACAGTTCATTGCTCAGTTCGGATACCAGATACATCACTGTGCCCTGCTTTGCAATCACGCCGTGCCTGGGACCCGTTCCTTCCGCAAACCGGATTTCTCCCGCCGGATTCAGATTGTGATCATACATTTTTACGCAGTCCAGAAACAGACACGGCACGTAAATTCTGTCCTCAGTTGCAATCACCTGATGGCATCCGGCCTTTTCCCGGATCTCAACGGTACGGATATGATGCAGTTTTTCTCCGTCAAATTCCAGGACATTGAAATGCCCTTCATGATAATTCGCACAGTACAGACGATTGCCGTGCCAGGTAATATAGCAGGAAGGCGTCTTTTCAAAAACGCTCCGATCCAGAATATGTCCGTCTGCGTCCAGAACCGCCGCACCGCTGCCGCCGTCAAACGTTCCGACGGAAGCGACCAGTCCGTTGTGCACACTGATATATTTCGGATCCTTCAGCTCCGCAAATAAACGGGACTCTTCCGCCCTGCCGTTATCAAACCCGAATGCGTAAATTCCCCTGCTGCCTTTTTCCGTATAGGTTCCTGCCAGTATTGTCTTTTTCATATGCCTGTTCCTTTTCTTTCCATATTTATTATATGTGGATCCTGCCGCATTGGCTCCCACAAGCTTAAGAAGTCGGAAAAACACATAAATGTAATCATTTACATCGTTTTTTTCCCTTTTCAAAAAAGGTTTTCCGCCTATAATAACATGTATCCACGTATCGTATAAGTTCCCGGATCTGGCGGGAATGTCTCTACCTGACTGCCTTAACAGTCAGACTACGATCGTACTTTATGCGCGATCGTCTCCTGTATGCAAAGGGATAGGTACAGGGGATTTTATATTTTATGATCCGTGGATAAAAAGAAAGGGGAACTATCATGTTCGAAAACCTGTTTAAGTTTAAGGAGAACGGCACCAATACCCGTACAGAGGTAATGGCCGGTCTCACAACATTCATGACCATGGTTTATATTCTGGCCGTGAACCCAAGCATTCTGAGTGCTTCCGGAATGGACAGCGGTGCAGTATTCACTGCTACTGCAGTCGCATCGGCAATTGCCTGCTTCGCCATGGCACTGCTTTCCAACAAGCCGTTCGCACTGTCTGCCGGACTTGGTCTGAATGCATACTTCGCCTACACGATCTGCGGATCCATGGGCTACGACTGGCCGGTCGCTCTGACTGCGGTCCTCTGCGAAGGTCTGATCTTCATTGTCCTGTCCGTCACCAATGTCCGTGAGGCGATCTTCAACGCCATCCCGAAAACACTGAAAGTCGCCGTATCCTGCGGTATCGGTCTGTTCATCGCATTCATCGGCTGCCAGAACGCGCACATCATCGTTGACGGCGCCACACTGGTCGGCCTGTATTCCTTCAAGGGTGCCCTCGCCAACGGAACATTCTTTACGGAAGGCATTACAGTCGTTCTTGCACTGATCGGCGTTGTCGTAACAGCATATATGCTGATCAAGGGTGTCAAGGGCTACATGCTGTTCGGTATCCTGATCACATGGCTGCTCGGCATTATCTGCCAGCTGACAGGTCTGTATGTACCGAATCCGGAGCTCGGCTTCTATTCCGTCATTCCTACCGCAATCGTTTCCGCACCTGCTTCCATGGCTTCCACGATGTTCAAGTTTGACTTCGGCTTCATCGGCAGCCACTTCGGAGATTTCCTGGTCATGATGTTCGCATTCCTGTTCGTTGATATCTTCGATACACTGGGAACAGTTATCGGATGCGCATCCAAGGCAAACATGCTGGATGAAGAAGGCAGACTCCCCGGTATCAGAGGCGTACTGCTCGCAGACGCCATCGGTACAACAGTCGGTGCAGCGCTCGGTACATCCACAATCACAACATTCGTTGAATCTTCTTCCGGTATTTCCGAAGGCGGACGTACAGGTATGGTCAGCTGCGTCACAGGCGTCCTGTTCCTGGCTGCTCTGTTCCTCTCCCCGCTCTTCCTGACAATTCCTTCCTTTGCGACAGCACCGGCGCTGATCGTTGTCGGCTTCCTGATGATGCAGCAGATTAAGGACATTGACTGGACAGATATGACAGATGCAATCCCGTGCTTCATCTGCATCACAATGATGGGCTTCGCTTACAGCATTTCCGATGGTATCGCATTCGGCATCATCTCCTATGTTGTTCTGCACCTGCTCACAAAGAGAACAGAAGACATGTCGGTACTTATGTACATTCTCGCTGTACTGTTCGTACTGAAATACTTCCTGATCTGACACTTAAGTACCAAAGCGGTCTCCTTCCGGAGATCGCTTCTTTTCTTTTTCCTGCCGTCATATAAAATGAAACTGTAACAAGGGGTTAATTCTATGAAGATGCAAAGCAAATACTGGATGGTCCTGATCGCCGCCTGCGGCATGGCTGCCAGTTCACTCGGCGTATGTTTCGGCACAGCCGGTCTGTTCTACTCACCGGTCGCAAATGATCTCGGCGTCGGCCGGGGCGCCGTCGCGCTGACCAGCACCATTCTTTCTCTGGTCAATTCATTCGGGGGAATGCTTGTTCCGAAGATTCTGAAGCCGAAAACGATGAAGCCTGTCATATTTGCGGCAACGCTTCTGATGGCAGGATCCACGGCGCTGTTCTCCCTGTGTCCGTCGCTTGCGCTGATCTATATTCTGAGCGCCTTCCGCGGCTTCGGCATGGGACTGGGCAATTTCGTTCTGGTAACGATGCTGATCAACAACTGGTTCCGCAAGGCGCACGGTACATTTACCAGCATTGCCATGACCTTCAGCGCAGTTCCGGGACTGTTCCTGTCGCCGGTATTCACAAAGGTCATCCAGGCCTCCGGATGGCGCACCGGATACCTTGCTGTCGCACTGTCCATCGTCCTGTTCAATCTGCCTGCCCTGCTTCTGCCGATCAGTCTGCGGCCGCAGGATTCCGGCATGAAAGCGTATGGTCAGGAAGAATATGAACAGCATCTGAAAGAGAATCCGGGACATCTGGTAACCGGGCGCCCGATTTCCTTCAGCTTTATCTCCGCGGAATTCTTCCTTGCGGCAGCCTATACCGGAATGGTATGCATCGCCGCACAGATGACCCAGCACTTCCCGACCCTGGCGGAATCCAAAGGATTCTCGTCGGACGTCGGCGCCCTGCTCTTATCCGTCTCCATGGCCGGCAGTGTTGTCTGCAAGCTGATCTACGGAACCGTCGCGGACAGAATCGGAAGTCCCAAAACCATCATGACCGTAGCGGGGCTGGCCGGAATCGCCTGTGCGCTTCTGATCGTCTCTTCCGCTGTTCTGCCGATGCAGGCGGGTGCGTTCATGTACAACTTCACTGCTGCGAACTCCTCCATCGGCATCGCGCTGATCGGATCGGACCTCTTCGGGCCGCAGAATTACAGCAAGGTATATCCGGTTCTGAACTTCGTCGGATCAATCATCGGCGCATTCTCCGGTACCGTCATCGGTCTGCTGTATGACGCAACGCAGTCCTACAACATCGTTCTGACCGGTATCGGCATCATGCAGGTGCTGTGCATTGTCTGCATCTTTACCGTATACAGAAAAATCAATGCGCGGGAGGCAGAATAAAACACCGGTCTCCCGGTGTCATCGGTAATAACTGAGGTCTTTCTCCGGTTTCTCTTCCGGTTCAGGAAGGCCTTTTTCTTTTCCGGCTCTGATGCACTGAAGCACATAGCTCATCTGTTCAACAAGCAGCTTCCGGTTCCTGTTTTCCCCTTCATCAGATCCGGATTGCGGGGATGCTGTTCCGGCAATGACAAAATGGGAGGCTGAGGTCAGCACGAGCATATTGCCCTGTGCGAACAGATCCAGCAGCTGTTCGTACGCCTGTTCTTTTCCTCTGCGCCGCATGACCGGCACTGCGGCAGCCGGTTTTGCGCTGAACACTTCGGGATTGCTGCGGAACAGACGTTCCAGAAACAGAACCGTTTTCCCGGACGCCCTGCCGTAAACGACCGGTGTCACGGCGATGAGTCCGCCGGCTTCCGCCATTTTCCCGGCGATCATATTCACATCATCTTCGATTGCGCATCTGGATGTTTTATAGCATTTCCCGCAGGCAGTGCACCCCTGTACATCATCACGGACCTGATACATCTCCGTTTCCAGCCCGTGCTGTTCCAGGCCGGCCTTCAGATACTCTGCTGTCATTCGTACGGTGCCGTATTCATCCGGCGTTCCGCAGATCATCAGTATTTTCATGGAACAACTATAGCACATTCCGGTCAGTATGCTTGCAGGCAATACCACAGTCAAATATGATGACAGAAAAGGAGAAACAATAATATGGGATTTTATGATTACAGCGTCACAAAGCGCAATGGTGAAACAGTACCGATGAGCAGTTTTGAAGGCAAGGTTGTCATGGTTGTCAACACCGCAACGGGATGCGGCTTCACGCCTCACTATGCTCCGATTGAAAAGATGTATGAAGAACTGCATGTTTCCGGATTTGAAGTAGTCGATGTTCCGTGCAACCAGTTCGGTGCCCAGACACCCGGAAGCGATGAAGAGGTTCATGAATTCTGCACGCTGAACTATAATACGCAGTTCGACCAGATGAAAAAAAGCGACGTCAACGGTGAGAACGCACTTCCGCTGTTCACATTCCTGAAGGAACAGAAAGGCTTCGAAGGCTTCACCGGAGACAAGGCGGCGTTCATGGATCAGCACCTTGCAAAGATCGATCCGGATTTCAGAAACAATCCGGATATCAAATGGAATTTCACAAAGTTCGTTGTGGACCGTCAGGGCAATGTCGTCGCAAGATTTGAACCGACAGCCGACATGGCAGAGGTTGAAGCCTGCGTCCGCTCCCTTCTCTGATCATCCGTACCGTTTGAAAACCGGCCTGCATCATTGCCGACCGGTTTTTTCATTGTCTTTTTTCAGATAATCCCTGGCGAATCCTATCAGATCCCTGAGATAGGCAGGCACCGGCATCTCCCTTTTCATGCAGGCATAGAAATGGCGCTTGTTTTCATAATCCTGCAGAGGGAAGAACCTTCCCTTTTCTTCGGCATACTGATCCACGAAGATATCGGACATAAACATGCACAGGCCCGCTTCAAGCACCGAGCGGCGGGCAACCTCAAACGAATCGGTTTCAATGACAATCTCCGGAGAAATACCGTAATTATGGAACATCCTGTCCTGAATGATGCGTACGCTGTGTCCCTGCTTCAGCGATACGAACTTCTCGTTCTTCACATCCATAACCGTCACCGGCCCCGAAGCATGACGCTTTGCAAGCTCCGTATTTTTGCCGGCAAGAATACCGATGGTTTCCTGTTCAATCAGTTCATATTTCAGCAGAGGGCTGACCGGTTCGGTTGCGGCGAGCGCGATATCCAGGCGGTCATTCATCAGCATTTCTTCCAGCAGACCGCTTCCCTCTTCCGTCAGTTCCACCGTGACATACGAATATTTTTTCAGAAATTCCGGCAGGATAAAGGGAATGATCTGCATGCTGCGCTGGACGCTGATGCCCAGACGTATATGACCCGCTTCCCCGTCTTTCAGGCGCTTCAGTTTTTCTTCCAGAAGATTCTGGGACGCAATCAGTGCATCGGCGGCTTCCAGGACAATCCTGCCGGCGTATGTGATCTGGTTCGGTGTGACGGAACGGTCGAAAATAACAACCCCGAGATCCTCTTCCACCTGCTTCAATGTCTGGCTGAGCGAAGGCTGTGAAATATAAAGCTTCCGGGATGCCATCGTAATGGATCCTTCTTCCGCAATTGTTTTCAGATATAACGCCTGTTTGATATTCATGACCAAAATATACCATTAGTTTTAACTAATGAAAAGAATAAAACTCATAAGTTTGTTTTTATGTACAGTTAACTACATTAGTATTGGAATTGTAACCGTTTTCACCCTATGATGTTATTAATAGAAAAGGAGATCTTCACTATGAAAATCTTGAAGCCGGCAGTAGCCGGTACGCTGGAATCCAGCGACGTTCAGGTTACGGTTGAACCCGGAAACGGCAAAATCGAACTTGAGCTTTCCAGCAGTGTCATGAACCAGTACGGAAGACAGATCAAGGAAAAAGTACTGGAAACTCTTGACCGTCTGGAAGTCAACGACGCCAGAGTTACCGTAGTGGATAAGGGAGCTCTTGACTGCACAATTGCAGCACGCGTGGAATGCGCAGTATTCCGCAGCTGTGACGCATCCGCAAAGAATCTTCCGTGGGGAGGTGTAATCAGATGATCCCGAGACCGAAACCAGAACGGTTCAGACTCAGACGAACCATGATGTTCATGAACGCCCAGAAACCGGGCCTGTTCAAGGACGCTTACATCTACGGCTGTGACAGCATCATGCTTGACCTTGAAGATGCAGTTGCAGAAAACCAGAAGGATGCCGCGAGATTCTCACTGTATCACGCCCTCAAGACAATCGACTACGGCGATACAGAAGTCATCGTCCGTATCAACGGCCTTGATACACCGCACTGGCAGGAAGACATCCGTGTCTGCGTAGCTGCAGGTGCCGACGGAATCCGTATCGCAAAGTGCGAAAGCGCTGAGGATGTCCGCACTGTCGAAAAGGCAACGGAAGAAGCTGAAAAGGAATTCGGCGTTGAAGTAGGCAGAACATTGCTGATGGCTGCGCTGGAAAGCCCGAAGGGTATCATCAACGCCTATGAGATCTGCTCCGCATCCCCCAGAATGTTCGGTGTTGCAATCTCCGGCGGTGACTTCCGCAAGTGCATGCAGACAGTACCGCAGCCGGACGGCGTAGATATGCTGTACGCAAGAGGCCAGATGCTGGTAGCCGCAAGAGCTGCAGGCATTCAGTGCTTCGATACCGTCTTTACAAATCTTGATGATGAAGAAGGCTTCCAGGCTGAAGTTCTCCAGAACAAGGCAATGGGCTTTGACGGAAAGAGCCTGATCAACCCGAAACAGATCCGGTTCGTTCACGAAGTATATGCTCCGACAGAGAAGGAAGTTATTCAGGCTGAAAAGATCGTCCGTGCCGTACGCGAAAATGCAGACAAGGGTCTCGGCGTATTCACAGTCGACGGCAAGATGATCGACATCGCTTTCCTGCCGAGCGCAGAAAGAACTCTGCGTCTGGCAAGAGCTTATGGAATGTATGAGGGTGATCTTGTATGAAGAACGCAGTAGGAAGAGATATTCCGGATTACCTCCTTGTCAACGGCAAGGAAGTATATCAGGGCAAAAACTACATGGATGGCAAATATGTTCAGAAAGCCGGTCCGAAGACCAGAAGATATGAACAGCCTCAGGAATCCAAGATCGTTGCTTCGCTGGCGGATGCACTGAGACAGTGCGGCGCAAAGAGCGGCATGACCTTCAGCTTCCACCACCATCTGAGAGACGGCGACTTCGTAGTCAACATGGTTATGAAGGCTGCCATCGAAGAACTCGGCCTCGAAGATCTGACCATCGCCGCAACCAGCCTCGGTTCCGCGCATGATCCGATCGCAGACTATATCGAGCAGGGTAAAGTCATCGGTATTCAGACTTCCGGTATCCGCGGACGCATGGGTGAAGTGGTTTCCGCAGGAAAGCTGAAGACTCCGGCAATTATCCGTTCCCACGGCGGACGTCCGAGAGCGATCGAAGCCGGTGAAGTCCATATTGATATCGCATTCGTCGCAGCTCCGACCAGTGACTGTGTCGGCAACTGCCGCGGTATCGGCGGAAAGTCCAACTGCGGAAGCATGGGCTATGCAATGACAGACGCTAAATATGCGGATCATGTTGTTGTCGTAACCGACTGCCTGGTTGACTTCCCGAACATGCCTGCAAGCGTTGAAGCAATCGATGTCGACGCTGTTGTCGTTGTTGATTCCATCGGCAACCCGAAGAAGATCGCTTCTGCTGCAGCCCGCATTTCCCAGAACCCGCGTGATCTGAAGATGGCGGAAGATGTCGCAAGAGTCGTCGCGGCTACACCGTACTTCAAAGATGGATTCTCCTTCCAGACAGGTGTCGGCGGACCTTCCCTGGCGGCCAACCTGTTCATCGAAAAGATGATGGATGAAAAGAACATCAAAATGGGCTGGGCAATCGGCGGTATCTGCGGTCCGATGGTTGAACTGCTGAAGAAGGGCAAAGTCGGCAAAGTCATCGATGTTCAGGACTTTGACCTCGACGCTGTCAACAGCATCAACCAGACACCCAATCACTTTGAGATGAGCGCATCCCAGTATGCAAACCCTGCAAACAAAGGTGCGTTTGTCAATAAACTTGACTTCGTTGTACTTGCCGCACTGGAAATCGACACTGACTTCAACGTCAACGTCCTGACAGGTTCCGACGGTGTGCTGAGAGGCGCTCCGGGCGGACATCCTGACACAGCTGCCGGCAGCAAGTGCTGCATCATCGTCACTCCTCTGGTCCGCGGTAGAATGGCTACTGTCTGCGAACATGTCGTAACAGTTACCACTCCGGGCGACTGCGTAGATGTACTTGTTACAGATTACGGCATCGCAGTCAATCCGCTCCGTCAGGATCTGATCAAGTGCCTTGATGAAGCAGGCGTTCCTCATGTCACAATCGAAGAACTGAAAGAAAAGGCCTACAGCCTCGTAGGCAGACCCGATGATCTGGAATGGGAAGATCAGGTGGTTGCAGTTCTTGAAGCACGTGACGGAACAATTCTGGACGTTGTCAAAAAGATTAAGCCTTACACACTCTGATTCAAAACATTTGGGATAACAAAAGGGGAAAAACTGAAAAATGTCACAGACAATCGTTGGTCTTTTAGGCTTTTTGTGCATTATCGCGATTGTTGTAACGCTCTTCAAGAGCCTTACACTTCCGAGTATTGCCTTCATTCTCTTCCCTTCGATCCTGGGTCTGATCCTGGTCGTCGGAGGATACTACAGCTTTGACAATCTCGCTGCCCTGATCAAATCAGGCTTCAGCTCCACCGGTCCGACAGCTGCACTGTTCGTCTTCTCGGTTCTGTACTTCGGTATCATGACCGATGCGGGCATGTTCGATGTCATTATCGGCAAGCTGATGACTCTGGTTGGTGACAATGTCATCGGTGTTGCTATGATGACAGCAGTCATCGCTCTGATCGGTCACCTTGACGGCGGCGGCGCTTCCACATTCTGTATCGTTGTTCCGGCTATGTTACCGGTATACAAGAAGATGCACATGCGCAAAACCACGCTTCTCAGAATCGCAGTCCTCGCTATGGGTGTTCTGAACCTGATGCCCTGGGCAGGTCCGACAATGAGAGCTGCTTCCGTCCTCGGTATGGAAGCAGGCAAACTCTGGAACACACTGCTTCCGATTCAGATCTTCGGTGTCATTCTTGCTCTGGCACACGCATTCCTTGCCGGTGTCCAGGAAAAGGCAAGAGGTGCCGGTCTTGACGGCAAACTTGCAAGAGAAGGCGGAGATGATGAAGAGGAAAGCGACTCTGCCGAAGCACAGGGCAGCGATCCGGCGCTTGCACGTCCGCATCTGTTCCTGTTCAACCTCCTGCTCACAATTGCGGTTATCGCAATGCTGATCTGGGATGTCTTCCCGAGCTATGTTCCGTTCATGTGCGGTGTCGTCATTGCCCTGCTGGTTAACTACCCCGGCGCAAAGATGCAGAAAAAGATTATCAACTCACATGCAGGACCTGCTCTTACCATGTGCTCCACTCTGATGGCTGCGGCTGTCCTGATGGGTATCCTGGTTAAGACAGTTTCTGTCGGAGATACAACTATTCCGTCCGTTGTCACATGCATGTCCGACATCATCAAGATGATCCTGCCGGCTGCACTCGGCAAGCACCTGCCGCTCGTTATCGGTATCCTCTCCGTTCCGCTGGCTCTGGCATTCGATACAGACTCTTACTTCTATGGAATGCTGCCGGTCATGATCGGTATCGGTCAGGGTTTCGGTGTCGAAGCGCTCCCGATCGCTGTAGCAATGGTTGTATGCCGCAACTGCGCTACATTCATCTCACCGATGGTACCTGCTACACTGCTCGGTGTCGGTCTTGCGGATGTTGACATCAAGGACCACATCAAGGCGAGCTTCCTGTATGTATGGGCATTCTCCATCATCTGCATGATCTTCGCCATCATCCTCGGCATTATGCCGCTCTGATTGATTCAAAATATCACAGGAAGAGGGAAGCCCATTTCTTCCCTCTTTTTCAATTCACTCTTTCCATTTCATTCTGATTGTGTTAATATAGTTAAGCACATGAGTGCTTAGCTCAGTTGGGAGAGCACTTCCTTGACGTGGAAGGGGTCATGGGTTCGAGTCCCTTAGCGCTCACCATTGTAAAAACCGCATAAACATGCGGTTTTTTAATGCTTTTGTCCTCTGCATTTTATGCCTGAAAGTACCTGTTTCCGGGCAGTTTGGCGTGAATTTGGCGTGAGTCGGTCGAAATTTCTGCATTTTCCGCTCATTTTCGCCCCTGTGTCCGACACATAAAAACCGCAGAGATTCCACTGCGGTCTGTATATCTGTGTCGAGCTTTCAAAAGGTCTGAAGGATCAGATCAGCGATGCCGCTGAAGTATCCTGTCCGGTATTCTGCCTGACCATAGTCCAGCACTCCGCTCATGAGCACATCCAGCCTCTCGCTCAGGATATCTTCCGGGAAGCCTTCCAGCGCTGTCTCTACGGCTTCAGTCATCCGGTCATCCTCATCCATGCTGTCAGCCTCATAGCTCTGCTGTGCTGTGTCGTTCGCCCTCAGCTGGTACATTGTCCTGAGCAGTTCTTTCTTCAGCTGCCTGATGCCGTAATCAATGCCTTCAGCGTATGCCTGTTCTGCTATCTTGGACAGGATCAGTGCATCTGCCCGGTCTGTATTCTTCAGCCCAGCGGCTTCCATGTACCTGAGCACATGCTCATAGGTCATGGGGCAATCAATCTGTTTCATTTCTTTTCTTCTCCTTCTTCCGGTCGTTCCCTTGGTGGCGGCTCTTCCGTATGATCTCCAGCTGTTCGACTCACCCGGGGGTATACACGGCAATGCATACCTATGCCGGGGTAGCTGTCTGACCACTCGCAAAAATCAAAAAGCCTCTGTCAGTTCTTCCGCATAGTATTGAATACCTGAGCTTCGACAACATTGCAGAAGTCCTCATGACTGACCGCAAATACTCCATGCTTCTCATTGTCGAGCTTCGGCTCTTCTAAAGCGATGAATCTTACCTTGTCCTTGGTAACCTCAACGGTATAGAGGTATCCGCCGGGTGAAGGCATTCCGTTCACATAGTCTTTCGCCTTGTAGAATTGATTCTTATTCAGTCCGATAATAGTTTTCATAATGATCTCCTTCCTTCTCTGATCTCAAAATAATGACTGCCACAGCTGCCGTCAACGGGTTCGAGTCCCCGTGATCTGACCATGACACCGCCTGTATTAATACATATTTGTATTGTCGTACTCCGATATGACCGAGCGGCTGATCCGGTTAAGATATAGCTTATGACCTATCCGCTCGACTACGGATAAACACAGGGGTATAG
>SVBN01000102.1 GCA_015058875.1 Erysipelotrichaceae bacterium | reverse complement strand
AGATTGGAAATGATATGTTCTGGGGAGGACATATCTGGTCACCAGGCTATTATATGAGTACGCTCGGCAATATGAGCAGAGACACTGTGATACAGTACATACAGAACCAGTACAAAAAATAATCAGAAAAAGAAATAGTGCCGTTCATCCCATGTCTGAAAACACGGGCTTTCCGGCAGGGATTTGTAGTAAATACTTCTATAACTGGGCTGAAAACCAGATGCATGATTGACAGACTGTACGGAAAGTCTGTTTTTCTTTTCCTCACCAAAAAAGAGACCTGTTTCCAGATCTCTTCATTGAAATATCAGTGTTATCCGATTACTTCTTTTTTGCTGTTTTCTTAGCAGGCTTTTTGGCAGCTTTTTCAGCTTCCTTTGCGGCCTTCTGTTCACGGTCAACCTTGATTGCAGCCTGGGCAGCAGCCAGTCTTGCGATCGGTACACGGTACGGTGAGCAGCTGACATATGTCAGACCTACACGCTGGAAGAATTCGATGGAAGCCGGATCTCCGCCGTGTTCGCCGCAGACACCGAGGTGGATGTCAGGACGTGTTGCCTTGCCGTTTGCGGCAGCCATACGGATCAGCTGGCCTACGCCTTCTGTATCGACATGAGCGAACGGATCGGACTCATAGACATGCTTGTCATAGTAGTCGCCCAGGAACTTGCCTGCGTCGTCTCTTGAGAAGCCGAATGTCATCTGTGTCAGGTCGTTTGTACCGAAGCTGAAGAATTCAGCTGTTTCAGCAAGTTTGCCGGCGAGCAGAGCAGCTCTCGGGATTTCGATCATTGTACCGACTTTATAAGTTGTCTTGGACTTCTTTTCAGCCAGGACAGCGTCAGCTGTGGACTTGACGATGTTCGCTACATATTCAAGTTCCTTCGGTTCGCCGACCAGCGGAATCATGATTTCAGGAACGAGCTTCCATGTTCTGTGCTTCTTGTTGATGTTGATAGCGGCATTGATGATAGCCCTTGTCTGCATAGCGCCGATTTCCGGATATGTAACGTCCAGACGGCATCCGCGGTGACCCATCATCGGGTTGAACTCATGGAGTTCAGCTGCAGCTGCAGCAACATCTTCTACAGTAATTCCGAGATCCTTTGCGACGTCGGCTGCTTCAGCTTCTGTCTTCGGGAGGAATTCATGCAGAGGCGGGTCAAGCAGACGGATTGTAACGCTTCTGCCGCCCATTGCTTCGAAGATTCCTTCGAAGTCTTCCTGCTGATACGGTTCCAATTCGGCAAGTGCCTTTGCG
Source organism: Erysipelotrichaceae bacterium (assembly GCA_015058875.1). Lineage (GTDB taxonomy): Bacteria > Bacillota_I > Bacilli_A > Erysipelotrichales > Erysipelotrichaceae > Bulleidia. The sequence continues at coordinate 6,807 of SVBN01000102.1, read as the reverse complement.
CGCTGTTCATCGTTGCGGGCAACGCACAGCATACGGATTGCCTTGATTCTTTCCGGTGTGTTGAAGAACATATGTTCTGTACGAACCAGACCAACACCTTCAGCACCGAATTCAACAGCTCTCTTTGCGTCTGTCGGAGTATCTGCATTTGTACGTACTTTCAGTGTACGTCTCTTGTCTGCCCAATCCATGAACTTCTTGAAGCTTCCGGAGATTGTAGCAGGAACAGTCTTGATTTCGCCTTTGTAAACCAGACCTGTTGTACCGTCAACGGAAATGACATCGCCTTCATGGAATGTTTCGCCGCCGACTGTGAATGTTCTGGCTTCTTCGTTTACGGAAATGTCGCCGCATCCGGATACGCAGCATGCGCCCATGCCTCTTGCAACGACTGCAGCGTGGCTGGTCATACCGCCGCGGACAGTAACGATTGCCTGGGATACATGCATGCCTTCGATATCTTCAGGAGATGTTTCCAGACGTACGAGGACAACTTTCTTTCCTGCTTCAGCCTGCTTCTTGGCTTCTTCGGCAGTGAATACGACAGCACCGGAACCTGCACCCGGGGAAGCTGCGAGACCCTTGGCAATGACATCGCCTGCCTTTGCCTTCAGATCAGCTGCGTCGAACATCGGATGGAGCAGGTCGTCGAGCTGCTTCGGTTCAACCATCATCAGAGCCTGATCTTCTGTAACCAGACCTTCCGCAACCATGTCAACCGCAACCTTCAGGGCAGCAGCCGCTGTACGCTTGCCGTTTCTTGTCTGCAGCATGTACAGTTTCTTGTCCTGGATTGTGAATTCCATGTCCTGCATGTCATGATAGTGCGCTTCGAGCTTCTTTCTGACATCGTCCAGAGCTGCGAATGTTTCCGGCATGCTTTCTTCGAGTGAAGGGAACTTTTCTTTTCTTTCCTTCTCGGAGATGCCCATGCCCTTTGCCCATTCCTGGGAGCCCTTCTTGGAGATCTGCTGAGGTGTGCGGACACCGGCAACGACGTCTTCACCCTGTGCGTTGATCAGATATTCACCATAGAAGTAAGCGTTGGAACCTGTGGACGGGTTGCGGGTGAAGCATACGCCTGTAGCGCAGTCTGAACCCATGTTTCCGAATACCATGGACTGAACGTTGACAGCGGTACCCCAGTCACTCGGGATATCATTCATCTTGCGGTAGAAGATTGCACGTTCGTTGTTCCAGGAACGGAATACTGCTTCGATTGCACGTTCGAGCTGAACTTTCGGATCCTGCGGGAAATCCTCGCCCTTTTCGTTCTTATAGAATTCCTTGAACTTCTTTGTCAGAGTCATCATGTCGTCAGCGTCGAGTTCAACGTCGAGCTTGACACCCTTTTCTTCCTTGAGTTCATCGATAATGACTTCGAATCTCTTCTTGGACAGACCCATAACGACGTCAGAGAACATCTGAACGAAACGGCGGTAGGAGTCGTAAACGAATCTCGGATTGCCGGAAGCGGCTGCCATTGTCTCAGCTACTTCATCATTGATGCCGAGGTTCAGGATGGTGTCCATCATACCCGGCATGGATGCGCGGGCACCGGAACGTACGGAAACAAGCAGCGGGTTCTTCGGATCGCCGAGCTTTCTTCCCATTGTTTTTTCGAGCCATTTCAGGTTCTTCTGAACCTGAGCCATGATCTCGTCGTTGATCTTTTCACCGTCAGCGTAGTACTGGTTGCAGGCTTCTGTTGTGATGGTGAATCCCATCGGAACAGGCAGTTCCAGGCTGGCCATTTCAGCGAGGTTAGCGCCTTTGCCGCCGAGAAGCTCACGCATCGAGCCGTTGCCTTCAGTGAACTTGTAGACATACTTTTTTGTTGCCATGATTCCTCCTTTTTCTCCTTGTTTTTTAATGCAGATGTATCAACAGAGATGTTTTGCTTTCTCTATGGACCCTGATTACATGCCGTGCTTCTCAAAGAATTCCTTCAGCTTCGCATCGTATTCTTCCGCCTGGCAGGATTCGCAGTGGCCGGCATTTTCCACCACGAGAATTTCCTTTTCGCTTTCGCATGCATAATAGCATTCATACGCCATGCTGACGGGGATCAGCGTATCCGCTTCCCCGTGCACAAACAGCATCGGGATTCTGGCCTGGGAAAGCTGTCTGCGGATGCTGACATCGTACATGGAATAATGGAGCGCCTGCGATACGCAGAAGTCCACGCCTCTCATGAACGGTTCGCCCGGAACATATTCGCTCATCTTCTTCACCTGGGAAGCGATGATCTCACGCAGATCGCTGAAGCCGCAGTCCTCGACTGCAAGCTTTACGTTCGCCGGCAGATAATCGCCGACGGTGTACATCACGGCAGCTGCGCCGGCAGAAACGCCGAACAGTGCAATCTCGGCTTCCGGATCCAGACGGATCAGGTAATTCATCCAGCTGATGATGTCGTAATGCTCGGGCCAGCCGAAGCCGGTATATCTGCCCTGGGACAGACCGCACGCTCTCATATCGGGTGCGAAAACGTTGTATCCCATCTGATCAAACCGGTACAGATAATCCATCATTCCGGATGCGCTGGAATGATAGCCGTGAATGACCATGACATATTTATGATGTTCCGGATGGTTGGTAATTCTGAGCGCGTGGAGCTTCAGTCCGTCAAAGGATTCGATATAATCTTCATCCCGCACACTGGACGCAAACCACTGATCATTGCGCTCCTGATTCGGGGAACGGTCCCACGGAATTCTGGCGTAATAAGAAGAACTCTCCGTATCAAACGTCTCACGGAAGATATAGTAGGATACTCCGCCGTAAGCGGCAGCACCCGCCGCGGCGGTAACAGCGACGGTTTTCAGCAGTGAATGCTTCTTCTCTTTTCTGCTCACAAAAACTCCTCCTTATTCAACATTCATGCATATAAAAGGGGCGCAGAACAAACCGGAATACAGATATTCAGCTGATTGCTGCCCCTTATGATTCATAACAGATTTTCTCCCCGAAAAGATTATAGCATGAATTATTTATTTAAAGCGTCTAATCTGGCGATAACCACATCATACTGCTTCTGATAATCTTCCAGTTTTTTCCTTTCGGCTTCCACCTTTGCGGCAGGCGCCTTGGCGAGGAATCCCTTGTTGTTCAGGATGCCGTTGGATCTTGCGATTTCTCCTTCCAGACGTTTCTTTTCACTGCCGAGCTTTGCAAGTTCTGCTTCCCTGTCGAGCAGCTGAGCGGAAGGAATGTAGATGGATCCGCCCTTCACCGGGTGAACGGACAGATCGCCTTCCAGACTGTCGCACCAGGAAGTCTTTGCCATCTTTTCCAGAATTGCCGCAAGGTTTTCATCCCTCTTCAGCTGGTTGCCGTCGATGTCCTTCACCAGGATATCCAGATGCGCGCCCGGCTTCAGATCGTTGGCGATCTTGACTTCTCTTGTCTTCTTGATGATGGAGATCAGACGCTCCATGCTTTCCAGATCCGTATCCGGCAGATCGGCAATCTTTTCCGGCCAGGAAGCGATGCAGATGCTTTCTTCCTTCTCATTCAGCATGCCGAAGATCTCTTCGGTCACAAACGGCATGAACGGATGCAGCAGACGCACGATATGATCGAGCATCAGATACAGTGTGGACTGCGCTGCCTTTACAACCTTCGGATCATCCGAGGACAGACTGGCCTTGCTCATTTCCACATACCATGAACAGAAGTCATCCCAGACAAAGGAATACAGTTCATTGCCGACCAGGGCAAATTCATATTTCTCCATGTTGGCTGTGACATGCTCAATCGTCTGGTTCAGCTTCGTCAGGATCCATGCATCGGCTGCGGAAAGCGATGTGAGATCCACATCCTCCGCCTTCATGCCTTCCGGCAGGTTCATCAGAACGAATCTGCTTGCGTTCCAGATCTTGTTGATGAAGTTCCATGCGGCCTCTACCTTTTCCGGAATATAGCGCATATCCTGGCCCGGCGTGGAGTTGGTTGTCAGGAAGAAGCGCAGCGCATCGACGCCGTACTCGTCAATGACCTGCATCGGATCGATGCCGTTGCCGAGTGATTTGGACATCTTGCGTCCCTGGGCGTCACGGATCAGGCCGTGGATCAGGACATCCTTAAACGGACGGTCCTTGGTAAAGTGTCTTGCCTGGAACGCCATGCGGGCAACCCAGAAGAAGATGATGTCATATCCGGTAACCATCGTGCTGGTCGGATAGTATCTGTGATAATCATCCGTATCTTCCGGCCATCCGAGGGTCGCAAACGGCCAGAGCGCGCTGGAGAACCAGGTATCCAGAACGTCCTCATCCTGGATCCAGTTCTCGGGATCCGCCGGATCCGTTTCACCGACATATGTTTCGCCTGTCTCTTTGTGATACCACGCCGGAATCCGGTGTCCCCACCAGAGCTGACGGGAAATGCACCAGTCCTCGATGTTTTCCAGCCACTGGCAGAATGTGCGCTCAAAGCGCTCCGGATAGAATGTGATCTTCTGATCCGGATCCTGCTGATGGGCAAGCACATCTTCGGCAAGCGGCTTCATCTTGACGAACCACTGCTGGGACAGATACGGTTCAACGACGCAGTGCGTTCTCTCGGAATGTCCGACATCATGAACGATATCCTCAATCTTCACGAGATTGCCTTCGGATTCGATTCTTGCGGTAACCTTATCACGGCATTCATAGCGGTCCATGCCGTCATACTCGCCGGCCAGCGCATTCATTGTGCCGTCCGGATTCATGCAGATGGGCTTCGCAAGGCCATGACGCTCAGCAATCTGGAAGTCGTTGGGATCGTGTGCCGGCGTGCACTTCATCGCGCCCGTACCGAATTCGATATCGATGTAATCATCCGCAATGATCGGCAGCTTTTCGCCGTTTGCCGGGTTGATGGCATACTGGCCGATCAGATGCTTATAACGCTCATCCTCCGGATGCACGACGACGCACACGTCGCCGAACATGGTTTCGGGTCTGGTTGTCGCAACGACGAATGTCTCATCGCTGTCCGCAACATGATAGTTGAAATAATACATCTTGCCCGGATCCGCCTGGTGATAGACTTCGATGTTGGAAAGCGCTGTTCTTGCCTCGGGATCCCAGTTGATGATTCTCCATCCCCTGTAGATCAGTCCTTCATTGTACAGCGTCACAAAGACGTGACGGACAGCCGCATTGAAGCCTTCATCCATTGTGAAGCGCTCTCTTGTATAGTCGAGGCTGTTGCCGAGCTTCGCCCACTGCTTGCGGATCGTAGCGGCATATTCCTCTTTCCATTCCCAGGCGCGCTCCAGGAACTTCTCTCTGCCGATTTCATAGCGGTTGGTGCCTTCCGACTTCAGTCTTGCGTCAACTCTTGCCTGCGTTGCGATGCCGGCATGGTCCATGCCCGGCAGGTACAGCATGTCATATCCCTGCATTCTCTTATAGCGGGAAATGATATCCTGCAGTGTATTGTCCCATGCATGTCCGATATGCAGAATGCCTGTGACATTCGGCGGCGGAATGACGATGGTAAACGGGCCTTTGGACTTGTCGCCGGCTGTAAAATAGCCTTTCTCCACCCATTCGTCGTAACGTCCTTCTTCCACCTTATGATGATCGTACTTCGCTTCCAGATTCTTTTCCATGTCTGCCTCCCTGATAAAAAAAGCGCCCTGACAAAGGACGCCGGTTCATTGCGTGGTACCACCTTATTTGCTTCTCGAATGCGTAACGTGCATGCACGGGACTCATTACTGTCTTCATGAGTCCGGCTCACGGACGACTTCGCTGTGTTCTGCTTTCTGCCTTGCACCATCCGGCATATCTCTTGAAGCAGAAGGATTCAGCTACTCCTCCCGGTCAAAGCCTATGGAAAGATTATACCCTCTGAATTCACACAAATCAACGGCGAATCCAGCGGTCTTTCAATTCGATATCCACAATCCATTTTGTCACGGATACCGCTGCCGCCAGCAACAGCAGATCGACTGCCAGCGTGATATACGGATGAACGGGAAAAATCGTCAGGATCACTTCCGAGATCCCGTACATGACAAGATAGGACAGAATATAGCAGCCCATCACCGCAAGGAAATAAATACGCTTCATCCTGCCGAGCTGACTTCCCCGCCCGGTTTCAATCTGTTTTTCATCCATGCGTTTATTCTATATCTTTTTTTCTTTTGCAGGCAACACCTGTTACAATGAATCCATGTGCGGCAGATATTTATTTTCAGACGGAACCAATCCGACCATGGAGCGCTGGATCGCTCAGGCCAGACAGCAGCTCAGTGAAGAAGCCTTCCGGGAACTTTCCTTTCATGAAGTTTTTCCTTCCCATAAGGTACTGATCATCATAGCCGGAGAGGATCATAAAGCAAGACTGCTTCCGGCCTTCTGGGGATATCCGGGCAGAGAGGGAAAGCTGATCATCAACGCCAGAAGCGAAACAGCGTTTGACAGCTTCTTCTTCAGAGATTCCCTGCCCTGTGTCATTCCGGCGACCGGATATTATGAATGGTCCAGGGATCCGAAAAAGAAGTATTACTTTACGGTCAATGAAAAACCGATGTATCTGGCCGGATTATGCCGGAAGGAAGAAGACGGGATGCATATGGTCATCCTGACCGAAGCGGCAGTGCTCAAACAGGCGGAAATCCATGACCGTCAGCCGGTTATTCTTTCTTCTCTGGATATTCCGGAATACTGTCAGAATACCAATCCGAAAGAGACAATCAAAAAGTCCATCCGATACAGAAACATCAGGGAAGCCGAATGAACAGCCTCCCTGTTTTTTATTCTCCGCTGTATGTCCAGCCGTGATCGTCATGGTAGATCATCAGCTTCGTCA